>DATEVZ010000193.1:0-8507 GCA_035258265.1 Candidatus Acidiferrales bacterium
CGTAAACAACGCAGCAGGAAATTTTATCGCGCGCACGGAAAAGCTTTCGCCGAACGCCTTCAACGCAGTAGTGGGAATCGTGCTGCAGGGCACATTTTTCTGCACCCTCGCGCTGGGAAAGAAATGGATCGCGACGAAGCAGCCGGGCCACGTTCTGAACATCGTGACCACATACGCAGCGGTGAATTCCGGTTCAGGGTTTGTCGTTCCGTCGGCGTGCGCCAAGGCCGGCGTGCTGGCTTTAACGCGGTCTTTAGCAGTCGAATGGGCGCGCCATCATATCCGGTTGAACGCGATCGCTCCGGGACCATTTCCCACGGAGGGTGCGTGGTCGCGCCTGCTCCCTTCGAAAGAACTGGAAGAGCGCGCGAAGCAGCACCATCCCATGGGCCGCTTCGGTCGCCACGAAGAGCTCACAAACCTCGCCGTGTACCTGCTCAGCGAGCAGGCCGATTACGTCAACGGTGAATGTGTGGTGATTGACGGCGGGTTATGGCTTCGTGGCGCTGGCGAATTCAACGATTTTCTAGATCTACCGGATGCGGCGTGGGAGATGCTGGAGTCTGCGCGCAAGAAGTAGCGCGACACGCGTGCAGATCGAACGAATTAGCGCGTTCAGTGCGCGCTCGTCGGCGCTACTTCCGTGGGATTGACGTTGATCGTGGCAGGATCAATTTCGAATCTCAGAATCCAGTCGCTGGAAACGTTTTGACCATTCACTTTCGCAGGTCGAAATTTCCAGAGTTGAGCAGCCTGCAACGCACGATCAGCAAAATATGGGCTGGGTCCGCGAGAGTCGAGAGCCGCATTCGTCACGCTGCCTGACTCATCCACGTGAACTTTCACGCTGACCCGCACTTTGCCTTGAATCGTATTTCGAGCCCTCTGTGTCGCCTCGGGCAAGACTTGATGGAGGACTGCGCCTGGAACGAAGCCAGTTTGGGATGTGACCGGCGCCTCGTTTTGAACCGATGTTGGCGTAGGCGGCGGAGTCGGTTGAGCGACGCTCGGAATCGGCTTCTGGTTGCTAGGCGCTTGCGCGGGCTTCTCGGGCGTCTGCTGTGGGGAACTTCTCGCTTCCTGCTGCGGCGGAGCGATCTCAGTTTTTGGCTGAGGTGCCGGCTGTTCCACAGTAACGGCGGGAGGCTGCGGGGCTTGCGAATGGTGTTTGAGCAACATGACCACCGCCAGCACGATCACCAGCGCCAGGCCGATGGCCGCAACTGGAACAACGTACTGCGGCATCGCGAACGAAACTTGCGGCTTCTCGTCCGTGTACGTTGGTTTCGCGGGCGGGGTGGCACTTCCGTGTATTCTTGTTGCGATATCTGCAACGCTCCACCGCAACTGAGGATCCCGGCGCAAACAGTGGCGCGCTATTTCCAGAAGCTCGGCGGGCATTGTCGAGGGCGGAGCGGGATCTCCCTGGTTAGTTCTCTCCCACACGGGCAGCCGTTGTGTCAGCGCCTCAGACAGCGTCATGCCCAGGGACCAAACATCGCCCGCCGGCGAAATCCTTCCGCCAGTCGCTTCGGGCGAATCGTAGGGGCTGGGCTTCCCCAAACTGCCTCCCGAATCCCCAATCCGGCACAAGCCGTCGCTCGAAATTTTTAATTGCTCATCCAGTGCCATGATGTTCGCGGGCTTAATGTGGCCGTGCACGAACCCCTTGCCGTGAATGTATCCGAGCGCCTCCACCAACGGCCCTAGAATGTCGCGCGCCTCCTCCGCTGCGATGGGCCTCTTGGCAACCACGGAAGCCAGGTTTTCGTCGGCGCCTTCCATCACCACATAGAGCACGGGCGTTCCATCGAGCTCGCAGCGTCCCATGTCAAAAATTCGAATCAGGTTTGGATGCGACAGTTTTGCCGCCTGCCTCCAGCGAGCGAGTTGGCCGCTTGCTTCCACCGCCTCCGCCGGAACTAACTTGATCACGGCCTTGCGAACGTCCGGCTGAGCGCACTCCGTCACGAATACAGCACTGTGGTCGGTCGCGCCCACGAACTGGCCAAGCTGGTATTTTCCGTCAACGACTTGACCCACCCATTGAGTTGCGGTTTCAGTCATTGTTATCTCCCAGCGCGACCGATAGTGGCGGGAAGGAGCCTCGGACCCGAACGCTTACTGACAGCTTCCCACCAGTAACGGCAATGCTACGCCTGAGAAGGGATGTGACCTTCCGAAATTGCTGTGAACATAAATCTGGAAACCCCTGGTTGCCCGTAGGGTTTCAGCGCATCAGGCTGGGTTGTAGCCAAGTGCAACGGGTGGGTCGCTGCTCTCCCCATCCCGTGACAGACATTTTGCAACATTCCTGCCCGGCTGGCGCGAAAAATTAGGCGTGCGTTGCTTAGTCGCACGCCTTGCGGAGATGACACCGCGTTCCGCCTGTCTTGCGCCTACAAGGTCGATCTAGCTATCGACACGCCTGGGCACTGTGTTGTCACAGGCGTCTTGCCTTGACCGGCCTTAACCGCACCAGTAAGCTAGTTATTTCCAAAAAGGACGACGATCCCGCATGAGCGCTGAAACCATTCAAATCACTCTGCCCGATGGCGCCACCCGCGAAGTTCCGCGCGGTACCACTGCCGCCCAAATCGCGCACCAAATATCGCCCCGACTGGCAAAGGAAGCTCTGGTAGCACGCGCAAACGGCGACCTCGTCGACCTCTCTCGCCCGCTCGAGCATGACGCGAAAATTTCCATCCTCACCGCAAAAGATCCCGACGCAGTTCAGGTTTTCCGCCATTCCGCCGCGCATCTGCTTGCAGCCGCGGTCCTCGAACTGTACCCCAACGTAAAACTCGGCATCGGCCCACCGATCGAAAATGGCTTCTTCTACGAATTTGTGCGCGAAGAGCCGTTCACTCAGGACGACCTCGAAAAGATCGAAGCCAAGATGCACGAGCTGGCGGCAAAAGACGTCCCCAACGAGCGCAAGCTGATTGCGAAGCCCGAAGCTCTCGAGCTCTACCGCAAAAGCAATCAGGAATTCAAATGCGAGCTGGTGGAAGAAAAAGCCACTGAGCCAATGGTGTCGTTTTACACCACCGGAAAATTCATTGATTTTTGCCGCGGACCGCACATTCCTTCCACCGGACGCATCAAGGCGTTCAAGCTGATGAACGTCTCCGGCGCCTACTGGAAAGGCAAGGAAGGTAATCCGCAGATGCAGCGGATTTATGGCGCGTGCTTCGTCGATCAGAAGGAACTCGACGAATATCTGCACAAACTCGAGGAAGCCAAGCGCCGCGACCATCGCCGGATCGGAAAAGAGCTGGGCCTGTTTGCTGTGAGCGACCAGGTCGGCTCTGGTTTGCCCCTCTGGCTCCCCAAAGGCGCCACGATTCGGCGTGTTCTAGAGGATTACATTCTCGAAAAGGAACGCCGCGCCGGCTATCAACATGTTTACACTCCGGACCTCGCGAAGGTGGACCTCTACGTTCGTTCGGGGCACTGGGCTCACTACCACGAAGACATGTTTCCGCCGATGGACCTCGAAACCGAGCAACTGGTGCTGCGGCCGATGAATTGCCCGCACCACATTCTGGTCTACGAATCCAAAAAGCACAGCTATCGCGACCTGCCGGTGCGAATTGCCGAACTCGGTACGATGTATCGCTACGAGCGATCGGGCGTCCTTAGCGGTCTCAGCCGCGTCCGCTGCATGACGCTCAACGACGCGCACATTTTTTGCACTCCGGAACAGATCAAGGAAGAGTTTGCCGGGGTCATGCGCCTCGTCGAGGAGGCCTATCGCGATCTCGGCATTACGCAATACAGTTACCGGTTATCTCTGCGCGACAAGATCAATACTGGAAAATACGTGGCGAATGACGAAATGTGGGACCTCGCTGAAGACATGCTGCGCGAAGCGATGAATTCGCTCGGCCTTCCTTACACCGAAGCTCCGGGTGAAGCAGCCTTCTACGGGCCGAAGCTCGATATTCAACTGGCAGACGTCATGGGCCACCAGGAAACCTACTCGACGATTCAAATCGATTTCCATCTCCCGAATCAATTCGAACTTGGCTACGTAGGCGCGGACGGTCAAGAGCATCGGCCGGTGATGATTCATCGCGGCGTCATCAGCACGATGGAGCGAATGGTTTCTTATCTCATTGAGCTGTACGCTGGCGCATTCCCGGCGTGGCTGGCGCCCGTCCAGGCGGTCGTGCTGCCCATCACTGAACGGCAGAATGAGTACGCCAGACAGGTCCACCAAAAACTGCTCGACGCCGGGGCTCGGGTGGAACTCGACGACCGCAACGAAAAACTGCAAGCCAAAATCCGCGACGCGCAGCTGCAGAAGATTCCTTACATGCTGATCGTCGGCGGTAAAGAAGCCGAAGCCGGCACTGTCTCCGTACGTCATCGTTCGAAGGGGGACCTCGGCCCGCGTCCGCTGGATCAATTCAGAGCGGACCTGCGCCAGGAGATCGATTCGCGGGCGATTGTTTAGTCTGGGCAGCGAACCGCCAGCTTTCTCCTCCCTAAGCTGTCCTGAATCCCTTATTGCCGTCGAGCGGCGAACCCATGCTATACTTTTTGGCCCGTCCCTCCCCGCGGGCGTATTAACCTTGGGAGGTGCGGCCAACGGGCTGCCATCGCATCTTTCAGGGCCCGGGAGGTGGGTTTATCGCAGAACGTGGTGGAGCTCCTGGCCTTCGGGTCAATGAAAGAATTCGTGCTCGTGAAGTACGCGTGATTGATGATGCCGGTAACCAGCTTGGCGTGATGACGCTTTTCGACGCGATGAAGCAAGCGCGTGAAGCGGGTTTGGACGTGGTGGAGATTTCCCCGAACGCGGTCCCACCGGTCTGCAAGCTTGTGGATTACGGAAAGTTCCTCTACGAGCAAAGCAAAAAGGCTCACGAAGCAAAGAAGAACCAGAAAAGTTCACATATCAAAGAAGTAAAGTTCCGGCCTTCTACTGCGGAGCATGATTATCAGGTGCGTAAGAATCAGATCATCAGGTTTCTCGGCGAAGGCTACAAAGTAAAGGCCATGATTTTTCATCGCGGACGCGAAATGGCGCACCAGGACGTCGGCCGCAAGAAGATGGACCGCTTGATGAAGGACATTGTGGATCACGCGCAAGTGGAATTCGGGCCGAGGATGGAAGCGAACATCCTGCTCGCGCTGCTTGCGCCGAAGAAGGGCGCCGGATCAGCTCCTGCGCAAAAGAGCGCGGAAGGTCAGGTGTCGTAAGAACGCACCGCCGGAATTGGCAGTGCCACTGAGACCGAAGAGGAAATCGTGAAGAAGAATAAGAAAATGAAAGCCAAGACGCACCGCGGCGCCGCCAAGCGCTTCAAAATCACGTCCACCGGCAAAGTAATGCGCTGGCGGTCGGGAAAGCGCCATTTGCTGGGCACCAAGAAGCCTCGCCGCATGCGCAGGCTTCTCAACAAAGTTCAGGTCAATCCTGCCGACGTGAAGAACGTGCGTCTGGCGTTGCCTTACGGCCTGCCATAAAGTAAAAATTCCCCCCCCGTGCCGGGCAGAGCGTAACGGGTGCCTGCCAGCCGGACGTTCCGCCCGCCGCTAGAAATGGCGAGCTGGGGTGGGGCAAATTGCAGTAACACGAGACAAACCCGTCCTGCTGTTCGCGCTTTTTTGCGGGCGGTTGGCCGCGTTTGTCTCCTCACTTGATTTAAAAGCGCCATCGAACTGCGCCCTAGGAGAACAGAATCATGCCTCGAGTTAAACGTGGAACCAAACGCCGGGCCCGCCGCAAAAAGCTACTAAAGCACGCCAAGGGATTTTTCCTCACCAAGGGAAAGCTCTTCCGCTCGGCGAAGGAAGCGGTGAATCGCTCGCTGCGTTACACCTATCGCGACCGCCGCGTGCGCAAACGCGATTACCGCACGCTTTGGATTCAGCGCATCGGCGCAGCCGCGCGCAACAACGGAACAACCTATAGCCAATTGATTCATGCGCTAAAGACGGGCGGTATTGACCTCGACCGCAAAATTCTGGCGGACATGGCCGTGCAAGATGCCGAAGGATTTACGGCGCTGGTAGCGTCGGTGAAGCAGCACATGCCGAAGCCGTCGCCAGCACAGGCGCACGCGGCACAACAACAGCCAGTTCGGCACCATCAAGAAGGGTAGATCGCGGCTGGGACCTGTGCGGAACAGCGACATTGCTTAGCGCCGACCGACCCTGCGTAACGCCGGCGTCTCGCCGGCTCATCGCACTAAAACCACAGCGGGTGATTGGGACGTGGGTTGCGCGCATCGCAACTCAATAACATGACCGAAAGATCTGACTTTGATCAGACGCTTGCCGAACTAGGGGACACGACGCCGGAAAGCGTCGAAGCACGTTTTGCCGAATTGCATCGATCCTTTGATGACCGGGCGGGCGGGGCAAAAAATGACGGGTCCGAATGGCACGACCTCGTTTTGTTTTGGACCGGACGTAAATCTGGTGCGCTCAGCAAGATTACTGACAATTGGCTAAAACCTGCGCCGCCGACCTTGAAACGAGCTGTCGGTCAGGGGCTGAATCGTCTCAAGGCTCACGTGGAAGCGGTCATTGAGGAGCAGCGCGAGAGAATCGAAGCTCTAACGGACAACCCGCCTGCAATAAGGAATAACTTCGATCTCTCCCTTCCGGGCATCGAGCGCGCCATCGGCACGCGCCACCTAATCCGGCAAACCTACGAAGAACTTCTGTGCATTTTCGCGGCGATTGGATTCAGCGTGGTGGAAGGTCCCGAGATCGAAACGCCCTATTACAATTTCGAAGCGCTGAATATTCCCGAGCATCATCCCGCACGCGACAACATGGACACGTTCTACATCGAGGGCGCACGCACGCCGCATCTCCTGCGCACGCATACTTCCCCCATGCAGATTCGCACGATGGAAAAGCAACCGCCCCCGGTGCGCATCGTCGTGCCGGGCAAAGTCTATCGTCGCGATAATCCGGACGCGACGCACGGTTATATGTTCCACCAGATCGAAGGCCTCGCCGTGGATACCGACATCACCTTCTGCGATTTCAAAGGCACAGTGGAATATTTCGCGCGCGAATTTCTCGGGCCGAAAACGAAAACGCGCCTGCGCCCGAGTTATTTTCCGTTCACCGAGCCTTCGGCGGAAGTGGACGCGACCTGCCACGTCTGCAGCGGCTCGGGCTGCCGCGTCTGCAAGCAGTCCGGCTGGATCGAGCTGTTCGGCGCCGGAATGGTGAATCCCGCCGTGTATGGCTTCGTGAAATACGATCCCGAAAAACTTTCAGGCTTCGCGTTCGGCATGGGGGTGGATCGCCTAGCCATGATGAAGTACGGCGTAACGGAAGTGCCGCTGCTGTTCCAGAACGACGCGCGCTTCCTGAAACAATTTCCATGATCATGTTGTTGGGGCACGGCGTGCCGTACCCGCTTTAGGTGTCCGCTACGAATAAAAAATGAAAATCGTCTACAACTGGCTGAAACAATTCGTGGACGTGACGGCGTCGCCGGCCGATCTGCGCGCGCGCCTCTCGCTCGCCGGGATCGCCGTGGATTCAATCGAAGAAACCGCCGCCGGCCCGGTGCTGGACGCCGAAGTCACCGCGAATCGTCCGGACTGCTTGGGCCACCTCGGTATCGCGCGCGAAGTCGCGGCCATTTATCGACTGCCGCTCAAGCCGCTGCATCCGAAGCTGAAGGAGTCCGCGGAAAAAGTCTCCAATGCCGCGGGCGTTCAAATCGAATCACCGGAACTTTGCGGGCGATTCACCGCGCGCGTACTGCGCGGCGTGAAAGTTCAGCCTTCTCCCGACTGGCTGCGCCAGGGCCTCGAAGCCATCGGCGAGAAATCCATCAATAACCTGGTGGACGTCACGAACTATGTGATGTTCGAGCTGGGCCATCCCCTGCACGCATACGATTTCGATAAGCTCAACGAAAAACGCATCGTGGTGCGCCGCGCGAAGCCGGGAGAAAAAATCCGTACGCTCGACGGCGGCGAACGCACGCTGACCAAAGACATGTGCGTGATAACTGACGCCGTCCGTGCGATCGGAATTGGCGGTGTGATGGGCGGCTCGGACACCGAGATCAGCTTCAGTTCGCGGAATATCTTGCTCGAGTGCGCGTGGTTCGATCCCATCGTCGTGCGGCGCACGTCGAAGGCTCTGGGCCTGCGCTCGGAAGCCTCCTACCGCTTCGAGCGCGGCGCCGATCCCGAAACGGCCGACCTGGCCTCACGACGCGCGGCGGAATTGATTCAACAACTGGCTGGTGGCGAAATCCTCTCGGGCCTGGTGGATATCTACCCTAACCGCCAGCCGGAAAAGAAAATCGAGCTGTCGCGCAAAGAACTCCTGCGCGTGATGGGCGCGGATGTGCCCGACCGTGACATCGAAGCAATCCTGAGCGCGCTGGGTTTTCATCCCGTGCGCGTCGACGTGAACCGCGGCAGCGAAGGTTCCCTCGCCGCAATTTGGGAATGTCGACGAGTTTCCTGGCGTCGCGATGTAACACGTGGCGTTGACCTCATCGAAGAAGTCGC
>DATEVZ010000194.1:0-11664 GCA_035258265.1 Candidatus Acidiferrales bacterium
TGCGGCGGCTCACTGAGCGCTATCACCCAGTGCGCGTTCCGGGGCTTCCGCCGCTAATCGGCGGAGCGATCGGCTACTTCGCTTACGACATGGTGCGGCTGATCGAGCGCATTCCTGCGAGTGGTCGCGACGATTTGAATCTCGACGATTGCGTGATGATGTTCTATCTCGGTCTGGTGGCTTTTGATCATGTGCAGCACCGCGTATGGGTGATTCACAACGTTTTTACTGAGGGCAAAGGAAGCTTGCGGCAAAAATATGATGCCGCCGTGCGCGAAATCCGGCGCACGCGCCGCAAGCTGGAAAGTCCCCTGCCTAGGCAGCGTCACCCTCGGTCTCGTGGGCCTTTGCGCATCGAATCGAACTTTACGAAGGCCCGATACGTTGCCGCGGTCCGCAAGGCGAAAAACTATATCCGCGCCGGTGACATTTTTCAGGTGGTGCCTAGTCAGCGCTTTTCAGCGCAAACGGACGCTGATCCGTTCGAAATTTATCGCGCGTTGCGCGTTGTGAACCCGTCGCCGTATCTGTGCTATTTGAAAATTGACGACGTCTCGGTGGTGGCCAGTTCGCCGGAAATGCTGGTGAAAGTGCAGGGACGCAACGCCTACTATCGCCCTATCGCTGGAACTGTTCCGCGCGGGCGCACCGAAGCCGAAGACCGCGCATTGGAAGCGAAGCTTCTCGCCGATCCTAAAGAGCGCGCCGAGCATATCATGCTGGTGGACTTGGGCCGCAACGATCTGGGCCGCGTATGCGAGTACGGCTCGGTGACGGTTGAACGACTCATGTTTGTCGAGCGCTATTCCCACGTGATGCATCTGGTATCGAGCCTTAGCGGGCAGTTGCGCGCGGATGTGAATTGCCTTGACGCGCTGATGGCTTGTTTTCCTGCCGGAACGCTGTCCGGCGCGCCAAAGGTTCGCGCCATGCAAATTATTGACGAACTTGAGCCCACACGCCGCGGCATCTACGCCGGTGCGATCATGTACATGGATTTTTCCGGCAATCTGGATTCGTGCATCGCGTTGCGCACGCTGGTAGCCAAGGCTGGTCGCGCCTACATTCAGGCGGGTGGCGGAGTGGTGGCGGATTCAGTGCCGGAGCGCGAGTACCAAGAAACGGTGAACAAGGCGCGCGCGCTGTTCACGGCGCTCGAAATCGCGCATCGCGGAGCGGGCGGCAGTCGCGCGGAATGAGTTCAGTGTAGCAGCGTCGTCGCACAGGTCCGTGGGCGCTGTACGGTGCATCTAAGTCACAATGATTCTGCTGCTCGACAACTACGATTCGTTCACTTACAACCTGGCGCAGTACCTCGGCCAAATGGGCGAGAAATTGGAAGTTCGCCGCAATGATCAGATTACCCTCGATGAAATCGAAGCGATGCACCCGGAGCGCGTCGTGGTTTCTCCTGGGCCATGCACGCCGAAGGAAGCGGGCGTCAGCGTCCCGCTGATTCAGCGTTTCGCAGGGAGGATTCCGATTCTCGGCGTTTGTCTTGGCCATCAAGCCATCGGCGCGGCCTTCGGCGGACGAGTGATTCGAGCGCCCAAGCTCATGCATGGCAAGACCAGCGAAATACTTCACGATGGCCGCACGATATTTCACGGCCTGCCGAAACCCTTCATCGCCACGCGCTATCATTCTCTGATCGTCGAACGCAAATCGCTCCCGCGCGAACTGGAAATTTCCGCCGAGACCGAGGACCATACCATCATGGGCTTGCGGCATCGCAAACTCCGCGTCGAGGGCGTGCAGTTTCATCCCGAATCGGTGCTTACCGGCGCGGGTTTTGAGCTGTTGAAGAATTTTCTGAGTATCTAGGGTTATGCGTGGCGCCGCAATTCTCGTTCTGATTTCTATCCTTTTTTTTCTTTCCGAGCCGCTGTACGCACCCGACACCCCAACGCAATCCTTCAATGACGGCGAAGCGCGGCAGCCGCGCACCTATCTCGGCTTCGATGCCAACGACTATCCGGGCGACACGGCTCTGCCCGCGCTGAGAAAAACGTTTTCGTTCGTGGGGTATTGGCTCAACTTGCCACCCGGCACGAAGATAAATTCCTGGAGAGGTAAGCGAGACGTCGTCCTCAAGAATGGTTTTGGTTTCCTGGTTCTGTTCAATGGCCGCACCGAGAGCCAACTGAAGCCGCTCGTTGCTGCGGAACTCGGCGTCAGCGACGCGGAACTCGCGGTCAAATCGGCTCAACACGAAGGATTTCCTGCACACACGATCGTTTTCTTGGACCAGGAAGAGGGCGGCAGAATGTTGCCCGTCCAGATCGATTACCTGGTTGCCTGGATTCAACACGTCAATTCGTCCGGCTTCAGCGCGGGAGTTTACTGCTCGGGAATGAAGGTGCAGGAAGGGAAGGGGCACTTCATTGTTACTGCAGATGACATTCACGAGCGCACGGCGGCCAAGTCCTTCTTCGTTTACAACGACGCATGTCCACCATCGCCTGGCTGTCTGTACTTGAAGAATCCGCCTTCGCCGTCAGCAAGCGGCGTTGCATATGCTTCGGTCTGGCAATTTGCGCAATCGCCCCGGCGGCACGAATTCACGAAAAGTTGCAGCTCGACATACAATCCCGATGGGAGTTGTTATCCGCCAGCCAGCGAAGGCGCCGCCGCGAATCCTGGCTCTATTCTTCTCGATCTTGATTCCGCTGCTTCGCCCGACCCTTCGAAAGGGCGACCTTAGCGTTCAAGGCGCTGACTGCCCGTGCACCGTTTCCGATTGTGAAAACGCGACCAGGGCATCGAGTTTCGCGCGGGCCGCTCCGGAATCGATGGATTCTTGAGCGAGGCGCACGCCGTCCAGAAAATCCGTCGCGCGGCCCGCGGACACCAGCGCTGCCGCCGAATTCGCCAGCACGATGTCGCGACGGGGACCGTCTTCGTGATGAATCAGAGAGCTTCTCAAAATCTTGTGGATAATCTCGGCATTGTGTTTGGCGTCGCCGCCGCTAATCGCTTCAAGCGGCGCGCGCCGCAAGCCGAAATCCTCGGGCACGACCCTATAGCTGCGCACCGTGCCGTCGCGCAACTCGGCGATCGACGTTTCGCCGCTGGTCGAAATTTCATCCAGGCCATCGGCGCCGTGAACCGCGATCGCACGAACAACCCCCAGTTCACCGAGCGCCCGCGCCATCAGTTCCGTGAGGCTAGCATCGTAAACGCCGACTACCTGCGCGGACGCGCCCGCGGGATTCGTCAGCGGTCCCAGTAGATTAAAAACCGTGCGCATTCGCAGTTCGCGACGCGCTGGCGTGGCATGTCGCGTGGCCGAATGCATCGCCGGAGCGTACAAAAATCCGATGCCGATTTCCTCAATGGCTTGCGCGACGCGCTTCGGCGCCAGCTCGACTTTCATCCCCAAAGCTTCGAGCACGTCCGCCGAGCCGCACCGCGAACTGGTCGAGCGGTTGCCGTGTTTCGCCACCCGTACACCGGCCCCGGCCACCACAAACGCCGCGGCCGTCGACACATTGAATGTCCCGCAGCCGTCGCCGCCGGTACCGCAGGTATCGACGATCACGTCATCGGGGCGCTTGCTGCCCGGCGGAAAAATCGGCATCGCGTGACGACGCATCGCTTTGGCGAATCCGACGACTTCGTCCACTGTCTCGCCCTTGATGCGCAGCGCGACCAACAGCGCGGCAATCTGCTCTGTGCTGGCATGGCCGCAAAGAATCTGCTCCATAGCGGCTTCAGCTTCCGCGCGCGAAAGGTCATTGCCGGCGATAATTTTATTCAGCGCCTCGTGGATCATTGTTTCTCGGTGAAATCTCGTGGTAATGCAGGACTATATGCGTTCGGTCGAAGCCTTGCGTCTTGGCCGCTGCAGCAATTCGCCGCCGCAGTTCGGGCAGAGTCGCTTCATTTGCGCAGAGCATCCCGCGCAAAACGTGGGATTCATACGAGCAGATGTATGCTTCGTCATCGATCCGCAGCGTCCGACTACATTTTTCGCACGCAACCCTCATTTCGAGCGCCATGCCGCTCCTTGCCCGCGCTGCGCCTTCCAAGTAAACTGGGTCGCTTGATTCGTCCGCAAATTTTATCACTATTCAAGGCGACCTTCAGGAAGCCGATGGAGTCAGCATGAAGATCCACGAATATCAGGCCAAGGCCATCCTTGCGAAATTTGGCGTTCCGGTGCCGCGCGGCGAAGTCGCCTTGAAAAAAGACGAGGCGCGCGCCGTGGCGGAGCGGCTGGGCACGCGAGTAGTGGTAGTGAAAGCGCAGATTCACGCAGGTGGCCGCGGCAAAGGTGGCGGTGTGAAACTGGCGAAATCGCCCGACGAAGCTGCGACTCTGGCCGGCCAAATTCTGGGAATGAAGCTGGTCACTCCGCAAACGGGCGAGGAAGGCCGCATCGTTCGGCGTCTGTTGATCGAAGAAGGTCTGGACATCAAGCGCGAACTTTATCTGGGCGTGTTGGTGGACCGCACTGTCGACGCGCCGATTTTCATGGCCAGCGCCGCGGGCGGAATGGAAATCGAGGAAGTCGCGAAAGACCGGCCCGAAGCGATTTTGCGCGAAGTGATTGATCCCGCGACTGGCTTTCAGCCTTATCAAGCGCGAAAACTGGCTTTCGGATTAGGCCTGACGCCCGAACAAGTGAACGTCGCTGTGCCGTTTTTTCAATCGCTGTATCGCGCTTTCGTCGAGACAGACGCTTCGATGCTCGAAATCAATCCATGCGTCGTAACCGGCGACGGGAAACTCGTCGCGCTCGACGCCAAGGTGACGTTCGACGACAACGCGCTCTACCGGCATCCCGAGTTTAAGGATCTTCGCGACCTCGACGAAGAAACGCCGCTCGAAGTGGAAGCCTCGAAGTTCAAATTGAATTATATCAAGCTGGATGGCGATATCGCCTGCATGGTGAACGGCGCGGGCCTCGCGATGGCTACGATGGACATCATCAAACTGAGTGGCGGAAGTCCGGCAAACTTTCTGGATGTAGGCGGCGGCGCTTCGGAAGAACAAGTGAAAAATGCATTTCGCATTTTGCTGAGCGATCCCAACGTCAAAGCCGTGTTCGTGAATATTTTTGGCGGCATCCTGCGCTGCGACGTGCTGGCGAGTGGCGTGGTGAACGCAGCCAAAGAGTTGAAATTCAAAATTCCTGTGGTTGTGCGCATGGAAGGTACGAACGTCCAGCAAGGAAAGGAAATCTTGAAACACTCGGGGCTAAATTTTGCGGTGGCTGATGGAATGAAAGACGGAGCGGAGAAGGCTGTGGCTCTCGCGGGAGGCGCCCGATGAGTGTGCTGGTTGATAAGAGCACTCGTTTGATCGTGCAGGGGCTTACTGGGCGCGAAGGCGGATTTCACGCGCAGCAGATGCTGGATTACGGAACGAAAGTAGTGGCGGGAGTGACGCCGGGAAAAGGCGGGACCGAACATCTGGGTGTGCCGGTGTTCAATACCGTTGCGGAAGCGGTGAAAGCGACGAAAGCGAACGCGTCGGTGATATTTGTGCCTCCCCCTTTCGCGGCTGACGCTATTCTTGAAGCTTTCGACGCCGCTCTGCCGCTGGTGATTTGCATTACGGAGGGTGTGCCTACTCTGGATATGGTGCGCGTGGCGGCTGCGTCGAAGAATTTCAAGTCGCGATTGATTGGGCCGAATTGTCCGGGCATCATCTCGCCAGGGAAATGCAAGATCGGAATCATGCCCGGCTCAATTCACAAGGAGGGCCATGTGGGCGTTGTGAGCCGCAGTGGGACGCTCACTTACGAGGCCGTTGATCAGCTCACGCATCTGGGCATCGGGCAATCGACCTGTATCGGAATTGGCGGCGATCCGATTATTGGCACCAGCTTTCTGGATGCGATCAAGCTGTTCAACGAAGATCGCGATACCTACGCGATCGTAATGATCGGCGAAATTGGCGGCAATGCTGAGGAAGTGGCTGCCGAATACATCAAGAAAAATGTAAAGAAGCCTGTGGTCGGCTTCATCGCCGGGCAAACCGCGCCGCCCGGGCGCCGCATGGGACACGCCGGCGCAATTATCAGCGGAGGGCAGGGAACCGCCGCGGAAAAATACAGGGCGATGCGCGCAGCAGGAATTCGCACGGTGCAGAGTCCTGCGGAGATAGGACACACCATGGCCGCAGCGCTCGGCAAATCCGCATCAAAATCCAAACCTTCGGCCAAGAAAAAAGCCGCTGGAAAATCGAACAAGGCGACAAAGAAAAGAAAGTAGCTGAAAGGCCGGTCTGTGAGTGGCATCGCGGTGATTTTCAAACTTGGGGGATGAATCGAATGGCTGTCGAGAGAACTTTGGCAATTGCTAAACCCGACGCTGTGGGTCGCGGCCTTACAGCTGACATCATCAGCCGCATCCATGCGGCGAAATTTCAGATCGTCGCAATAAAATCGTTGCGCCTGACGAAGGCCCAGGCCGAGGGGTTTTACGCGGTTCACCGCGCGCGCCCTTTTTTCGGCGAACTGACGGAATTCATGAGCTCCGGCAAGGCCGTAGTCATGGTGCTCGAAGCGGAAAACGCCATCGCCAAATGGCGCGAGACGATGGGCACGACTGATCCTGCCAAGGCCGCACCCGGCACTATTCGCAGAGAGCTGGGCGAAAGCATCCAATACAATTGCACGCACGGCTCGGATGCGCCGGAAACCGCGGCATTTGAGATTGGCTACTTTTTCTCAGGCGCGGAACTAGCCTAAAACCGCAGCGCAGATTCGTCACGAATTCGCGGCATCTTTCACTTCTTCGCAGCCAGAACGACGAGGCCGGCTCCGGCGCGCTCGACGGTCGAGTGGAGTAGAATGTCGATAGTGGCTGCTACTGCATTGGATCCGCTGCGCGAACTCGGCAAAACGCTCGTGATTTTTGGGATTGTGCTGGCCTGCGCGGGCGCTTTCGTTCTAATCGGAGGGAAACTCCCTTTCCGGCTCGGGCACCTCCCCGGAGACATCGCATACCAGGGACGCAACGGCAGCTTTTATTTTCCGATCGTGACGTGCCTGCTTATTAGCGTGGCGGTGAGCTTGTTGTTTTGGATCGTGAATGTGTTCCGCCGCTAAAGCCTCATGAGCCAAGCTTCTCTTTTCAATCTGATGCCGGAGCGCCGCACCTGGAAAGTCAGCGAGCTGACGGCGCACATCCGCGAGATGCTGGAATCCGCGCTGCCGGACGTGTGGGTGGAGGGCGAAGTTTCCAACTGCCACGCGGCGCAGTCCGGGCACTGCTATTTCACGTTGAAAGATAGCAAGGCGCAAATTCGCTGCGTGTGTTTTCGCGACCAGATGCGCGGACTGAAATTCAAACCCGAAGACGGGCTGCACATCACGGTGCGCGGAGCGCTGAGCGTTTACGATGCGCGCGGTGAATATCAGATTTACGTTACGAATATCGAGCCAGTGGGATTGGGCGCGCTGCAACTGGCGTTCGAGCAATTGAAAAAGAAGCTGCAAGCGGAAGGATTGTTCGATCAGGCGCGCAAGAAACCGCTGCCGGTGCTGCCCCGCTGTATCGGCGTGGTGACGTCGCCGACGGGCGCCGCGATTCGCGACATTCTGCGCGTGCTGAAGCGCAGATTCCCCAATGCCCACGTGAGCTTGTACCCCGTGAAGGTGCAGGGGGCTGGCGCCGCGACGGAAATCGTTCTGGGGCTGCAGTATTTCAATCGCGTGCAGAGCGTGGACGTGCTGATTCTCGCGCGTGGCGGGGGCTCGCTCGAAGATTTGTGGGCGTTCAATGAAGAGCCGCTGGCGCGTGCCATTTTTGCGTCGGTGATTCCGGTGATTACCGGCGTGGGCCACGAGACGGACTTTACGATCGCCGATTTTGTGGCGGACCTGCGCGCGCCGACGCCCTCCGCTGCAGCGGAGATCGTGGTGAAGTCGCGCGAGGAATTCGAACGGCATATTGCCGACCACCAGCGCCATTTGATCCAGCAAATGCGCTACCGCTTTTCGCAGTGGCGGCATCGCCTGCGCGATTTGCAGACGCATCGCGGGTTCCGGCAACTGGAGCGCGTGCTGCGCACCCGGCGGCAGCAGCTGGACGAAATGTCCAATTCGCTGGCGATCGGCTTGCGGTTGCGCCTGGCGATGGCGCGTCAGCGGATCACGGAAGCGAACGCGCACGTTGCGTCGTTTGATCTGCGCGGTCGCGCGGCGGTTTTGCGGCGGCGCATCGAGCAGCAGCGCGGAGTGCTGAGCGCCGCGTTCGACCGTGTGGTAGCGCGCAAGCATCGCAGGTTCGGCATTGTCCAGATGCGTTTTGCGGTGCTCGATCTTCGCGCGCGCGTGGGAATGTTGCGGCGGCACTGGGAGCGCGATTCCGCGGACCTGCAGGTTAGGTTCGAGCGAGTCGTCAAATCCAAGCGCAAGCTGTTCGACGCGCTCGAAACGCAGCTCAAAGAGCGCGACCCGCTCCGTCTGTTGGAGCGCGGCTACGCCGTCGCCTACGATGCATCGGGGAAAGTGCTGCGCTCGCCAGATCAGGTAGTCATCGGCGATGACATTTCGGTGCGCATAGCCCAAGGCGAGCTCGGCGCTAGCGTGCGCACAAAGAAGAAGAACCTTTAGCTTCTTACTATCGATATACCTCGCGCCGGTGTCCCACGTTAACTACGGTGACCGCTCGGGCTGCGTCATCAATATCGTAAGCTATCCGATAGTTGCCGACTCGTATCCCCCATCCGTCACGACCCTTCAGCTTTTGGCAATTCAGCGGACGAGGGTTCTCAGCAAGACCATCGATAGCGCGCCTAACTCGTTCAAAATCGGATTTGGGTAGCGTCGTGAATTTGCGCGCACCGCGAGGCAGGAAGAAGATCGAATAGTTCACTTCCGCAGCTGTGGGATGTCTCTTAAAACCTGTTCATACGGAATGGGCGTTTCGCCGGATGCTTTTGCAGCATCGTAGGCTCGAATCGCGTCGAGTTCTTCCAGGTCCTCCATCAGTTTTCGTACTCCTTGATGTCGAGTACGACGCTGACTTTCTGACCCTTCTTGTTTTTGATGAACTTTGCATTTGCCATCGCGCCACCTTCGCTATAAGTCTACCTTCTAACGAGAACCGCGAGCCATAGGACTATTCCTCATCCACGGAGCCGCCCGCGACTTTCAGGACTGCCAGGAAGGCTTCTTGCGGGATGTCCACGCGGCCTACGCGCTTCATGCGTTTCTTGCCTTCTTTTTGTTTCTCCAGGAGTTTGCGTTTGCGGGAAATATCGCCGCCGTAGCATTTGGCGATTACGTTCTTGCGGATGGCGCTGATGGTTTCGCGGGCGATGACGCGGCTGCCGATGGCGGCTTGCACGGCGATCTCGAACATCTGGCGAGGGATCAATTTGCGCAGGCGAGTGACGAGCTCGCGGCCACGTTCGTAGGATTGCTCGCGATGGCAGATGACGGTGAGCGCGTCCACAGGCTCGCCGCCGACCAGCACGTCCAGTTTCACGAGGTCGGATTCGCGATAGCCGGACAGATGGTAATCGAGCGAAGCATAGCCGCGCGAAACGCTCTTCAGCCGGTCGTAGAAATCGAGAACGATTTCGTTCAGCGGCATTTCGTAGGTCAGCATAATGCGCGTGGGCGACAAGTATTCGAATTTCTTCTGCACGCCGCGCTTTTCTTCGCACAATTGCAGCACGCCGCCGACGGATTCTTCGGAAGTGATGATCATGGCAGTCAGAATGGGCTCTTCGATTTTCTGAATCGAAGCGGGCGGCGGAAATTTCGTGGGGTTATCCACTTCCATCACTTCATTCGCGGTGGTGGTGATGCGGTATTGCACGCTGGGTGCGGTGGTGATCAGCCCGATATTGAATTCGCGCTCCAGGCGCTCCTGCACGATCTCCATGTGCAACAGGCCGAGAAAACCGCAGCGAAAACCGAAGCCGAGCGCGACGGAATTTTCTGGCTCGTAGAAGAATGCTGCGTCGTTGAGCTGCAGTTTTCCGAGCGCGTCGCGAAGCATTTCGTAATCGCTGGCATTCACCGGGAAAAGTCCGGCGAAGACCATGGGCTTGATGGCTTCGAAACCGGGAAGGGGCGGCGCGGGATGGCCGTCTTCGACGACGGTATCACCCACGCGCGCGTCGGCGACGCGCTTGATGTTGGCGATGATGAAGCCGACGTCGCCGGCGGAAAGTTCATCTAGGACGATGGGTTTGGGAGTGAGCACGCCGAGATTTTCCACTTCGTAGGTTTCGTTGCTGGAAGTGAGACGAATTTTCATGTGCGGCGTGATGCGCCCTTCCATCACGCGAACGAGCACCACTGCGCCGCGGTAGGAATCGAACCAGGAATCGAAAATGAGCGCGCGCAGAGGCGCGTCGGCGGAACCTTTGGGCGGAGGGACCAGCCGCACGATGGCTTCGAGAACTTCGTCAACGCCGAGGCCGCTTTTCGCGCTGATGGACAGAGCTTCATCGGCCGGAATCGCTAGTACATTTTCGATTTGTTCTTTAGCGAAATCCACGCGCGCGGCGGGGAGATCAATTTTATTGATGACCGGAATGATGGCCAGATTGTGGCGCGACGCGAGAAACGCGTTGGCCACGGTTTGCGCTTCCACGCCCTGGCTCGCGTCAACGACCAGCAGCGCGCCTTCGCAGGCGGACAGCGCGCGGGAAACTTCGTAAGAAAAATCCACGTGGCCAGGCGTGTCAATGAGGTTGAGGCGGTATTCGTGGCCGTCGCGCGCGGTGTAGTGCAGACGGATGCTTTTCGCTTTGATGGTGATGCCGCGCTCGCGCTCGAGGTCCATCGAGTCGAGCACCTGCGAATGCATCTCGCGCTGGCTGAGTGCGCCGGTAAGCTCCAGCAGGCGGTCGGCCAGGGTGGATTTGCCGTGGTCAATGTGCGCGATGATGCAAAAATTGCGGATGTACTGGGGATCCATGGCTCTTTGTGTGTTGGGCCGAAGATTACGCGCGTGCGGCGCAAACGGCGCTTGCTCTGTGCGCTCTTGTCGCGCCCTGTAAACTGTCGAGTTTGCCACACAAAGACAGAAAATCGAAATTGGAAATGGGAAGAGCGGGAACCCTGAATCGTGATTCCCGACCCGCGACCGCGCAGGCGATGTGAGTTTCGCGGCTCTTGAAAACTGCAAAAGAGTGACGATTAGAGCGGTTGAAAACACCGATTTTGTCGGGTTTTTGGCGATTTCTAATCGCGGGTTGTGACGATTAGAACGCCAGAGATTCGCGGTTGGTGAATCTTGATTCGCGATGCGCGAACGCCTGAGGGTCGGCGATTAAGACGAGGCGCCGTCGTTTGTTTTCTGCGAGTTAGGCTGATTTCTAATCGCCTGGGTTGGCGATTGAAAATGCCATGATTCGCGACTCCTGATTGGGGACCCGGCTGCGGGCGAGGCAGGTTCGTGAACTGCGAGACGCGTTTGTAACATGGTAGTTCAGGAGTGGAATTAGATGTCAGGGATGTGCCGGTCTAAAGTGTCAGATATGTTGGCGCCCCCAGCACTAGCTCCCACCCTTCCCAAAAAGGCAAGATCGGGAAGGATGGGGCACCCTCAAGATCTCTAGGCCTGTTTGGGCAGAACAAAGAGACGATACGCGTAGATATAACGAAAGGCGTTGAGTTGCCCGCAGTCGATGCACTGAGACAACCGCGAGCCGTGATTCTAGCGCTCGAGGATGTCTTTGTAGGCGTTT
>DATEVZ010000195.1:0-3070 GCA_035258265.1 Candidatus Acidiferrales bacterium
CGCGTTCTTTGCTAACCAGAAAATCGCTGGGCTGCTGCTCCAATTCCGGAACAAGCTCGGTCCAACCCTCCGGAAAGGCGAACTTGGGTCTTCCCACCTCCGTGCGGCCCGGCGCCATGCCCGTCACGTTGACGAGCACCAACGGCAGCCCTCGCTCGCGAAATACGCGGGCCAGCTGCGCCCCTCGACCAATGATCTGGTTCATGGGATGCGCGGTCGGGAAACCGACAATGCCTTTCTGCAGATCAATCAGCACCAACGCAGCGTTCGGATCAAGTCTCGTAATAGCCATGGTTTTTTTCCTTTGGATTAGGAACTTCTTGTGTACAGCACCTCACCGCGCAACCTCGTTCAGAGGTTACTCGGCGTGTTTCGTCGCAAATCGCACGCTCGCCATCGTGCTTAGCGCAGCGATGCCCAGGAAGAAAGCCGCAAGTGCCGAGTCGCCACCACTCGAAATCTTTCCCACCCGAAAAAGCACGCAACCGACGATCAAATTAAAGAGCGCCCACACCACGTTCACCGTCGGTGATGACAATCCTTTTCCAGGAGGGTGAGCGAATGGCGTCGGGAAACGGTCACCAGAAATGCCGTGTACGAAATGAGGCACCACGTTAGCGAGAAACGATCCTGCGAAGAAACAAGCGATGTAGTCGTACCAGTTCACTGTGGTTTTCCTTCGATTCCATAATTTCGCAGCCAATCTGCCGAAAATCAAAAAAGCTCATACGACCGGCTCCTCCACGTCGGCGATCACCGCTATCTCGCGGTCGCGCGCAGGCAGGAAACCCATTTCCTCGTAGATCGGCCGCATCACCTTCTTGATCTTCGGCATCTCGAACGTGAACCATAGCGAACCCGCAACGCAAGACGCGCCCGTAATAACCACAGTGAGTGGCGCTCCGATCCGATGAGCCAGCAAGCCGGCCAGCAAACTGCCGAATGGCGACGCGCCAAAAAACGCCATCGTGTAATAACTCATCACGCGCGCGCGCTTGTCTTCGGTCACCAGCGACTGGATGATCGTATTGCTTACCGACGCGCCCTGGATCAAGCCGAACCCCGCGAAAATCATCAGCACCAGCGATAACCACAACGTATGCGACAGGCCGAAGAAAATCAGCGCCCCTCCCAGCACCGCGGCCGCGATCTGCAGCATGCGCGTCAACCCGACCACCGACTTGCGCACCGCCAGCGAAAGCGCCGACGCAAACGCGCCAATTCCCGAGGCTGCCGTAAGCCACCCGAGAGTGGTAGCGCCGCCATGCAGCATCTGGGCGGCGAACACGGGCAGTAGCACCATATAGGGGTAGCCCATCAGGCTGGTAAGCGCGAAGAGCGTAAGGATCGTGCGAATAGGGCGAAACGTCCAGACGTAGTCCCAGCCTTCGCGCATTTGTTCGAACATGCTGCTAGCGCTGCGTCGGATGTCCCTCGGCTTGATGCGCATCATCAGCAGCGACGCGATCACCGCAAAGTAGCTGAAGCCGTCAATCAGAAAACACCAGCCTTCACCCACCGCTGCGATCAGCACGCCGGCGATGGCCGGACCAATCAACCGCGCCCCATTTGCCATCGAAGAATTAATCGCAATCGCATTACTAAGGTCGTTGCGGTCTTCGACCATCTGCACGAGGAAGGACTGCCGCCCCGGCATGTCAAACGCATTGATCAAGCCTTGCATCACGGTGAGCGCGGTAATTTCCCAGAGGTTGATCACCTGCGCCAGCGTGAGCGCCGCCAGTGCAAGTGATTGGACGGCCGCAAGCGCTTGCGTCCACACCAGCATCTTGCGGCGATTCAGGCGCTCGACCCACACGCCCGCAATTGGCCCCAGCGCAAACGCCACAATCTGCCCCGCGAAGCTGACGACGCCCAGCAGCAGCGCCGAATGTGTCATGCGATACACCAGCCAGCTCGTCGCGAGCCGCGTCATCCATGTGCCGATCACCGAGATGCTCTGGCCAAAGAAGAAAAGTTTGAAGTTGCTGTGCCGCAGCGCTCGCCACGCATGCGACAACGAACCTCCGCCGAGAGACGTCTCCTGCGTTTCCGAATTGTTTCTGCCCTCGCTCACAATTCCGCCAGACGTTTGATCAAGTCCGTGACCGCGGGGAGTTTCTTTTGTTCCTTGGCGTCCAGCTTTGCGATCGCCTGCGCCATCAAAGCCCGCTTCGCAATACGAGCATCCTTGCGCATGCTCGCGCCTTTGGCGGTCAGCGCGATATTCATTTGCCGCCCATCGGTCGGATGCGGCTTCCTTTCAACGATCCCCTTCTCTTCCAGAGCGGCAAGAATGGCCCCCATGGATTGCGGCTTCACGCCCTCCGCACGGGCCAGCTCCGCGGTCGTCGCTGCACCATCGGTATCGAGCCGCCTGAGCACCCCCATCTGCGTCCAGGAAAGTTCGTGTGACTCCGCCGGCACCGCCGACCGCAGCCGCCGCACCAGCAGCCCCAGCGCCAAAACCAGCTCAGTAGCATCATGTTCATGGCTTGGTCGTTTCATCGTGATAACAGCATACGGAATAACAGCCAAACTTGCAAGGTAAACTTGCAAGATAGACTTCTAATAGGTAACGCCTTCTGGAGGATCCGATCGTGACAGTGCGACTGGCGCTCCCGAGGTAACTCACCCCGGCAGCGCAAAACTGCGCTTCGGCGGACTATTTCTTCTCTTGCGGGACTCGCCGTTCGAACTCTTCAGACCAGTTGAGCACAACGTTCAGTTCTTTGGGGTTGGTTGATACGTCCTCTTGCTTGATCATCAAGAAATGCTGGCCGTCCGGCGCCACGTCGTAGTTTCCGTAGCCGAGGTAGCCCGCGGCTGAGAACAAAGCGCGCGGTGTCCCGGCCTTAAAAGCGGGCTGAGTCTCGACGTCAGCGCTCATCACCTCATCTCCGGCGAAAAAGAAAATTTCGCGCCCACTGCGAGCCCAGCGCGGAGACTCCCCGCCGTTGGTCGAAATCATCCACTTTCCGCTGGGTCCGGGGAACGGCTGGACGCAAATTTCTCTGCGCCCCGATTCGTCCGTCATGTAAGCCACCCAGCGGCCATCCGGCGAAAAGCG
>DATEVZ010000196.1:0-12092 GCA_035258265.1 Candidatus Acidiferrales bacterium
GAATAATCGACGCCATACAAACCACGTTGGCGTATGCCCGAAAAATAAAGCGCCGATTCGCGGAGAATTTTGCTGGGCAGGGTGCCGGTATTGACGCACGCTCCTCCTAAAGCGCCCGCACTTTCGATGAGAGCAACGCGCTTCCCGAAGTAAGCGGCCTGGGCGGCGCCCTTTTCACCGGCGGGACCAGAGCCGATCACGATGAGGTCGTATTGCTGCATGTGAGCTTGCTTGCTCCTTAGTACCGGCGCTTCGCAACTCGCGCAGACAACCAGTACGAATTTCTCGCGTTGTCCACGGCATCCGCATCTACCGCAGCAGCGCGTTCACCTGCCGCATTTTGACGGCGAAGCGCGCGGGATCGTATGCCGACGGATCTTGAAGGTCCTGGAAGAGCGAGCTAATGGCCGCGCGAATTTCGGCAGCGTTTTGCAGTTTCTGATTTCGCTCGTAAGCCACGAACAGCGATTGAATGGCCATGGCTGCCTGTGCCGCTGCATGTTCACCCTGACTTGAAATGTAATCTGCATCGCCCAAAATCTTCTCCAGCAACCGCAAAGTAGATGCCGAATCGTTGGGCATTCCGCTCAATTTCGAAGACAAATCACTAACCAAACGCGCGCAATTACTCGCCGAAGCAGCCACCGCATCGCGATCCGGGTTCAGTTGGCTCATTATCTGGGCCAACCGCGAGAGTTCGGAATCCAGCCTGGTGGCGCTTTCACCATCCGCCTGGAAAATCACTTCGTGGAAAATTGTGTACCGCGAGGGATTCCAGGGTGGATCGCCGGGACGGCGTCCAGGATATCCGCGAGCCTGGCGCCAGCTATTTTCCGGCGCCGTCAAGCTGTGATGGCACGAGTAACACTGCAATTCCGAAAATTCGGGCCAGACCTTGCCGTGCGCCCGAGAAGCCAAGCGCAAAAGCGATTGCTGAAGTTGAACGGCTTGGCCTGTAGTAAGCTCACGCACGTCGTACCAGGGATCGCTGTTCTCCGGTTCCCCCGGCTCGCCCGGTTCTTTCCAGTGGCGTGGCATCACGGCGGAAAAGGAGTCCAGCTCAAAGTAAAGGTCAGGATGCCCAGCGGCGATCATTTCGTGGTCCACTGATTTTTCGTCGGAACCGAGGTGGCAACTCAGGCATTTCTCAGTGCGTTTAGTGAGGTCGCGCGTGTCATACATTCCCAACGCGAGTGATTTCTCATGCGTCCAGTCGCGCTCGGTGTGCGGACCCAGCCAAGCGGCCGCCGGGCCATGGCAGCTTTCGCAACTCACGCCCTCGCTCAGCTCAAAAGTCCGAGCACGCTGGCCGGCCGGCGCGTTGAGAGCGTGACACGCCAGGCACTTCGGTGCAGACTCTGCCTTGCCAACGCCAAGAATCGCCGCCATCCTTTCGCCGATATTGCCCTGCAGCGACGCATAAGCGTTTGAATGTTTGTCCTTGACGATCCAGATGCTGTACTCATCCTGCAGCACGCGGTTATCCGTACGCGGCGCGACGCTGCCATGACAGGTAGTCGACGCGCAGGAACCAGGACCGGTAAAACGCGGCGCCGAAGCTGTTTGGACGCTAGCTGCGAGTCGAGGCATCACGAAGCTCTGTGAATAAACGAGGGAGCAGGAACCTAATGTTGCGGCCATGAGAAGGACGAAGAGCAGGCGGGTACGCACAGAGCGCCGGAGTAGTGTTGTGAGCTTCGTTTCCATTTTGACTTTGGCATAGCCGGATACAGCGGCCGCAGTCCGGCGAGAACATAAATTCGTAAATCTGCCAGCTCGTACTACTGGATACTATCGAAGTCAAACCATTCCGCCCGGATTTATTCGCCGCGTTTCGCGCAAGAATAACCGCAGTAAGCTTTGTGCGTTGACCCCGGCCTCATATCCCTATACGCAACACCCTCAAGACTGATAGTTGTTTTCGGAGCCGGGAATGAATACTCTCCCCCGTGAGGAAGTCTCCTTGATTTTCAATGAGCTGAGGGATATTCAACGGCAGTTCGGCTATTTGCCTGCCGATCAACTGAAGGTTCTTGCCAAGAAAATCGATGTGCCTCTGTATCGTCTTCACGGTGTAGCCAGCTTTTATCCTCATTTTCATCTGACGCCGCCGCCCAAAGCAGACGTGCGCGTTTGTCGCGATATGTCCTGCCACCTGCGCGGAGCGGACGAGTTTTGCACAGGTCTCGACGAAGCGTGCCGCCAGCTCGGGTACGCGGACGCGAAAGTCAGCGGAGTTTCCTGCCTAGGCCGATGCAACGAGGCTCCGGCCGTCGCGATCAACGAACACATTTACACGGGACTCTCGCAGAATCAGATTGCGACAATGGCCGGCGACGTTCTGGCGGGCCGTGCGCTCCTCCAGATGTCTCAATCGCATCGCCGCGTGCCCTGTGCGTCCGATCCCTACGGCGAGAACGATCAGTACCAAGCGGTTCAGCGCCTCGTGCAGACGCGGGATTGGGCTGCGGCCTTCGAAACGCTGAAGGCGTCCGGCCTTCGCGGGCTTGGCGGAGCAGGATTCCCCACCGAATCGAAATGGCAACTTGTACGCCAGGCGGCCGATCCTCAGAAATTTATTGTGTGCAATGCGGATGAAAGCGAGCCCGGCACGTTCAAGGATCGCTTCATTCTTACGCACCTGCCGCATCTGGTGATCGAAGGAATGATTCTTGCCGGCGTGCTGACCAGCGCGCACAAAGGCATTCTTTACATCCGTCATGAATATGAGGAGCAGGAAAAAATCCTTCGCGATGAGATTCGCCGATGTCAGCGCAACGGCCTGCTTGGACCGAGTGTGCTGGGCAGTGAGTTCGCGTTCGACCTGGAGGTTTTTGTCAGTCCAGGCGGCTATATTTGCGGCGAAGAAACGGCGCTGCTCGAAGCGATCGAAGGCAAGCGAGCGGAACCGCGCAATAAACCGCCATTTCCCGTGCAGCAGGGTTTGTGGAACAAGCCGACGGTCATCAATAACGTTGAGACCTTTGCAAATGTGCCGATCATCCTGTTCCGTGGCGTGGATTGGTACAAATCGCAAGGTGTAAACGGCGCCGCGGGCCTGAAGTTCGTTGGCGTCAGCGGTGACGTGGTACATCCCGGCGTTTACGAAGTGCCCATGGGCACGCCGGTATCCGAACTCATTTTCAAATATGGCGGCGGCGTCGCGGACGGAAAGAAACTGAAAGCATTCGCGCCTTCCGGCCCTTCCTCAGGGTATTTGCCTGCGTCCATGGCGGATGTCCACCTCGATTTCAAATCGCTGGCCGATGCGGGTTCGATGCTCGGTTCCGGCGCACTGGTAGTTTGCTCGGAAGATCGCTGCATGCTGGATATGGCGCTGAACGCGACGGAATTCTTCCGCAACGAGTCGTGTGGAAAATGTGTCCCCTGCCGCGTCGGTTCCCAGAAACTCGTCGAAATGCTGTCTGGCTGGACCGAAGGCAAAGGCTCGTCCGCGGACCTGACGTTGATCGACGAACTTTCCGCGACGCTGCGGCAGACTTCGATCTGCGGACTCGGCCAGGTAGTGCCCGCGCCGATTGCCTCGGTGTTGAAACATTTTCGCGAAGAATTCGAATCGCACATTCTGCACTACGAGTGCCCTTCCGAAGTCTGCCCTTGCGCTAGAAGCGCCCGTGCCGCCTCCTCAAGTGCCAGCGCGAGGCGCGCATGAGCGCGAGCCAACTGGTAGAACTCACGATTGACGGCAAGAAGGTCTCGGTCCCTACCGGAACCACCATATTTGACGCGGCGCGGATGCACGATATCGACATCCCCACGCTGTGCAACCAGCAAAACGAGAGACCCGTGGGCGTCTGTCGCGTTTGCGTGGTGGACGTCGGCGCCCGAGTGTACGCAGCCTCGTGCATTCGCCCGGTCGAGGTGGGAATGGTCGTGAATACCGCCTCTGACGGCGTGAAGCGCGCGCGACACACGCTGGTCGAACTGTTGATGTCCGATCATCCCAGCCCCTGCGCGCGTGAACGGCAATCCGGCGATTGCGAACTGGAAGCCCTCGCCAAACAGGAAAATATCACGCAAGCGCGTTACACACCGCGCGCCCTGCGGCGCGGTCCGGATGATTCCTCGATGAGCATTGCCGTGGATTTCGACGCATGTATTTTGTGCGATCGCTGCATTCGCGGCTGCACCGACATTCGCGAGAATTTCGTCCTGGGACGCATGGGCAAAGGAGCTTCCACCGGGATCGCTTTTGACAATAACAAGCCCATGGGCGAATCCTCTTGCGTTTCATGCGGCGAGTGCATGGTTTCTTGTCCGACCGGAGCGCTTACGAATCGCGTGATTACGCAAACAGCAATCGCCGTGACTCCCGACTCCGAACACGTGCCGCTCGACGAACTCCAACATCTTCCCTTCTTCGAGGGAGTTTCCGGAACATTTCTGAGCCTGAATCGCAACGCCGTCGTGCGTCGCCATTTCAAGTGCGGCGAGGTAATTTGCCGCGAGGGCGAATACGGCTCCACGGCCTTTTACCTTCTGGAGGGCCAAGCGCAGGTTTCCATTGCCAGTCCGATGGCGCACGTAAAAACCAAAGGCGCCGTCCGCAAGTTTCTGGGAAAGCTTTCGAGCGGCCTCACGCAGCGGCAGAACGATCAACGCGAAGAAGAAACCAGCCAACATTGGATTCCCATTGATGCGCCTATGGATTTGAATTACGACAACCCAGTTGCCACGCTCGGACCGGGCGACCTCTTCGGCGAAATGACCTGCATGAGCCTGTACCCGCGTTCGGCCACAATCCGCGCCGAAACCGACTGCACCGCGCTGGAAATGTTGCGCAATGTGCTGGACATCATGCAGCGCAACAAAACTTTTCGCGCGAAGCTGGATCAATCCTACCGCCGGCGCGCTCTGGACACTCATTTGCGCGCGGTTCCGGTGTTCGCCGAACTGACGGACGAGTTCATCGCCGGCCTGCGCGAAAAAGTGGATCTCTTGCGCTTTACGCCCGGGCAAGTGATTTGCCGCCAGGGCGAAGCGGCGGACAGCTTCTACCTCGTGCGGATCGGCTTCGTGAAAGTATCGCAAACGCATCCCGGCGGCGAAATGGTTCTAGCTTACCTTTCGCGTGGCGAATGCTTCGGAGAAACGGCGCTACTGAATGAAACCGTGCGCACCGCAACCTGCACGGCTCTCGATCACGTCGAAGTCGTGCGCATCAGCGCGGAAGATTTCAACAGCATGACCAGCCGGTTCCCCGGAGTGCGCCGCAAACTGGAAGACGTCGGCCACGAACGCTTGAAAATGAATCAAGAGAGTCTAGCGGTGATCAATAGCACGCCGCTCGACAGCTTCTTGAAGCAGGGCTTGATGGAAGCGCAGAGCCTGTTGTTGCTCGACCTGAATGCTTGCACGCGTTGCGATGCATGCGTCACGGCTTGCGCGGACGCTCACGACGGAGTCACACGCCTGGTGCGCGAAGGCCTGCGTTTCGATCATTACTTGGTCGCCACATCTTGCCGCCAGTGCCTGGACCCGTTGTGCATGGTGGGCTGCCCCGTGGGCTCGATCCGCCGCCGTAATTCGCTGGAAGTCATCATCGAGGATTGGTGCATCGGCTGCGGCCTATGCGCGGAAAATTGCCCGTACGGCAATATCAACATGCACCCGTTTAATGTCTTTACCGACGTTCCAGGAATGCCCGGGAAGAAAAAAGCGATGGTGAAACAGAAAGCGACATCCTGCGACCTCTGCTCCGAATTTGCGGAGCCGAGTTGTGTGTATGCCTGTCCGCACGACGCCGCACATCGCGTGAACCCGCGGCAATTTTTCGCGAATTTGCTGAAGCAGACTACGCGCGAGACACCACAGAGCTAGGAAGTTCAAATCGCATGGCGGAAATGTAGGACGATTGCGTATTGACCGTACACACCGGACCTGGCTGATTGCTTCGCTGATTTTCTTGAGCGTGGCAACCGCGATTTATCTTGCCTACGCGACCACTTCGCCATCGGGCCCAAGCGGGGGTAGCGGCATCGGCCTGATGTTTGGCGTCGTCGGCTCGATCTTCATGATCTTCGCTGGACTGCTGGCGGCGCGGAAAAAAGTGCCGGTGTGGCGCCTGGGCCGCGCGCAAGCCTGGATGCGCGGCCATCTGTGGCTGGGAACGTTGAGCCTGCCAATAATTTTCTTCCACGCCGGGTTCCGATTTGGCGGCCTCCTCACTAGCGTGCTCATGGTGCTGCTGATAATCGTGGTTGTCAGCGGAATATTCGGCGCCGTTTTGCAGCACTACATGCCGCCGCTGATGACCACACGAATCCCGATGGAAACAATCTTCGAGCAAATCGATCGCGTTCGAGCGCAACTGATCGCCGAGGCCGATGAAATGGTGGAGACGGTTTGCGAGCCTCTGACTCCCCAGCCTGCCGAGTCCGCTGCCAGCAAGCAAACGCGCGCGGCAACGGCGACCACGGTCGCCACCGCGACAATCCCGTTGTGCAATTTTTACAGTCGAGAAATGCGCCCGTTCCTGCAAAACGAACGCATCCAGAATTCAGCCCTCGCCAGCAGGGCCAAAGCCGCCGGAGTCTTTGAAGGTTTGCGGATGCTGTTGCCGGGCGATCTCCACAGCATTGTCAAGAATCTGGAAGAAATCTGCGAAGAGGAACGCCAATTCCGCCGGCAGATCCGCTATCACCACTGGCTGCATGGCTGGCTGATGTTGCACGTTCCGCTTTCGCTGGCGCTGTTGCTGCTGGGATGCGCGCACGCGATCATGGCCTTGCGTTACTGAAGCGCCGAGTAAAGCGAGCTATCGTGGCCCGAGCCAAACTCACAACAAAAAAACTGGCGCAGCGCATCGACCTGGATTATTTCAAGCATCCGCATCCCTTCCGGCGTCTGCGCTCCATACTTGCCATATCCATTCCGGCGATTGCGCTGCTGTGGCTGGGTTGGTACGCGCTCGCTCGCAACAATCGCGTCTATAGCAGCGGCAAAATGTCCTCCGCACACGCTGTGCTCACGGCGCAGTGCAGTTCGTGCCACTTGAAAGAGGTGAATTCGTTCAGTGCCAAGGCGACCGACCAATCTTGCAGCGCTTGCCACAACGCTCCGCTGCATCACGCCAATCAAACCTTTACACCCGTCTGCGCTTCGTGCCACGTCGAGCATCGCGGCCACTTGCGGCTTGCCATCACCGCGGACATCACTTGTACGCAGTGCCACGCGGACCTTCACACCACGGGCGCGGCGACTCGGTTCACGGCAGACATCACGCGTTTCAATGGCGGCCACCCTGAATTCGCGATCCTGCGCGATGGCGGTAGCGATCCGGGAACGATCAAACTCAACCATGCAGTGCACTTGAAGGGCAATCTTCGCGGACCAAACGGCCCGGTGCAGCTCGATTGCGATGATTGCCATCGCACACTGAGGCCGGAGTCCGGATGGCGATTCGGATCAAACCAGTCCCAAGACCAGCCTGTCGTGCAAACAGCGATTCCGCCTTCGGTGGATGCAATCCGCGCCTACATGTCGCCAGTGACTTACGCAAAGCACTGCATCGCATGTCATGGGCTGCAGTTCGACGCGCGCTTCCAGGAAAGCGCGCCGCACGACACTCCCGAGGTCATCCACGCGTTCCTGGTGCAAAAATTTCAGCAGTACATTCCCGGTCATTCCGCGGAACTTCGCGTCACGGCGCCGCAGAGAAACATCCCCCAAAAGCCGATACCGCCGGACGTTCGCGTGCTCACATCACAGCAATGGGTAGCACTACGAGTGGCGGAATCGGAAGAACTCCTCTGGCGGAAAACGTGCGCGCAGTGCCATGCGCTCAATTTCGCCGTAAATGCCGTGCTTCCAACCGTCGCAAAATCCAACATCACCCGGCGATGGTTTCAGCACGCGGTCTTCAATCACGACACGCACAAACTCTTGAAATGCGTCGAATGTCATGCCGGCGCGCCGAAAAGCCAGGAAACATCCGACGTCTTGCTGCCGGGCATTCAGACTTGCGAAAGGTGCCATCGAGGCGGACGCGAAGCGGTGGAATCGCGATGCTTCGAGTGCCACATTTACCACGACTGGAAGCAGGAGAAAGCCGTTAAGGGAACGTTCACACTGTCGGCCTCCATCCACAAAAACTAGGCACGAGCACCAGGTGCGCAATGGCTAGGCCTGGGAATTTCCGCTTCGCCGCTACTTCGTCTTCATCACGTACACGCCGTCCCACTCGCCTTCCGGAGCATTCCCCGAAAACTCGATCGCGCGTTCGAGAAATATCTGGCTAGGCCCATCGTCCGGAAAATTCGCAAGGACGTCGGAGAACCGGCTGGCGGCGGCACTCCAGTTTTGATCTTTGTACGATTTCATGGCCCGGTCGAATCGTTCGAGCAGCGGCTCGTACCTTTCTTGCTCGCGACTTACATCCATCAGCTCGTAGATGTTCACCGGCTGACTCTTGCCCTTCACACGAATTTTGTCCAGCTCGCGGCAGACGAACTGGTTAGCAACCTGCCGATAGGTTGCCTCGCTGATCACAACCTGCACGTGATACTGCTTGGTGATTCCTTCCAGTCGCGAGGCCAGGTTCACGTTGTCGCCCATCACCGTCCACGAGAGGCGCCGTGCCGAGCCCATGTTGCCCACATTCACCAGGCCCGTGTTCAGGCCGATCCCAATCGATATCGGACGCCTTCCGGCCTCCTGCCATTTCGCATTGAGCGCCGCAAGGCCACGCACCATTTGCAGCGCGCAAGAGCAGCTGCGGAACGCGTGATCCTCCTGCGGATAAGGCGAGCCCCAAAATGCCATGATCGCGTCGCCGATATATTTGTCGAGCGTTCCGTCGGTGGCGAAAACGATCTCGGTCATCTGCCCGAAATATTCATTGAGCAGCCGAACGAGCTCGTCAGGTGTCAAGCCTTCCGAAATCGTCGTAAATCCGCGAATGTCGCTGAATAGTACGGAGAGTTCTTTGCTCTCGCCACCCGGCCGGATGTACTTCTCCGGATCTTTTTCGATCAGCTCGATCACGCCTGGAGACAAATACTGCGAAAAACTCTTGCGAATATTGCGCTTGGCACGCTCCTCTCGAATCATGCGCACACTGGTGATTGCGGCGTAATTCGCGGCCAGTGTGCCAGCAGGAATCACAAAACTGAGCCACTGTCCCTTGTCAACGAAACTGAAATATACGAGCCAGGCGAATCCCGCGAGGGTGAGCAGCACAGAGATCGTCGAATACAACGGCGTCACACGGCTGAATAAGAATCCAAAGACAAGCCCGAACAGCAAAATGAAGCCCGTATCCACCGCCTGTTCGTTGAGGCCGCGCTTGAGGAAGCCGCGGCCCTTCTCTTCGCTATGCAGCAGGTTGTCAATAATGTTGGCGTGGACTTCCACGCCCATGTAGACGCCCTCGAAAGGAGTATTGCGGATATCACCGATTGCCAGGGCCGTCGCTCCCACCAGCACAATCTTGTCGCGAAAAGTTTCCAACGGCACATTTCCACTGATTACGTCCCACATCGAATAGTGCTGATAGGTCTGATACGGGCCCGTGTAGTTCAGCAGAGCGCTGCCATCGCTGGCGTGCCGCAGGGTGTGGCGGCCAAGCTGAATCCGTTCGAGGCCGTTCGCCCCGATGTATGCCGCAACTTGCTGGTCCGGAATCTTTTCGTAAGCGCGCACGACCTCCAAATCCAGCGACGGAAAGAAATCCATATCCTGATAGTGGATCATGAGCAATGCGTGCCGAAGCGTACCGTCGGAGTCCGGAACGATGTTGATGAACCCAAACGATTCAGCCGCGTCCGCCAGCTTCGTAATATTGGCTTCGACTCCCTGCCGGACCAATCCGCCGTTGTGCCTCCATACGCTCCCCAGGTCCACGTTCTCACCGCCCTTGAATCCAACGGGCAGAACCTGCGGAAATACATGCGCCCAAGCGATGTTGAAATATTGCTCGGCCAGCTTGGGATCGGGTTGCGAGTCCAGAAACACGTGGCCCAACACTACGTTGCCGCTGCTTTTCATCGCCGCGGCCAGCGTTGCATCCTGGTCGCTAGCAACCTCAAGAGCCTTCATCTGCTTCAGCAAGGCAGGGGATGCCGACGTTCCCAGATCGCCTTGTAGTTTCTGCAGGGCTTCTTGTGCGGAGTTGCTCTCGGGTACCGGAAAGGTGAAGTCGAACGCAATCACCCGCGCGCCGCCGGCGCTCAACTTGCTCACCAGCGTCGCATAATTCTTTCTGGGAATCGGAAACGAACCGATTTTCTGCAGGGTTTGCTCGTCGAGGTCCACGATGACGATGCGGTCGTCGTGCGGTCGCTTGCCGCGCATCTCAAAACGCAAATCAAGGGAGCTTTGTTCGACGTTCTGAAGGAAAGCCAAACCGGCCCGTGAATCGCTTGCGCCGATCGGGGAAAACGCGAACAGCGCCAGTCCGACCAAAGTGGTCAGCACAGCTAGGCCCAGATCAAGATGATCGAGTGCGAAGCCTTTTGACCAATCCCGCCAGCGGGACCAACGCTGTTCCTGCGAGCTCATAGGAAGTGCAGTAGGCGATTCGTTGCTGGCACCATTAGCCCCAGCTTGTTGAAAAGGCCCGAGCTTTTGCGGGCCTCACGGCGCGCTGGTCGGCGGAGGGACTTGCTTGGGGCCCCGACCTCCACTAGTCGACACAGCCAAGCCGACGCCCACTCCCAGCCCGACCGCGATCAGGGTGCCAACTACAAACCAGTGCGGACCGTGGACAGGAGGAGCCTCGGTCTCCACCGGTATATCCGTGGCTGTAAGGCTCGCCTGCAGGACCGCTGGGGGCGTATCGCTGGTCTGGAAGCTCGAAGGCGGAGCCTCCGACGTAATCACCACCATCTGCCCGGCGCTCACGGTGATGGAGTTCGAAGCCGCACTGGCTTGGCCGGAATTGTTTGCTACGTGCGCGCCATTCAGCGGGGTCACAGTAACTTGCCCCTTGTAGCAGATCACGGTTGTCGTATTCGATTCGAAAGACGCATAAAAATCCGTGCCGACGACGCCGATCACGGCGTTAGGCGTCTTCATCTCGAATTTTCCGCCGGGTTTCGTAATCTTCATCACCTGGCTGCGCACTTTGCCGAAATCCATCTCCAGCGACGTCTGCTGGGACGCATTGTCGTGCTGCACGATGCGCAGCTCGCTGTCCGAACCCAGGCTGAGAATAGAACCATCCTTCAGTCCGGCACGCACACGGCCGGTATGCTCGGTTTGGAGCAAATCGTTCCAGTCCAGCTCCTCTTTGGCTTTAGCAGGTGTCGAATTGCGCGTTGCAGCCGGGATTAGGGCGTTGATCTGACCAGCTGCCTGGCCCGTCTGTGTTTGTGGCATTGCAGGCAATGCCGAGAGCAGCGAGCACAATACAGTCACAGTGAACCGTTTAAACGGGCTCATCCGTCACTCCTTTTATTGATTACGTGGCGTCCAGTGTAGTGATTTTGACAGAGGGCTACGAGGTGTCAACGCGCAGAGCCAGCAGCTGCACCAATGTGGTTAATAGCCATTTCTGGAGGCGGGTGGATTCACCGTCGCATGCCATCCAGGCTGGTGACAGACAAGTGGCAACCGCCATCGAGTTCCAGTGAGGCTACAACGTAACCGCATCGCTCTGAGGCGTCGAATAAACTTCTCTTATGCTTCCGGTTTACAATAAGACTCCCAGAGGAAGGTAGCTTCGGCGCGGAAAATCACAAATCCGCACGCCATACGGCACTTGCAAGCCGCAATGCTCGTAGGTCAATATATGCTCGGCTTTTTCCATGGACCGCGAGTGGATCCGGACCCCAACCAAGGGAGCAGATGATGCGCATGAACAAAGCTATTAGGATTGTCCTCGCACTATCGATTGCTTGGGCCGTCTATGCGGCCGATGTCGTCGTCAGTGCAGCGCAGGGTGCCGTCGAGAAGGTCGATTCCGCCAGCAAGACCATCGTCGTGAAGACCGCCGACGGAACGGAAACACATTCCATTACGTCGATCGAACCGCAGCCCACGGCGCCGATGCTTCCGCCGATGCCGCCAAGGATTCCTGGCACGGCGTCACAAAAGGCACGGAAGTCGTGGCGCACTACACCAAGCGCGGC
>DATEVZ010000197.1:0-12376 GCA_035258265.1 Candidatus Acidiferrales bacterium
TGGAACGCATGCGCTGATCGAAAATGCCGTCGCGTTTCATAAGTTGGGCCTCGTAATTGTGGACGAGCAGCATCGCTTCGGCGTGCTGCAACGCAAACGCCTGATCGAAAAGGGCGCGTCTCCGCACGTATTGGTGATGACTGCGACGCCGATCCCTCGCACCCTGGCGCTCACTCTTTACGGCGACCTGGAAATTTCGATCATTAATCAGATGCCGCCCGGACGCACTCCGATCGAAACACGCTGGACCGAAGAAGCCCAACTGAATGGCGTGTGGGAGTTTCTGCGTCGGGAAATCGCTCGGGGACACCAGGCCTACGTGGTTTATCCAGTCATCGAAGAATCGAAGCAAGAGCTGAAAGCTGCCACGGCGGAATACGAACGTCTCGCCAAGCATGTGTTTCCCGGCATTCGCGTAGGCTTGCTGCACGGCCGCCTGAAAAACGATGAAAAAGATTCCGTGATGGAGCAATTTCGCCACAATGAAATTCAAATCCTGGTCGCTACCACCGTGATTGAAGTCGGCGTGGACGTGCCCAACGCCACGATTATGGTAGTCGAACATGCCGACCGCTTCGGCCTCGCGCAGCTTCATCAGCTTCGGGGCCGGATCGGACGCGGCGCGGAGAAATCACGTTGTATCCTGGTGGCCCGTAAAAATATTACGGGTGAGGCGCGCGCGCGAATCGAAACCATGGTGGCGACGTCCAACGGATTTGAAATCGCGGAGCAGGATTTGAAGCAGCGCGGCCCGGGAGAATTTTTTGGCACGCGCCAGCATGGCGACGCTGCCTTCTCGGTGGCCCAGCCACTTCGCGATCACGAAATTCTCGAACTCGCGCGCCGCGAAGCTTTTGCACTGGCGGAAAATCCCCAGCGCGCAAGCCAAATCATCGCTCGGCTCGAATCGCTTAGCCCCGCCTGGCGCAAACGATATCAATTGGCTTCGGTGGGATAGATCGGATAAATCATGCGTGTGATCGCGGGAAAATATCGTAGCCGTCGTTTGAAGGGACCCGGAAAGCTGCCATTGCGCCCGACCAGCGACCGTCTGCGCGAAACCTTGTTCAACGTGCTCGGCCCGGCCATTCAAGACTCATTTTTCGTGGACCTCTTCGCCGGAACGGGAGCCGTCGGAATCGAAGCCATCAGCCGTGGCGCGCGCGATGCGTTTTTCGTCGAATCGAATCCTAAAGCCGCGCGGCTGATACGCGACAATCTGAAATCGCTCGATATCCTTCGCGGCTCCGAAGTGATCGAAGCAGACGCCGTGCGCGGTCTCGAAAAACTTGCGAGCCGCCGGCTCATCGCGGATTTCATTTTCCTCGACCCGCCATATGAAAAGGCCGACGAATATTCAGAAGTTCTCGAATTCCTTGACACCTCGCATTTGATCGCCCCGCGCGGGATCGTCATCGTCGAGCACTTCGTCAAGATGGAATTGCCGGAGCGTCTGGATCGCCTCGAATGTACCCGGGAACTCGAACAAGGCGACGCCCTGCTTTCTTTTTATCGGTTGGCAGCCGCTGCCTAGCGTCGGCGCATCCTATCCGCTCAGGTATAATGGCCGAGCCTATGCAATCAGCCGTGAAACGCGTGCTCGTACCGGTCGAAGAGACGTTCCTCGAACGGCCGTCACATTCGAAGTTACCCGGGCTCGACCTCGGCGTGGACTGGGGCTCTCCCTGGCAGGAATTCTGGTCAAGTTGGCGCACCTATTTCAGCCGCGAGCGAGCACCAGAAGATGCGGAGCTGCCCGCGGATTCCGATCTACGCGTCGAGTGGATTCAAGGCAAGTTCCCCGGCCGCGCGTTCACCGCGGCAGCCTTGTGGCATGTGGCCGCCATCGCCATTATCTTGCTGCCGATCTGGCATTTTCTCGCGAGCGATCCTCCAAATCTCGCACCCGTCCGAATCGAGCTCACGTGGACGAATCCCTCGCAGGATTTGCCTCCGATTTCCCTGCCGGGTCACGACGTCAAGCCGAGCCCCAGGGGCGATCCCGCCAAACCTCTCCCCCGCAAGGGTGCAGACGCCTTCCACCCGCGCCAAACGATTTTGTCCGAGCCAGCTCAACTGACGCATCCACGGCAAACCTTGATTCAGCCGGACGCGCCCGCTACGCCGCCTAAAATCGAGACGCCGTTGCCCAACATTGCCGAGTGGGCCGCGAGCCCCGCGCCGCCGAAGCCGCAGCTTCATTTGGGCTCCGCGGCGGCCGCGCCGGAAATGCGACATCGCGCAACGGCTGATCTCACCGCGCCCGAAGTGAATCAGGAAAAAAATGCTGGCCCGCTCGATATCGCCGCGTCACCCACGATGAATTTCCAACCCCGAATGCCTGTCGAGCCTATGTCGAAGGCAGTCGCCGCAAGACACGCCAGCCAGGGAGACACTGGCGCTGCTCCGGAAGTTGCTGCCGCATCTGCTGGCGATGTGAATCTGCATCGCCTGATCGCTATTTCCGCCGCGCCCGCTCCCCCTGCTCCGGAAGTGAGCGTGCCGCAAGGAAATCTCGCGGCGCGCATTTCAATTTCCCCGGATGGAAAGCAGCCCGGCGTTCCCGGCGGCGCTGAAAACGGCCCCGCAGGAAATGGCGGCGCGGGTGGCCCAAACTCCAGCGGCGGCGGGCGAGGAACCAGCGCAACCGCGGGCGGTAGCGCGGGCTCGTCACCAGCAGCCGTAAGCATCAGCGGAGGAAGCGGACACTCCGGAAGCGGCGGATTAGCTCCCGCTAACGGCCGAACCGCGACCAAACTAAATCTGAAGCCCCTGGCACCGGCAGAAGGAATACCGGCGCCGCACAACGGTCCCTCAGTGATCGGCGCGATCGATCCCAACCTGCCGCCCGAAAAAATCCTCTCTGGCAAAGAGGTTTACACGATGCACATCAACATGCCGAACCTCACGAGCATCAGCGGCACGAACTGGATCATGAATTTCGCGCAGTTGGAGGAAGGCAATCCACCCTACGTCAAGCCAAAGGGCGCGCTCACGGGTCTCGAACTGATCCGCAAAGTGGATCCCAAATACCCACAAACGTTGATCAAGGAAAACGTGGACGGCGAAGTGATTCTTTACGCCATCATTCGCAAGGATGGCACGGTGGACAGCATCCAAGTCGTGCGCGGCGTTGATCCGCAGCTTGACCGCAACGCTATCGAAGCCTTATCGCGCTGGGAATTCCGACCCGCCTTACGAGACGGCCAACCCGTGGATCTTGAAGCAGTCGTTCGAATTCCGTTTCATTTTCGCAAGCCTGAATAGCGGACCCCTCTTATTGTGACGAGGTGGCCGGTCGCGCTTGCTGATTTCTCACTCCGCTCTCCTCTAGCAACTTCACCATCGCGTACACAGAGAAGTTGCAGGGCGTTGCGACGCCTAGCTCTTGGCCGAGACGCGCCACATGACCATTCAGGAACTCGATCTCCGAGCGTTTGCCGCGCGCCAAATCGTGCGCTGTGGATGACGTTGCAGTCCCAAAAGTACCGAGCGACTTGATTCCCTCGTCTATGAAATTGACTTTCGGCAGACGAATGCCCGCCGCGCGTGCCACCGCCACAGTTTCTTCGATCAACCGGGTCATCAATTCGCGTGACGCTGGATTCTCTGCTGCTTGGGCGTAAGTACATTGCGCGATCGCGGTTACCGCATTGCCCGCGCAGTTCATAATGAACTTCGCCCAAATATCACCTTCGATGTACTCGGAGATTCGGCAGGGCACGCCCGCGGACTGAAAAAGCGCAGCAATTTTTTCCGTGCGCGGAAAACGCGAAGAGGCTGTTTCGGGCCTGTCGCTGCTGACTCGTTCTCCGATAGCGAGTTCCCCGCGTCCCAAATGCTTTAGGTGACCCGGCTCCGGCAGTGCCGCTGCAATATAGACCACCGCAGGCAGCGCATCAATTCCTGAGGCCGCACGGATCGTTTCAACATTGTCCACGCCGTTTTGCAAACTCACGACGATGGCGTTGGCGGCCAAGTGTCGTGCGATGGAGCGCGACGCCGCCTCGTTGTTCACTCCCTTTACACAAAACAGGACTACATCCGCGCCGGCCACGGCGGCAGGGTCGGTCGAAGCTTCCACCGCCACGCGCTCTTGAAATGTGACTGTGTCGAGAAATAGTCTGTCGCGACGGATCGCCTCCAGGTGATCGCGCCTTCCGATCAATGTGACAGAAACTCCGGCGCGCGCCAGCATCCCGCCGAAATAGGATCCCACCGCGCCCGCTCCCATCACGGCGACTCGGGATTTCGCGTTCGTCGTGTCTGCTTGTGATGTCGCCACTTCACTCTTCCAGGGTCTCGATCAAAGATCAAAAATGCTCACGCAAGTCGCGAAAACTGTTGAGAATCAGCAGCTTGCCGGTGCCGCTCTCCAGCTCCGCATGTTCCAAATGCCAGGTATTCGAATGCGGGATGAAAACGGCATTCAAGCCCATCTGCAGCGCCGGATTGATATCGCTGCGCGGGCTATTCCCCACCATCCAGCCGTGGGTCTTGACGATTTTGAACTGTTCGACCATCCGCTCGTATACCGTGGCGTCTTTTTCCAGCACGATTTCAATCGCATCGAAATGAGGTTGCAACCCGGAGCGCTCGACTTTCGCGGCTTGCTCGGCTGGCTCGCCCTTCGTCAGCAAAATCAGCCGGTGATGTTTCGCGAGATACGCGAGCGTTTCGGGAACCCCGTCAAGAATGTGCGGAGGCGTAGCTTCCAGCTCTGCGGCGATGCGCGTAATTTCCTGCACCAATTCGCGCTTCGCCGCATTTCCGGCCAGCTTCAAGTAGGTTTCTTCCAGCGACCTGCGAAAACTGCGGACACCATACCCGTGCTGGCGGATATTCCTTTTTTCGGTTTCATTCAGAATGTGGCGGATGTATTCGCGGGTGTAGCCAAGATGCTCGAGTTGCGTAATGAAATGTTCGATGGATTTCTCGAAGAATATATTGTTTTCCCAGAGCGTGTCATCCGCGTCAATCAGTAAAGTATGCCGAGCCATTCGAAGTTCTGCGCTCCAGGTTCTTAGGGTTAATAAGTTTTGCTCTTCGTCAGGGCACGGCTGCAGCGGCAACTCGCGCTAAACATCGTCGCGGCTCTAGCTGGAGGCCGAAGCCTTCCGCGAACCAACCGCAAGCCGGTCCAAAATCGTGCCCGCAATTTTCTGGATTTCGCCGAACCGCGCCAGATAATCCTGAAACTCGCGGTTCAGATCCAGCGCGGTCGTGGGGTCCAGCTTGGTCCGCAGAATCATGTCCCGCAGGTGGACGGGATGAGGCAGCACCGCATCGTCCCGCAATTCATCCAGCGCCGTAATCGGATCGTAGTGATACATGTGTCCCCCGTGTCAGGCAAAAACAATTCTACTCTGTTTTGTGGGAAGCGTCAGGCGGAGGGAGGAAGAAACTCGTAGCGGTCTATGCGCGCGGCGACGCCGCGATGACCGTTGTGCGGTTCCACGCGCAGCACGTGGGCATAACAACGTATGTGGACATCGCCTGCGAGCGTGATTTGTTGCGGCAAGGTAAGGACAAACTCAATGGGCGCACCGGCTTCGACACGCGCCTCAATCGTGAAATAAAGTCCTCGGAAGCTGACGTCGCGCGTTTCGCCTTGCTTTTCCAGCACTCGATCTTCGAAAGAAAATCGCACAATCAAGGGCAGCATCATGGAAAAACGGCGTGCAGCGCGGCGTTCCACCGCCTTATCCATCTGTCCCCCCAAGGAAACGATCCGATTTCGTCAAACTATCATCGCTTCCAGCCAACACGCAACCGCTTTTACGCTGGCTTTGCGCAGTTACCGGCTCTTCGTTACACTAAAATCGTAAACGATCTTATGGCTGACACACTTCATCGCAATTTTTTCCTGAACGGTTCCGCTGGCAAGCTCGAGGCTCTGCTCTGGACTGCGCCAAATCCTAATCCTCCGATGGCCGCGCTCGTTTGCCACCCCCATCCGCTCTTTGGCGGCACCATGCACAACAAGGTCGTGTACCAAACCGCGAAGGCGCTGCATCGCCGCAGCCTGCCGGTCTTGCGTTTCAATTTTCGCGGCGCTGGTTCTAGTGAAGGCGAGCATGACCGCGGACAGAGCGAGCAGGAAGACGTGCGTTCTGCCCTCGATTACTTGTCAGCGGAATTTCCGGCGACGCCGGTTCTGCTCGCGGGGTTCAGCTTCGGATCGTGGGTGGGATTGCGAGTTGGCTGCGCGGACGATCGCGTCGCGGAACTCATCGGTCTGGGACTTCCCGTGGATGACTCTGACTTGACTTATCTGCGCGAGTGCACCAAGCCGAAGCTTTTTATTCAGGGCGGATACGACCAATTCGGCGCGCGCGCGAACGTTGAAGCACTGTTCGAAACCCTGCCCGAGCCTAAGCGGCTCGTCATAATCAACGGCGCCGACCATTTTTTTACGGGCCAACTCGATAAAGTTACTGGCGCGATAGACGCCTGGCTCGACGAACATCATTCGCACGCCGTCGAGCTTCCCTCGAAGTCCTAGCTTCTCTGTTCAAATAACTTCATGAATTGCTCGCGCGACGCGGGTTCGACACCAATCAGTTCCAGATTCGCTCTCACGTGCCGCACCTGGCTCATGCCAACGAGCGCGGTAGTCAGGCCGGGCACCGAACGCGCAAACTGCAACGCCAGCGACGCATTATCCTTCAATCCCAGCGCGCCATTGATGAACGCAGGCAAATTCTTCGTCAGCTGGCCCTGCAAGAGCGCCGCGCTGGTAACCAGCGCGACTCCCGTCGCGCGCGCCGCTTGCACCATCGGCACGGGGCGTCCATCCACTGCTTGATTGGGGCGCGTCAATGCCTCTGGCATCGCCAGGTTGAACGGAAGCTGCACGAAACGAAAATGGTGATCGTCGCCGGCCACGTCTTTTGCGATTTGCACCATTTCCGCGAGCGATAGAAATCCGGCGGCCTTCGGATCTTCGCGAAAGGAATTCCAGGTGGCCATGCCGTAGGCCCGGATTTGTTTCGAAGCGACGGCCGCCTCCAGAAACAAGAATGCTTCGCGGATGCGCTGGCGAAATTCCTCCGGCGGGACTTCACTCAATTGCGTTTCCGGATTGTGCAGGTAAAAAACATCAATCGTCTCCAGACCCAGATTCCGGCGGCTGCGGTCCAGCTGATCCGCCAGGTAGCCCGGCGCCATGCAGTGGCAGCCTGCGGCGATGTCTTCCACGCGAAACACGCCGCGCTCGAGGAATTCCTGCGAAAAATATGTATTCGGGTCCGCGGGCATCTCCCCGTCCGGCGTCAAAAATCCGGCCTTCGTGCAAACCATGATTTCGTCGCGCCCGAAGCCTTTGTGGAAAAGTTCGCGCAGCGCCTGGCCAACCGCTCGTTCGCTGCGTTGAAAGCGATAATTGATTGCGGAATCTACCACGTTGATGCCGCCTTCTACCGCTGCGACGACCGTATCGGCGTAAGCGCCATCTGTCGCTTCATCGGGTTCGCCCAGGTATGTCCCGATTCCAATCGAAGAAAGCACCAGGCCGCCGCGAATTTCGCGAAAGTGCCCTGGAGCGGCGCGGCCTTGAAATCGTGCCGCATAGCGTAGAGTGCCTTCCGCAGTGGCGGATCTAGACTTGCGCTCTTCATTGAGCGGCGCGGCGGACGGCATTAGGCCTCTCTTGGCTGGGAGAAAATTGCATTCCGCGCAGTATAACAGAACCGCCATTCAGTCGCGTTTGGCTCTCGGCGCAAGCTCAATGTGCGGCGATTTCCTTAGACGGTTCGGCGGGCGATAACCCCTGCGCAACAATCAATTGCTGCGCTTCAAACCGCAGGCTCGGCAAACGACGCAGGAAAACCGCCGCGCCGGCGATGGCGCCCAGTCCGCCAATCGCTACCGTCCACGGCGCGCCGATTTTGTCGGCGAGCGCGCCCGCAAAGAGCGAACCTACCGGCGCCATGCCCATAAACATCATGGTGTACATGGCCATCGCCCGGCCGCGCAGCTCGTCTGGAACCATGGCCTGAATCAGAGTGTTTGAACTGGACATCTGAAGCATCACCCCGTAACCAACCGGAACCAGAAGTGCCACCGACAGCCAGAGAGATCTCGAGAAGGCGAAAAGGATCAGTGAGACTCCAAAGCCGGCCGCGGAAAGGCCGACCACCCGGCCTAGTCCCTGGACTCCCCGCCGAATCGCGAGAGTGAGCGCGCCCAGCAACGCTCCGATTCCTGTCGCGCCCATCAGTATGCCGAGCCCGTGCGCCCCGCTGTGCAACACTCGGTCCGCGAAGATCGGCATCAGCACGGAGTATGGCACCGCGACCAAACTGACCAGCCCGATCAAAAGCACGAGCGCCAGAATTGGTTTGGTGCGCCGCACGAAGCGGAATCCCTCGGCAATATGCTCGAAAGGAGAGGAATCTTTCGATGCCGTGCGCAGTGGACCCAGCTTCATCATCAACAGTCCGATGATCACCGCGATATAGCTCACCGCGTTGGCGAAAAAGCACCAGCCTTCACCGATTCTTGCCACCAGGATACCGGCGATAGCCGGGCCGATTACTCGCGCGCCATTAAACATCGAAGAGTTCAGGGCAATGGCATTCATCAAGTCTTCGCGCACAACCATTTCGATCAGGAATGATTGCCGCGCGGGAACGTCGAACGCGTTCACTACGCCAAGAAGTGCGGCGAGGACTACGATCTCCCACACTTGCACGACGTGGAAGAGCGTGAGGGCCGCGAGAATAAACGCCAGAATCATCGACGACACTTGCGTTCCGATGACCACGTGATGGCGGTTCCAGCGATCGGCTGCGAGTCCCCCGATGGGAGCGAACAGGAAGATAGGTATCTGGCCCGCAAAGCCGACGATGCCGAGCAGCAGCGAAGATCCTGTCAGGCGATAGACCAGCCAGGCCTGCGCGATGTTCTGCATCCACGTGCCGATCAGAGAGATGAGCTGGCCGCTGAAGAAAAGCTGAAAATTGCGATGGCGAAGCGAACGAACCAGATCGTGAAAACGCGAGCGATTTTCGGGCGCCGGCAGAGGTGAAATTGGTGTGTCCGCGATTGCCATCGTATCAATTGTACGACGCAATCCTCGCGACACCCGTTTCGATTCCGCGGGGCCGGTTTACTAGGCAGGATGCGGGGGAACTTTCTTTTCTAGGAGTTTCTCTTGCGGCGTCTGTTTTGGGCCAGCGAGCAGCCGGCTGCAAGCGCGCAACATCCGGCGGTAGGGCCAGACCCTGTCGCGAAAGAGAATTTCGCCATCACGCGGTTTGGAATAGAACCAGCGCGCGATCAGCGATAAGTGTTCCGGCAATTCAGGAGGCGCTGCCCGCAGACCGTATTGCGAGCGCCAATCCGCCGCGCTTGCCGGCGGTGGCACGGAAGGTTGTTCTTCTTCCCGTTGCGCGCGCGTCACGGCTTCCGGTTTTGGCAAGTCTTCGGCGAGTTCCGGTTCGAGTTTCTGTTTCAAGATGGCTTCGACCGACCGTGGTTCGCTCGAAATTTCGGCAAAGCGTAAGAAAAGCGGCTCATCAAGCAAGCCGCCGCGCACTGGAAACACAGCGATGGTCTGATATTCGGCAGCTCGTTGCAGAATTACGACATCCAGTTCTTCGATGGGCCTAGCGATGTCCGGTATTCCGCGCAATGCGGCAGACACTTTGTCGAGGCGCTTGTGCAGAGCGGCGGCGCGTTCGAAATCGAGTGCCGCGCTGGCCGCTTCGCGTTCGCGCGCGAGCTCTTCGGCGAGCGACGCACCCGAGGATTCGAGGGTTGCCAGCAGGCGGCCGACTTCCACGTCGTATTCTTGTTTTGTGCAGCCGGCAAAACACGGCGCGAGGCACATTTTCATTTCGGAATACATGCAGCCCGGATAATCGGGATCGCGCCGGATTTTTATTTGGCAGCGGCGCGTCTTGAACAGGTCCAGAAAGCTTTCGCTGAAATCCTCAGCCAACCGGCGCGATGCGAAGGGACCGAAATAAAATCCCTCGTCCGCACGAATTCGCCGCGTCACATAGCAACGCGGATAAGCGTTCCGCAAATTCACCTTCAGTATGGCCGGAGGGCGCAAGCGCATCAGGTCGCGATAGCGGCGGGGAAAATAGGCGCGGGCGTTTTCATAGTACGCGAGGGTCTGCTCGAATTTTGAACCAGTGACGCGATAGCGGATCCTGCCAACTACTTCACGCAGATTCAAAGCCTTCGACGCAGTTTCAGGCCGGCTCAGCAGGCGTTCGGCGGCACGGCGGATATCCGCCGTGCGAGCGAGATAGGGTTGCGCGCCAGCTTCCCGCATCTCCAGCAGGAAGATTCCGGGAAGCGCGGGCACCGCCGAGAAGAAATCGGCATCGAAATCGGCAAAGAATTCCAGTCCGCGATCGAGCTCAAGCATCGTTACGAGGATACACCGGGCAGAAGGTGAACGTGAGGCCCGCCGCGTGCGATTCTGTGGCCGCGAAGTGCCTGAAAGTTAGCGATTACAGCAGGTGCCGATCGTTTGATTTGTTTGACTTGGAAGCGTTTCTAATCGCCCGGGTTGGATTGAAAAATTGGAAGGTCTCGGAGGAAAGTTGGCGGTTCTTGATTACTGCGCCGCCGGCTGCCATGTGGCGGACGCTAGCAACCGGATTAGATATGTCGTACTCACCTCAAACTGATTTAGCATACTGTTAAGTCAATAATACACGGCGGTATACCAACTCCGCGAAACAAGCTAAGTCCACATGAAACGACGCTCAAGCTGCGCACGTCGTAATTGCAGAGGGCGCCGAAGATTCTCAATCCCTTACCTCTTCCGGCTATCACCAAAACCTAAGACGGAGGACTCGCGATGAAGATGTGGGAGTCACGCGGCCCGATGCGGATAAGCCGGGCAACTTGCCTGACGTTCGCTTCGTTGCTTGCGCTGAGCGGATGCACGTCGGTAAAGGTAAAGCTGGGGATGCGGGTTTACCTGGCCAATACTCCCGTCGCGTCCATGCGAGCCAGCCTGCCGAACGGTCCGGCAATCGCTCCGGGAGAGAAATCGCCGCTGGTGGCGCAATTCATCCAACCAGACGGCAAGATATTGGTGACCGAAGGGAAAGGCAAAGGGAAGGTTCTATGGGCGGATATTACCGTGGCTCCCACCGTCGTCACCGCCAACAATAAAGGTATCGTGAGCCTTGCGCACGATCCGCGCGTCAGCGACGGGAAGACCGCGCACGTCACCATCACGGTCCCCAGCCATCCCGACCTGCACGCCGATCTGGACATTCCCATCACTTACGATTACAACTTCGTCGCGAATTTTTCCGGTGCGCCCGGCTCCGATGGTCTGAACGGCAGCGATGGATTGCCCGGCTCGCCAGGCAGCATGGGTTCCACGGACCCGAATAATCCTTCGCCCGGTGGAAATGGCGGGAACGGAACCAACGGCTCGGATGGCGGAGACGGAGGGAACGGAGGAAACGCACCGCCCGTACAAGTGCGCGTGACGTTGCGAGCCGGGGCGCATCCGTTGCTTCAAGCGAGCGTAGTTGCGGAAGGAAAACAGAGACTCTATCTGATCGATCCTCGAGGCGGTGCGCTGACCGTGACGGCTGATGGAGGCCGCGGAGGCTCGGGTGGAAGAGGCGGTCGCGGAGGGTCAGGCGGCTCCGGCGGCATTGGCACGCCTAACGGCAGCAGCGGCAGCGCCGGATCCGACGGACGAAATGGCTTCGACGGCTCGCCGGGTAAAGCCGGAAGCATCACAGTGACGTACGATCCGCAAGTCCAACCCTACTTGACCGCCATCCGCCTCGCGAATCAGGGCGGCCCTCCGCCAGTCTTCCAGCAAGAACCAGTGGCGCCGTTGTGGTGAGCTGAGTCTGGTTCTTAACAATGTGATGCGCGATTACCAACCCATTTGGCGCATCCGCTCCAGGATGAGTCCGCTATAGTGATTCATGTGATCGGGCCGTCTCTTCAGGGGCAACGGCAGAATTGCGGCGAGTTGGGCCGCTTGTTGTCGGTCGATATTCCGAGCCGAGGTTCGGTAGTAGTAACGGCACGCCGACTCCGCACCATAAACACCAGGGCCCCATTCGACCACGTTGAGGTAGAGTTCCAGAATGCGCTGCTTTCCGAGGACCAATTCGGCCACAGGGACAAGTGTGAACTCGGCGCCCTTGCGGAGGATGGAGCGGCCGGTTCCGAAGAAGAGGTTTTTTACCAGTTGCTGCGTGAGAGTGGACCCTCCGCGGATGCGGCCGCCTTCCATATCGTCTTCAGCAGCGATTTGCATCGCGTGCCAATCGAATCCATGGTGCTGGTAGAAGCGCATGTCTTCCGCGGCGATGACCGCGTGCTGGAAATCGGGCGAGATTTGGCTCAGCGGGACGAATTCGTATCGTTCGTAATA
>DATEVZ010000198.1:0-15938 GCA_035258265.1 Candidatus Acidiferrales bacterium
TATCGGCGCGAAAGGGTTTAAAGTCATTCAGCGTGATGGTCGTCCCAGCTTCCGTGCAGCCGTAGCCATTGCCAACCTGAATGCCGAGATCGTAAAAAAATTGCAGCGTGGAAGGTTCCGTGAAGGCACCGCCGACAAAGAGCGCGCGGAGCTCGCCACCGAAGGCTTTGTGAACTTGCGGCAGCAGCGCGCGGCTGATTTGCAGGTGTGGGCGGCGACGCGTAAGTGCGCGGTTTACACCGATCAGCGCGTTGAGCATGGAACGCTTCGCCGGCGGCAAATCAGCGAAGCGCTGGCGGAGCCCCTTTTCGAGATTTTTGAGCACCATCGGAACCAGCGCCATGTACGTGATTTTGTACTTCGTGAATGCTTCGCGAATGAACTCGGGCCGAAGAGTTCGCAGATGAACCACCGCGGCGCCACATGTGAACGGTCCGATAAATCCAACCATGAAATCGATGGCATGGTTCGTCGGCAGAATGCTGAGATAACGCACACCCGGCCAAAAAGGGTAGAGCGACGTCAGCGCCACGCACTGTTCCATGTAATTGTCGTGGGTTAAGACGCATCCTTTTGGGCGTCCGCCAGTGCCCGACGAATAGACGATACATGCCGGATCTTTCCGCGTGCGCGAAACGAAGACGGGCTCGCCAGATTCGCGAAAGTCCTCCCAGCGTTTCGCGCCTGCGAGATTGGCATTTGGAGGAGCTTCGGTGACAAGGACCATGCGCGCTCCGAGATTCTTGAATTCTTCCGCCTGTATGATTCCGCGCCAGAGATGGTATTCGACTACCAAGAATTCAGCGTGGGAGTGCGCGAGAAGCTTTAGGTGTTCGGCGGGGGTGAGCTTGTAATCGAGCGGTACCAGCACGCCGCCGCTGAAGAAAATCGCGTACGCGGAAATCAGCCATTTCGACTGATTGGTCATGATGATCGCGGCGCGCGTGCCATTATGAAATCCCGCAGATTGCATCGCGCGAGCAACCGGCAGCGCCGCTTCCTTGAACTGGCGATACGTCAGGCGTGCATTTTCGCGTTCGCGATCGGCTTCGACCAGGCAGATTTCGTCAGGCCAGCGATCGAGCGCTGCGCGCAACGCGGCGCCCAGCGAATCATATTGCCTGAGGTCCAGCATTACAGGCGTGATTGAATCCGCTCGGCGAGAGTGCGGAAGTCGCTTACACCCTGAAGTTCGTAATCGGGCAGCTCGATTTGGAAATGTTGCTCGATGCGCGTCAAGAGATCGAGCGCCTGGAGGCTATTGATCCCCAGCTTCTTGAAAAAATCGTCGTCGGGAGCCAGTTGTTCTTTTGGGACCTTGAAATGGTCGGCAGCCAGGCGAAGGACTTCATCGGTTGTAGTTTGGAGTGTGCTCATGCGCTTCTATCTTGCCACAAATTGAATAGAAATCTGCGTGTTCGACCATTGCGCCTATCAAACGGTTGCTAAGAATCTCGATCACGGCAAATAGGGCAGAGCATCCGTACTTTCGACGAATTTGCGTAGGCCCGCGTCCACGGCCGGGCGCGTAAACAAGTCGCAGAAAATCTCGATTTCGCGGCGCAGTTCTTCGCGCGGAATGGGCTTGATGAATTTCTTCGCAGCGATGGCCGTATCCCGATCGAATTTCTTCACCTGTGCGGCCGTAGCGCGCGCCACGCGCAAAGCATCACCCTCCGCGGAGACCTGGCTTACCAGCCCGACCGCTTGCGCTTTGGTCGCATTGACGCTGCGGCCCGTTAGCAGCAAGTCGCGCACAACTGCGTTGCCAAGATCGCGCTTCAGCCGGGGGATCCCGCCGAAGCCCGGGATCAGGCCAAGGCGCAGCTCCGGATAACAAAACCGTGTCGTTTTGTCGGCAACGATCAGATCGCACACCAGTGCCAGCTCGAATCCGCCGCCAAATGTGACGCCGTGAACCGCTGCGATCGTTGTTAGCGGCGCTTCGTCCAGCGCGTTCATCACGCTGTGGATGCGTTCGAGAAAATCGTGCAAGCCTGCGAGTTTCGCGGCCGGCTGAAGCGATTGCCCTACATGATACAGTTCACGGAGATCGGCGCCTGCGCAGAAGCCTTCTTTACGCGCGCTGGAAATGATCAACGCGTGCGCATCGCGTTGTAGCGATGGCAATGCGGCGATGAATTGCTCCAGATCAATCAGGGTGTCCTGTCCGATTTCATTGCAAGGCGCGCGATCGAGCGTGAGTTCAATCGCGCCGTCGAGCACTTGCCACGAGAGCGTCTTGCCCTGAAAGCTTTTCATAAGGACTTCTTCTGATAGAGAGCGTCTATTTCGCCGGTAAATCGCGCAGTGATCGCGTCGCGCTTGAGTTTGCCCATCGTCGTGAGTAAGCCGCTCTCGATAGTGAAAGGTTCCGGCACGATATGAAACGCGCGAATTTGTTTGTAGTGAGGTTGGCCGGCATTCACGTTCTCGATCGCCGATTGAATCCGGGCGTCGGTGAGGCCATTGGCGCCGGTGGCCGTTACCAGAGCCGCGAGAAAGCTGCGCTGATTGCCAATGAGAACGACCTGCTGAGCTTCCGGCAAGAGTTGCGCCAGCGTTTCCTCGAGCGGCTCGGGCGCCACATTGTGGCCGGAATTCAAGATGATCAGATTCTTGATGCGTCCGGTGATGCGCCAATTTCCGTTTTCGTTTGCGTCACCCTGATCGCCGGTGTGAAACCAGCCGTCCGCGAGAGCTTTGGCGGTGTCCTCGGGACGCTGCCAGTAACCGGCAAAAACATTCGGACCGCGGACGAGGATTTCTCCGCTATCCGCGCGCGTCATTTCCACGCCGGGCATCGCCGGGCCAACTCGCCCCGGTTCCACTGCGCGTGGATCATCCGCGGTGCAAATCGCGGTGGTCTCGGTCAGGCCGTAAGCTTGCAGCACGGGAATGCCAATCATCATGAAGAAAAGCTGAGTTTCCACCGAGAGCGGCGCCGAGCCGCAAATCAAGGTCTTCAGGTTCGGCCCGATGCTCTTGCGAATGGCCGGAAACATCAGGGAATTGGCCAACGCAAGCCAAAAAGAATCGGCGAAGGCACGCTGCTTGTTGTGTTGGCGAATGAAGGCTTGCTGCGCCCTCGGGAGAATAGCATTTGCCAGGCCGCCGCGCTCCTTGACCGATTCCTGGATTCTCGCGCGTACGCGTTCGAGCAGTGTGGGGACATTCAGGAAATATTCAGGCGAGGCAAATTTCAGTTCTTCGGAAAGCTTGCTGAGGTCCATGGAAAGAGTGAGGACGCTATTACGCGAAAGCACCGTTAAAAGGACGATCCACGACGCCGCGAAGCAAAATGGTGTGTACTGAAAAACCTGCTCCGGCTCGGTGCGCGCGCTCATCAGCAGGTCCAGGCGGCCGTTGGTGCAACCGAGCATGAAAGTAATGTTGGCAGCGGTCAGCACCACGCCTTTCGGTTCGCCGGAAGTTCCGGAGGTATAAATGATCGTTACCGGCTCTGCGCCTTCGGCGTGCCCCGGCGGCGCGGACGCCACTGACTTCGCATCGTTCACGAATACGCTCTCCAGCAGCGAAATGTGCGGCGCCCGGGGCCACAGCTTTTTGATTTCGGCGGCGAGGGCCGCGTCATGGCAGAAAATGCGCGATGGCGTCGAATCTTTCATCATGCTGATTAGTTCCGCCACTGCCTGCCGCGCGTACAGCGGCACTACGATGACGCCTTCAGCCATCAGCGCCAGGTCCAGCGCGATCCAGCGGGTACTGTTGGGCGCTAGCAGCACGCAGCGTTCGCCCTTCTGCATTCCCCGTGCGGTTAGAAATTGCCGCGCCTGCTGCGTCATAGCCAGCAATTCGCTGCCGGTCACCGAAACAAAACTTCCGTCGTGAATCTCTTGAACGACGGGCGCAGTTGCGGTGCGCTGCAGGCGATCGAAGATCTGTTCGAGAAACCTCATCCCACCAGGACTCCGCTGTGCTCTTCGAGCAATTTCACGAGCGCAGGACTGAGCGGAGGAAGATAGTCCTCCCAACTCAGCACGCCCTTGCGCACGGGAAATTGAGGATAACGGCGCGCTACCTGCTCTTCGAAGTATGTGCCCATGCGCGCCATCAGTTGCAGGTTCCGCGCGACAGTCTGGCCCATCGCGTCGCGAACTTCGTCTGCTTGGGCATCGAGCGCGCGCAGCGCGGCGACGATTTTGTCCGCGAGATCCGGCTCGTCGACGCGCATCAGGAGATGGTCGTGGCCGCGCTCGCGCATCAAGTTACGAATGCGCTCGTCCATGGTGACGCCAGCCGAGGGCACGCCGGCGGGCATGGAGGTGACGATCGCGTGATAGCGCGACGAAAGCACGCGGTCGGCGGAGCGCAGAATGCTCACAAGCCCGTACATGTTGAATTTATCGGACGCGAAGATGGGCGCGCCGCCGAGCTTTTGCGCCACTCGTTCGCACGCATCGCGATCGAGCATCTCCATCGCAATCAAAACGGGAAACACCTTGCGCGTTTTCCGATAATTCGCTACCCCAGACGCCATCTCCGAAAGATATTTCTCGTAGGCATCGTCAACTTGCTTCCCCGAGCGATGAAAATAAATCGTCCGGTAGTAGCTTTTTTTGTATGCGCCGGCTATCGAGTGCGCCAGCCATTTCGCAAGCGACGCACTCACCGGCCACCAGAAAGGATTGATCGGGCAAACGGCGAGCACGGGGCTGGCGCCGTCCCAACCGGCATCGCGCAGCGTCTGGCGGCCATATTCTGAGCCGAGCGGCTCGAATGTCCACGCCGTGTCTGTTCCTAGCTCTGTGGGCACGCCGAGTTTGCCGAGAACGGCCTGCGATTCCACGTTGCGTGTGATGACTAGCGAGTCGCGGCAATAGCGGCCGCACATTTTCTGAAGCACCGGATCCATTTGTCCGGCCTCGGCTCCGTAGGCGATGCTCAATTTATTCTGCGCGGAAGCGATCCCCAGCGCCCCGATCATCATGGTAGTGAGCGCATTTGCGAATTTGCTCTTGAACATGGAGCCTTCGCAAGCCACCACTGCATCGTTCCGGCGCACTTCGGAATGCAAAAATGGCGGGAAGACGTCCGGCAGGTGAACCTGCCGCGCGTCACCAAAATATCCACGCGTTAGGTTGAAATCCTGCGACATCACGCTGAGCGCAAGATTCTCCGCGCCGAGAATCCGCCGCACCTGGCGCATCATTTCTTCCACGCGAACGTCGGAGCCCGTGTTGCGCGTGCCGTTGTACCCGGCAAAAAGAAGCTTGAGCTTGGTGCCGGGCTTCCACGCATCGCCCGCGCCCAGCATCCATTCGAACTTGTTGAGTTCGATCAGGCCGCTGACCCAAGTTTCGAGCAGCAGGTCGGTCATGAGCGCGGCTCCTTAGAAGCGCCTGCTCCCGCACTGTGCGCTGCGGCGCTCACGGAGGCGTTGGAAGGCCATTCGCGATATTTGTAAACGAAGTGATTCTCGCGGCTGAATCGCAGCAGCGGCAGGCTGTATTGCGAGAAGGGCGCGGGATGGCGGCCGATCTCTTCCACCAGGCGCGTGTTATCGAACACGGTATTCCACACCAAATAAGGCAGGAACACCTTCAGCAGCGTAGCGAGTCCGCCGATTTTGCCGGCGCGTCCCGCGAGAGCGTCCACCATTTTCGAGGTGGATTTTTCGAAGCTGGGCACAAACATCGGGCCGCGCTTTCCCTGCGCTTTCGCGAGCGAATCGGTCAATTCTACGAAGGTCTCCGACTCCTGGCCGGATGCCAAATGATAAATCTCGTGCTCCGGCTTTTCTTTTTGGTGCAGCGTCGCCACGGCGTCGGCCACAAAATCCACCGGCACAATATCAATACGGTCTTCTGGACGGAAAGGCAGCACAGGCAGGCCCGCCAAAAACACGAACGCGCGCACCATATCGAATTGGTTTGTCTCCGGCCGGCGGCTATCGCCCAGGACGATGCTCGGCCGGAAAATAGTGCGCTGTACGTCCGGGAGGAGCTGGCGAACCATGTGCTCGCAGAATTTCTTCGTGCGTGCGTAGGGATCGTAGTCCGAGCGGTTCCAGTCGATCGCGTTGTCTTCTTGAACGACTTCGTTGGCGCGCTGGCCGGCGACGGCGACCGTGCTCACATGGCTAAACCGGCGCAATCCATGCTGGTCGCGCGCGCACATGGCCAGCTGAATCACTTCGAGTGTGCCGCGCAAATTCACGTTGAGGCAGCTCTTCTCCGATTTGCGATTCAGCGATGCCGCGCAATGAATGATCGAGTCGGTGGTGCGCACCAGCCGTGCGTAATCGTCGTCTGCCAGCCCAAAATGCGCGTCGGTCAGGTCACCGCGAAAAATATGGATGCGTGAGTTCAGGAACTCCTCGAAACGCGGAAAATCCAAATGCAGTTGCAACGAACGCCACAAACGTTCGTGCGCCTCCTGCTGATCGCGTGCGCGCACCAGCAGGTTCAGCGGATCGGAATGACCCGTGAGCAAATTGGACGCGATATGGGCACCGATGTAGCCGGTGGACCCAGTCAGGAGGATGGCCACAGTGATTGAATGTCAGGACGCCGCTGCCGGAGTTGCGCCCTTCGCTTCCGCGGCGCTCGATTCCGCACGCGTTTCGAGCGGCACGGAACGTCGGGGACGAGCCTCCGGTTGACGTCCTTCGATGAGAGGATAACACCACTTGCGCAGCGCCGGAATGTGCACGTTGATCCAGTAATCCCACCAATCTAGCGCGCGGGCATCGTAGCCGAAATCGGCGCGTTCGTTCGTCGGAAGCGCGGCGCTCAGCCTGTCGACATTGGCGGCTTCGAAAACGTGATCGTTGTGCAGAATGAACGGCTCGAAAAGCGAAATCAGCTTGATCACTTTTTCCAGCTCGCGCTGTTGGCGCGCCAGTGGAGGCCGCGACGCGAACGGCTCGACGGTGCGATTGATCGCTTGGACGATGGCTTTCTGCGTGGGCGCAGAAAAGGCTTTATAGCGCGTCTTCGAGACCGGAATGGCATCGAACTTGAGCCGCAGACGATGCTCCAGGCCATTTTGCGCGCGATAGAATTTGCGATGACCGAGACCGGTCAGTTCGATCGAGCGGCGCATGTTGCAAGCATTGCTGACAGATGTGGCCAGTTGATAGACCGTCTCGTGGCGTCCAGCAACCAGAGCTGCCGAAATCAGCGTCATGCCGCGGGAAACCAGATCCACCGGGATAAGGTCCAGGCACTTGGTTTCGGTGCTGGGAAGCTGACGGAAAAATGTTCCCAGCAAATAGGAAAGTGAGGCGGAGGTGTTGATGCCTTCGTTCCATCCAAGAAACGGTTTTTCCAGCGAAGATTCCACGATCGCCGGACGCACCACGGCAATCGCCGCCGCGGGATTAGCGTCAAGAAAATTACGAATCAGCGATTCGGATAGACTCTTCGTAAACGTGTAAGTGTTGGGCCAGCCGAGCTCCATGGCGCGGTGCGAAGCAGCATCGGTCAAAGTCTGGCGCAGCCAGCGCACGCGATTCTTGCGGATTTGATTTTCTAGCGCGGCCCCTTGCAGATCTTTTGCGGCGTGCTCTTTCTTGAGCGCAGCGCGCCGCAGTTCGTCGGTGACTTCCGGTGACTCAGCGCGGGCTTCGGTCTCGCGAACGTGGTTTTCGAGCGATTGCCATTCTTTCAACGCGTCGTAATCTTTGATTCCACACGGCGTGTAATTTCGGGGAAGCTCTTCGAGCACGCGGCCATCGCGCTGGCCGACGACGTAGCACGTCGAGAGATGCAGCAGCGAAGCACGATCGCACTCGCGCAGGAAATCGAGCGTGTACGCGGTCGCGCGGACGTTCGTGGCGAGCGCATCGCGCAAGTCGGGGTTGAAATCCGTCAGCCCGGAACTGTTGACGATCACATCGAGCGAACGGGCTAGTCGCTGTTTCGCTTCAGCAGCTAGACCGAGATCCGGTTGGCTGACGTCTCCATCAACGACCTCGATTCGCTCGCGCAGAAACTCCGCGAAGCGATCGCCATGGCGCTCGGCCAGTTGCTCGAACACGGGAGATTCTTCGATCACGCGCTGAAAGCGCTGCAAGGAAGTCGCGGCCCGGTTGTGCCGCACCAGCAGGTAGATGCGCCCAATATCAGGGAGATCGGTCAGCAGATTCGCCAGCCACACTTTGCCGATGAATCCCGTGGCGCCAATCAGAAGGATATTTTTCCCACGCAGAGTTTCACGGACGGAAAGCGAGGAGCGGCCATTGCGCGATTCGAAATGGACTACTGGAACATACACGTTCGGCGCGGGACGCCCGGCCGGCTGAATCGCTTCATCCATGACTTCCGGATTTTTCTCGAAGCCGAGTACCTTGATCAGCTTTTCGCGCGACAGTCGGCCGTCAGGCTGGCCTTGGGTAAATCGCGCGAAGGCGCCGCGCGGGCGGATGACCGGCTCGAGCAGGCGCCCGGTCGCAGTACCCTCGCGAAAATCGAGCCGATTTGAAATGATGCGCGCGACGCCCAGATGCTTCGCCAGTGGGCGCATGATGTGGTCGAGGCCTTGGCTCACCAGGATGATTTCGCCGCCCGCCGCCACAGCTTCGTTCAGCTTGGCGATGCCGCGCGCTTTCAATCGCGGCTTCAGAAAATATTCGAAGAATTCTTCACCGAGCAGGTCGAGGCGATCGCGGCTCACTCCGCGCAGCACGGTGTGCAGCAGGCGCGTGGCAAACACGCGATCCGTCACATAGAGGAATGGCCGCGCGATCGCGAGCGTGGCCATGGCGCCTCGGCGCGTCCAGCGCTGCAGGAAGCTTTGCGAATTCCACGCAAAAAATCCCACCGGGCGCACGGCCGTAAGGTTCAGCAGGCTGCCTTCCACGCGCCAGAAGGCAGGTTCGCATGCGGGCATGGAAGCGTCTGGTTCGCGCCCCGCAATTTTCGAAATTTGGACGCTTGAATTAGACTGCGACATCGTCAGGTGATTTGTTGCGTGTGCCTACCGAAAGACCGAAATTATCACGCTATTCCGCCCCAATCAAGGGATGGAGTTTCGGCAAACGCGTCACCTACTTTAAAGCCCGAGCGCATCCATTTTTTGTCTTTCGTATCGATCGTCTTCGCCTGGGTAGCGAAGGAGACCGTCGAACTTGCCAGTTTCCTTCGCCAAAGCCCAGACCAAGCTTTCGCCGGCCGGCAGAGTCTGTGGCGCGCGCTGAAATACGGGGTCTTCGTATGCGCGACTAGCATCGATCCAGTCCCATCCGGCTTGGTTGAAGGCGTCCAGCACAGCAGGAAGAAATAGCGCATTCATAAACGAATAATGGATGAGCAGGGTGTGAGGAGTGTCGTGTCCTAATACATCGAGCGAGAGCTTGCGGTAGAACGCGGCTCGGTCCAATAAATGTGCGACGAGGTAATCGCGGTACGGATCGAGATTCGCCCCTGGATCTTTTTCTATTCTCTCCTGCATGCGCTGATTCACATACCAGTCCGATGCATCAATGGTGACATGGCCGACCCGGTAATGGTGTTCTTTGAGAAGGTTTCGAAAGCGGTCACGTTTTTCGGCTGTGTCGCCCTCCTTCAGAAAGGGATAGCGGAACAGCGTCGTGCGTTGTCGATAGGGGGCAATGATCGGCTCGTTGCGGAGAAAATCTGCCGCGAATTCGCTGTAGGAGACGCCGGGGTCCGTGAACATTAAATGGGAGTAGGAATGATTGCAGATGAGGTGACCAGCATCGTCCCAATCCGAGACCAAGCCTCTTGCTTCAGGCTGATCGACTCGCTTGCCGCAGACGAACAGAGCCGCGTTGAGTTTGCGTGCTTCGAGTGCGCCGAGTATCCGCTTGTTCGCCTCCCGCCATGGCATGCTGCTTTCGAAATAAACATTTGGATCGTCCATCGTAAGCGCCACCTGAGGGCGGCCCTTCGTTGAAAACGCTGCTTTCACAGCGTTCGTTTGCGCTGCCAGGAAAAGTGGGAAGGCTTCGAGCAGATTGGAGGCAGCAAAAGCAGCCGCTGACTGCTGCACCAGACGAAGAAATACGCGACGATCCATCAATTCATCATAGCGGTTTGCCGCACCGATGGAACTCGCTGCATTTGCGTCCAGCGCTCACAGAGTAACTGGAGGCGTAGTTATTTTTCGGGCTTAGGGTAGTTGAAGCGGAAGCTGTCACCCACTGGTCCAGCCACGCTGCGGGTATTGTAATCGAGCATGTATTTCAGATGTTGCAGATCCTCGGGGTAGGCGACGCCATTCGGATAGGGGTACGGCACCGAGGTGTGGAAGGGCAGCGGCGCGACGGTGTCGCCGTGCGCGGCGTAGAAGTCCATGTCCTTGGCGAATCCGTCCGCGTAGAAGAAATAATCGCGCGTCCAGCCGTCGGGAATATCGGGCAGGTGCGTTGAATCGAAATCCACGGCGACCTCATCGCCCGAGCCAAAGATGACGAACTTGTCGTCGGTCTTGCGCACCAAATCCGTGACATCTCCATAGCGCGTGTAGTTTCCGATTTGCCGCGAGTATGGCCCGGTCGTGCTTACGTCCCCATACGCATAGCTCAAGTCATTTTTGGGATTGCCCTCGACGACGTGCGGATAGCCACGGAATTGCAGCTTCGCACCAGCCAGCGGAACTTCGGTCAGCGTGAACGGAACGTCCTCGGGAGAATTATCCACGCGGATGCGATCCCAATAAATTCTCAGGTTCGTGACGATGCGGATTGTCCGCGTGCCCGGCGCCAATTTTCCAGTGAGGTCGGCGACCATCGTGCGCTGAAGGCCGGCGGGGAAGCCCATGTCGTCAATCGCGCGCACCCACTTGCCGGAATCGTCGAGCGCCTCCACATACGGCGGCGCCGGCGTGATTCCCGCTTGCCACGCGGCGTACATCGAACTCGCGCTGAAATAATCGGTGAAGCCGTCCATCAGCAAGCGCAGCGGCCGCGAAGAATCCCACTCGCCGAGATCGAGCTCGATCCAGTGCATCGCCGCAAAGCCGGCGTAAGGAGCGAGTGGAAAATTGGTCACGTATTTGTGATCGGCCTCGCGCAGCAGTGGCAGCAAATCGCGGCTATGGTCGTCCCAGGCACCCGCCGGGAGATGAGCCTCGCGGCTGGCGATCACTTTGAACCGCGGAAACGGCGGCTCGCTCGCGAAACGTTCATTGGGATAAACCTCGACGTCCACCGGATGATCGACGGCAAGCAATCGCGTTTGATCCAGATAATCGAGCTCTTCCATCGGCTCCAACATGCGGAAATGAATGCGGCCTTCCTGCGGCTGCACCAGCGAGCCAGTCACTTTCAAATATTCATCCGGGTCGGGAATGTTGCGCTGATTGGGGCCGGTCCAGTGCCCGATGATGCCCGGGCCAATCATATCCGCGAGGAATTCGAATTTATTGCCGTTCCACACAAACACAATCGGGCATGAACTTCCGCGGCGGTCAATTTCCGTGACGACTTCGTCCTTGTAGGCGGGTACTTCCATTTCGTCTTGCAGCACTCCGGTGGGCCAGAGCAGGCGTATGACGTCCGCGCCGCGCTCGGCACCCAGGCCGGCCACGATCGAGGTTGGTCCCTGGCCTAGGTAGCCAGACGCGCCCGTGACTTCCCATTTTTGACGCAGCGCGCCGGCGTAGATCTCGACCTTTGTGCCGATGCCGGATTTATTGTCGTTCTCGCCCTTGAACCCCATGCGAATCCAGTTATAGCGATTGCCCCCTTCATTTTTCAGCAGCACCGGGGGCGCGTTGTTTTGCGTGATGAGCAAATCCGTTGCGCCGTCGCCGTCGAAATCGAATGCGATCACGCCGCGGGGTTTGTGCAGCACAACCTTGTCGAGGCCTGTCGCGGCGGTGGCGTCGCGAAAACCGGCCTGGCCCTCATTGCGCAGCAGCACGATATGGCCGTCGCCATTGAACGTATCGCCCACCGCGACAATATCCATCCAGCCGTCATTATCGTAATCAATCGGCGCTACGCCCCACGCGCGCATAAAGTCCAGGTCAGGCAGCGCCACGCGCTCGAACGATTTTCCTTCGACGTTGCGCCACAGGCTCAGTCCTGGCGCGCCCCAGTGGGTGAACGCCAGATCCATCCAGCCGTCTTTATCGAAATCAAGCGCGACGACGCCTGCGGTGGGCGCAGGCATATCGCTAGCCCACGGCGTTTCAGCGCGAAACGCGCCTTCGCGCGGATTGAAGTACACGGTGGGCGCCTTCTGCCAGCCGGTGACCACGAAATCGATCGCTCGGTCGTTGTTGATGTCGCTGCCGACCGCGCCGACCGAGGGACCGTGCCCGGCGAGTCCCGTTTGGCTGGTCCATTCAGTGAACGTTCCGTTGCCGTTGTTACGCCAGAGAACATTGCCGGGCGGTGTGGCATCGCTCGGGAAAGCGAAAGGCTGGGCGGGATTATCGAGCGGGAAAGCGTTGAAGCGCGTGACGTAGAGGTCGAGGTCGCCGTCATGATCGTAGTCAATAAATGTGGCAGCTAGAGCGAGCACATCCGGCTGCGGATCGGTCTTGAGTCCCGCTGCTTCGGTCACGTCCTTGAACGTGCCGTTACCCTCGTTGTGAAAAAGCATCACGCCGCCGTTGATGGTGACAACGAGATCCGGTTTTCCGTCGTTGTCATAGTCGCCGACGCCGCAGCCCATGGCCTGTCCGTGGATTTCGAGTTTGGCCTCGCGCGTGACATCCACGAATCTTCCGTTGCCGATGTTTTTGTACAACGCGGAATTTCCGTGGCCATTGGCATCCACCAGGAAAATGTCCGGTTTTCCGTCGCCGTTGTAATCAATGATACAAGCGCCGCTACCCAGAAAATGCGCTAGCGAATCCGCGGAATCGTCAGCGGCAACTTTTGTCGCGCTTATTTTCTGCGTGGAACGCCGAGTTCCGGCTGGCGCAGCTTCGAGTTTTGCGGCCAGCGGCGGCGCGGTGACGCGGACCGCAAATCCCGGCAGGTTCGAGGATAGCGTGACATTAACGAAGTGGACCGCTGTGGCCGGCGGCACCGGCTCCGGAGCGGGCTGCATAATTTCGGCGAGCGAATATTTTCCCTGCTCGCCATAAATGAAGCTGATGGGCTTGCCGAGCTTCAGCGACGTCATGTGTTGGAAGCGATCGAAGTGCTCTTTGGCTTGCGCTGTCTTATCCGAGCGTTGCAGCGCCTGCGCCAGGCCAAACTCGGCAGAGACTTGGAAGGGATTCAAATCGAGCGCCCGCTGAAACGACGGGATGGCCTTGTCGTATTGCTGCTGCTGGGAATAAACGAGGCCGATGAAATATTGGGTGTCCGCGTCGTAGGAATCCAGCGCCGCGACCTTCTGAAAATCAGCGATGGCAGCGTCAGCGTTTCCCATGGCCTTTTCCAGCAGGCCGAGGTTGAACCACGCATGCGGATCGCGCGGATTTCGTTGCGCGGATTTTTCCAGAATCTGGCGCGCTTCATCGAAGCGCTGCATATTCAGCAGAGCGATCCCGGTGTTCAAGCACCCGATGTCGGTCTGCGGATCGAGGATGCAAGCGCGCTGAAACTTGCCGAGGGCTTGTTCGAACTGCTGCCGATTCATCAGCGCCACGCCGAAATTATTTTCGCGAATGATTTGGGCGCGCGGGTCAGTCTTTTGCTGATCGGCTTCCTCGGCCTTTTTCGCGGCGGATGCGTGCGGATGAGCGCGCTGTTGCGACTGTTGTTGTGGTGCTTGGCTGGCTCCGGTGAGAGCGCAAGCGCAGACACCTGCGAAGAGTGCTACGCGCGCGACACGCTTCATTCCGTTTCCGGCCTCGGTGCCAACATGCCGGGTATTCTACCGTTTCGCGAGCGGCTTGGCAGCAATGCTGCCTTCTTTTTCTTTCACCGTGATGATCTGGTCGGCGGCGACACTTTTCAACTGATCCACTTGGCCGCTGGGCCAGTGAATTTCGATAGCGTCCGCCTGAGTATGCGCACCCAGGCCGAAAGTCAGGATCAGTTCGCTCGACGAAAGATAACTCGACCCGCTGCGCAGCATCTTCGATTGCGTGTCGCTTCCGGCGGTCAGGCGCACATTCGCGCCAATCCCGTCGCGATTCGATGTCGTGCCCACCAACTTGATGCGCAGGCTGTGATTCGTTGCGCCGGTGTTGCGGAAAAGCACAGCTGGCCCGGCGTTGGTCGCGACCAGCAGATCGAGCGCGCCGTCATTATTGATATCGCCGTAGGCTGCTCCACGCGCCACGCGCGGCGTGGCAAAAGCGGCTCCCGCCGATTGCGTGACTTCACTGAATTTCCCATTGCCCAGATTGCGGAACAGATGCGGCGGCTCGGCGTAGCGCACACGCGGCTGCACTCGCTCGATGGCGTCTTCGATGTGGCCGTTCGCGACGTACAGATCAAGCCAGCCGTCCAGATCGTAATCAAAGAAAAAGCAGCCGAAGCCGAGTGTGAGCAGGGAATCATGGCCTACTTCCGATTGCGGAGCTTCGTCCACAAAAAGGCCGTTGCGCTCGTTGTGGTACAACGAAATCATTTGATTAGAGAAATTCGTGATCACGACGCTGGGGTATCCCGAGCGGTCGTAGTCGGCGGCGTCCACGCCCATGCCTGCGCGCGCGATGCCGTCTTCGCTGTAGCCAATTCCCGCGGAGACGCCCTTTTCCGTGAACGTTCCGTTGCCGTTGTTGATGTAAAGCTTGTTGGGCTGTGTGTCGTTGCTCATCAAAATGTCCGGCCAGCCGTCTTGATTCGCATCGAGGATGGCGACGCCCAAACTTTTCGACGTGGGATCGTAGAGTCCGGCTTTTTGCGTGGCGTCTTCGAAAGTGCCGTCGCCGCGATTGTGCCACAAGCGAACCGACGTTCCTTTATACGGTTCGGGCGTGCAATACGATTTCGTTTTTCCATCGAGCGCGCAATAGATGTCCGTTTCGGGCGACCACTGCACGTAATTCGCTACGACCAAGTCGAGCTTCCCGTCACGATCGTAGTCCACCCACGCGGCGCTGGTGCTGAATTCGTGCGGCCCTTCCAGTCCCGCATGCCTGGTGACATCGGTAAATGTGCCGTTGCCATTATTGTGAAATAGGCGGCTCTGGCCGAGCGCAGTGATGAATATATCGTCGAAGCCGTCGTTGTCGTAGTCGCCGATCGCCACGCCCATGCCGTATATTTCTGCGGCCAGCCCGGCCTTCTGCGTCACGTCGGTGAACGTCCCGTCGTGATTATTATGGTAGAGCGCGAGCGTCGAATGTTTGCGCGAGTGGCCCGGCCAATCCATTCCGTTGACGATCAAAACGTCCTGCCAGCCGTCATTATCGTAATCAATGAATGCCACGCCTGGCCCCATCGTTTCCGGCAGCCACTTTTTGCCGAACGAGCCGTTGTAATGAACGAAGTGAATTCCTGCGGCGCGTGTCACGTCCTCGAAGCGGGTTCCCGTGGCTGCAACGGCTTTCTGCAACGGCGCGTTTGACAGTGTCTTAGTCGCACGGATGGCGCCGAGCGTGATTGTAGCGGCGGCTAGGTACACGGCGATTGCAGGGGAGTGCTGGAAGCGGAAGTTCATCAATCGGATTCCTTGGCGTTGTGCGGTACGGCTCCGTATTTCGGTGCGGTGGCACGCGCGGGCACAGCCTTGGTTGCTTTCAAAAGTGGCTCGGAAACGTGCTCGTGGATGGGCTGGCGCTCGTTGTTGTCGTCAGAATGCGTGCGCACATAAGGGCCGACAAGGGCCTGAGCCGATTCGTCCGCCTTGAAACGCAGATAGCGCCTCTGAAATTCCGCCGCAACGTCAGGCTTACCCAACCCCGTGTAGGTCAGCATCAAATTGTAGTTCGCTTCGAGATCTTCAGGATCGATGGAAATCGTCGCGTTGAACTCTTTCAGCGCGCTGTCGTACTGGCGCTTCAGGAAATAAATCCGGCCCAAATCGTCGTGCACCACGCGGTCGCGCGGATATTGCGTGAGGACCGTGCGCAGATGCGCGATGGCGTCATCATAG
>DATEVZ010000199.1:0-6920 GCA_035258265.1 Candidatus Acidiferrales bacterium
CCGCCGCCTTCGTACGCTACTTCCTCCGGGCCAAGGAAAGAAACTGGTTCGATTTCCTCTCCCCGCTCCTCGGTTTCGTGATTTGCCTCTTCATCTGGCGCAACTTGAGCAGCAAGGCCATGCTTCTCGGCGCCGTCTGGATGGTTGTCGGAATTGCTTACGGCGCCGTTAAGACCAAAGGCTTTCAGGCCGATCTGGTTAAGTTCGATATTCCTCCGGACGAAGCTTGATGAGGAGAACTGTAAGAGCGGCTGGATCCATGATGTTGAGGTGTTAACCGGACCACGCTCTTAACCCCTCGCCTGATTTGTCTAACATCCGCTAATCCGGTTCCTGCGTGACGATATGTACATCCACTGCCGGCGCGTCCTTCAAAAATCGGTTGATCCCGCTCATGTAACGCAGCTTCTTCCATCCTTCCGTCGCCGATCGTCCAAAAATCACCTGGGTGATGTGCTTATCCCGCACGAATTGTGCGGCAGCGCCCGCCACGTGATCACCCTTTAATCGTACGGGTTTCGCACCCAGGTTTTCCGCGAATTGCAGGTTCGCCGCCAAAGCTTTTTCCTCTTCGGGATCGCCGTCAGGTTCCAAATCCACATGCAGTGCGTAAAGTTCGGCGTCCATTCGGCGGGCCATGCGCGCGGCCCGTGCCACCAAATACTGCGCCTTCGGGTTCGCGCTGATGCACACCGCGATTCTCTCGCGTACTCCCCAGGCTTCCTGGATGTCTTTTTCCACCATGTACGATTCCAGGCTTCGGTCCACTTGCTCAGCCACCTGCCGCAACGCCAATTCGCGCAGTGCGATCAGGTTCCCGCGGCGGAAGAAATTCTTCAGCGCTTGCTCGATTTTCTCCTTACCATAAACGTCTCCGCGCCTCATACGGTTCTGCAATGCCTCTGGTGTCAGGTCCACCATCACCGTTTCGTCGGACACTTGCAGCACCCAATCCGGCACCGTTTCCCGCACCGGAACGCCGGTAATCGCTCGCACCGTCGGTGCGATGCTCTCGATGTGCTGAATGTTGACCGTCGAAATCACGTCGATCTTCGCATCCAAAATCTCCAGGACGTCTTCGTAGCGCTTGCGATTCGTGCTCCCGGGAATATTCGTGTGTGCCAATTCATCCACCAGGACCACGCGTGGGCGCCGCGCCAAAATCGCCTCCAGATCCATCTCGGCGAAGAGCGTCCCTTTGTAATCGATCATGCGACGGGGAACTGTTTCTAGTTGCGAAGAGAGTTCCGCGATGCCCTTTCTGCCGTGCGTTTCCACCACGCCAATCACCAGGTCTTCGCCCCGGCTATGCCGCCGGATCGCTTCACTCAGCATGCTGAAGGTCTTGCCTACGCCAGGCGCATATCCCAAAAACAGTTTCAGCGCTCCTTTGGTCTTTTCCGCCGGTTTGGACGCGGCCAACCACTGTTCTGGAGTTTTCGGCATGGGTGTATTCTGTTCTGCGGGCGCCTTGAAAGCTACGTTAGAATGTGCCGGTGCGCGAGCCTCTCCTGACACGTTTCCTTCGATTTGCCGCCGCTTTTGCCCTCATCATGGGGATTTCCGCTTTCTATAAGCACGTCTTGCCCGTTAATCCCACCACGGTCGCCCTCTCTTTTCTGCTCGCCATTCTAGCCGTTTCCACGGTATGGGGCATCGCCGTTTCGGTATTTATGTCGGTGGTGGCAATGCTCGCATTTAACTACTATTTCCTGCCCCCGATCGGCACTTTCACCATCGCCGATCCACAAAATTGGGTCGCCCTCTTCGCCTTTCTGGTCGTGTCCGTTTTGGCCAGCCATCTTTCTACCCGCGCTCGTCAACAAGCGAAGGACGCCTCCCAGCGACGCCGCGAAATCGAAAAGCTCTACGCTTTCAGCCAGGGCCTTCTCGAATCGGGCAACGTGATTCAACTCCTGAATCGCATCCCTTCGCAAATTGTGGACATCTTTGAAGTCGGCGCCGCTGCCCTCCTTCTCGCCGAGAAACAGAAGATCTATCGCTCAGGTCCGGTCATCCCGCAGCTCGACCTCGAAACTCTGAAGACAATGGTTATACGCGAAGAGCCGCTGGTGGACGAAGCGAACAGTCTCTGCTTTGTGCCCGTGCGTCTCGGCATTCGTCCCATCGGCAGCCTGGGGATTTCCGGCTCGACGCCTTCGCGCCAGACGCTCGAAGCCATTGGCACCCTGATCGCCGTCGCCATCGAACGCGCTCGCGCCATCGAGCAACTCGGACTGACGGAAGCGGCTCGCGAAGGCGAGCGTCTGCGCACGGCGCTCCTCGATTCTGTCACGCACGCGCTCCGTACCCCGCTAACCTCTATTAAGGCTTCCGTGACCAACCTCCTGTCGAATGCCAGCGTCACGAATCTGCAGCGCCAGGAGCTTCTCACCATCATCAACGAGGAAACCGACCGCTTAAATCGCCTGGTCGGCGAAGCCGGAGAAATGGCGCGACTGGATGCCGGCGAAGTCGAGCTTCACCTCGAGTCGCGGCCGATTGAAGACGTCATCGACGCGGCTCTCAACCAATGCAAGCTTACCCTCGGCGCTCGCGTCGTCCGTGTCCAAGTGCCACCCGGCCTGCCTAACGTGAGTGTGGACCTTGTCCGCGCCCGCGAAGCTCTTGTTCACCTCATCGAGAACGCGAACCAGTATTCGCCTGCTGACCGGCCCATCACTATTACCGCGGAAGCCGCGCCGGACTTTGTCGTCACCAGCGTTGCGGACCGCGGTGCTGGCATTGACGATCTCGAACAAAACCTGATTTTCGAGAAGTTTTATCGCGGCAAGGATCAGCGCTACCTGGTTCAAGGAACGGGCATGGGCCTTCCCATAGCCAAGGCCATTATCGAAGCACACGGAGGCACCATGAGCCTTACCAGCCAGCGCGGCCAGGGCTCCGTTTTTTCGTTCACCTTGCCCGTGTACCGCAGTCGTTCGGGAGATTGATGACCACCGCGACCATACTCGTAGTTGACGATGAGCCGCAAATCCGCCGCGTTATGCTTACCACCCTTGCGTCGCATGGCTATAGCGTCATTGAAGCGCGCAGCGGTGAAGAAGCTCTCGAAAAAATGCGCGGCGAGCGTCCCGATCTCATCCTTCTCGACGTGAATTTGCCTGGAATTTCGGGTCTTGAGACCTGCCGCGAAATCCGCAGCTCCACCGATACACCGATCATCATGCTCACCGTCCGTAATACCGAACGCGACAAAGTGCAAGCTCTGGATGCCGGTGCCGACGACTACGTCGTCAAACCCTTCGGCGTCGAGGAGCTGCTGGCGCGGATTCGTGCAGCGTTGCGCCGCGCCGCCCCTGGAGAGGCGACGCCTGCGTTCATCTCCGATGACCTTAAAATTGACTTCGAAAAGCGCAGCGTTCTGGTCAAAGGGCGCTCCGTTCGTCTTACTCCCAAGGAATTCGAACTGTTGCGCCAACTAGTCTCAAATCCCGGAAAAGCACAGGCGCATCGTCGTCTGTTGCAAGCCGTCTGGGGACCGGACTACGGCGAGGAAACGGAATACTTGCGCGTCTTCATCAATCAACTGCGAAAGAAAATCGAGCCAGATCCCAGCCGCCCCCGTTACATTCACACAGAACCCTGGATTGGCTACCGCTTCGATCCACCGGATCCCAAATCCTACCCTGCCCGCTCCGAAAAGTAGCGCTAGTTCAGGCTGCGAGGCCGCTCACGGTGACATCTCCCGACCGAACCGTTCTATTCGCCCGGCAACCTCCGCCGGTCAAGCGCCGCAGCGATAGCCACTGCTGTCAACAACATGATGATGGGATCAATCGGATGGCGGTACCGCAATGAAGCGTGAGTCACGTAATACACTACGGGGAACACGATCGGGAAGGCTGCCAGAGGAAACGCATACGGGCTACGCCACGAGAACAAAACAATGATCCCGCAAAACGCGCCGATGGCCGCCAAGAAATTGCTCAGCAATGCAATTCGGGTCAAAAGAGAGTCGCTATCGAGAAAACCATCCACGGGTTTCTCCATCCCGGTCCACATCGCCACAAAGCGCCTCCCGAGGAGAATCAATTCCAACTTCGGATGGCTGCGCATGAAACTGACTGCCTTATTCCACTTGTCTTGCATGAAAGCCGTCTCGCCCATGTGGATATAGTTTCGAATCTCCTCACGTTCAGGATTCGCCGGCGGCACAATCTGCGACTGCGAGTCGAAGTTATCGTTGTTCCCCAGCCACAACTCAAACGCGAAGTTGGAGCGGAGCGGAATGAATCTGTGAAACACGAGATAATTCCGAACGGTCCATGGTACGCAGCACAGAATAGCAACGCCGAACGCTAGCGCAGGCCCTTTCAATAGCGCTCGGCCTTGATTCTGTTCGGGAGGTCTCCGCAGCCGATAAACAGCCCATCCAATCAAGAAGGGCAGCATCACTCCCAGCGATGGGTTGGTCATCAGCGCGAAGCCCCACAGCGGCCCATACCAGCACCAGAGACGCCGCGATGCCGGCCTGGTTGTTGTCGATCCGGCGCGATTCGAATCACTATAATCCGTGCGCGCATCGCCGTCCGCGAGGCGTAACGTAGCCCACAAGATCATCGCCATCAGCAGTGCAGAAAGCGATGTATCCCATACCCACTCGAACGGAATAATCCACGCATTGGGAAAGACGGCCCAAAGCCACGCGGCTATGCTCGCAACGGCCACACGTCCCACGCGTTTTCCGACGTAGAAGATCGGGATGCACGTCGCTGCGGAGAACAGAATGTTCAGCAGAACAACTGCGAAGAACGCATGCGGCGTATGAATCCCGAAGAGGCGATACGCGCCAGCGACGAGGTATGGATAAACGGGCGTAAGCCAGGCCGTCGGTCCCGTTTCTTGCCAGTACGGCGAGCCGAATCCATGGCCCTGCGCGATCGAGAACGCAATGTTCCCGGTCTCTTGGAGGAACGGCACCAGCCCGACAAGATCTCGTGGAATCTTGCGTTCTTGGTCCCATGCGAATCCCAGCCGCAAACCCAGCGCGACGATCAAAATCAGGGGCAAGCAGGTTGCGATCTTGTAGAATCGCCGCTTCATGAATCCTTGTTGGGCTCCATTTCGCTCAGAGGCAGAACAGTTTAATCCGGATACTCCCAAGTGCCCGTGACAGTTTTTCGGCTCCGGCGTGACGATCAGGATTGCGCCTTTTTGCAGAGCCTATGCATCGGATAAACAGCGGACACCAAAGAATCGCAAGCGCTGTGTCGTTCGGTGTCTGAATTGAAGTTACAATTAAAAAATGGCTGACCAGCACAAGGTTGTGATCATCGGCGGGGGATTCGGTGGCCTCAGCGCCGCGCTAAAGTTGAAACGCGCGCCGGTCGAAGTGACGCTCGTCGACCGCTGCAACTACCATCTCTTCCAGCCGCTGCTCTATCAGGTCGCGACCGGCTCGCTGTCGCCAGCCAACGTCGCCGGACCTTTGCGCCAAGTGCTGCGCAAACAAAAAAACACCAAAGTCTTGCTCGGCGAAGCCATCCATATTGACGCCGCGAGACACCGCGTCATTCTGAGCGACGGCTATCTCGATTACGACACGCTCATCGTCGCCGCCGGCGCCACGCACCAATATTTCGGCCACGACGAATGGGCCGAGTTCGCGCCGGGCCTGAAAAATATCGACGACGCCACCGCCATGCGCGGCAGAATCCTGCTCGCCTTCGAAGCTGCCGAGCGTGAACAAAATCCCGAAAAACTTCGCGCGTGGATGACGTTCGTCATCGTCGGTGCGGGCCCCACCGGCGCGGAACTTGCGGGCGCGCTCGGTGAAATCGCTCACGACACGCTAGTACACGATTTCCGCGACATCGATCCCACGCAGACGCGCATCATTCTGGTCGAAGGCACGGACCGCCCGCTGCCCACCTATCCGCCAAGACTTTCCGAAGCTGCGCGCAAGATGCTTACGCGGCTGGGGGTCACCGTTCGCACCGGGGCGATGGTCACCGATATCCGCGCCGACGGCGTCACGATCCGTGAGGGCGACCACACCGAGGAGATTCCGACGCGCACGATTCTGTGGGCCGCGGGCGTTCTGGCGTCCCCGCTCGGCCGCATTCTTGGCGAAGAAGCCGGCGCAACGCTCGATCGCGCCGGACGCGTGATCGTCGAGCCGGACATGACCATCGCCGCACATCCTGAAATCTTTGTCATCGGCGACCTCTCGAATTTCAGCCACCAAACCGGAAAGCCTCTTCCCGGAGTCGCGCAGCCCGCGATACAGCAGGGAGAATACGTCGCAAAATTGATCCGGGCTCGGCTGCGGGGCGAAAAACTTCCGCCGTTTCGTTATTTCGATAAAGGGAATCTGGCGACGATCGGCCGCGGCGCGGCTGTGGCGGATTTGAACTGGATGCAACTTTCCGGCTGGCCGGCTTGGCTGATCTGGGTCTTCATCCATCTTGTTTACATCATTCAGTTTCAAAATCGCGTGCTGGTGATGATGCAATGGGCCTGGCTGTACATCACCTTCGACCGTTCCGCGCGACTCATCACCGGCAAGAATCCGCTGCCGCTCGATCTGTGAGCAACAGTTCGCCCGAGAAGCAGATCCCTCGCTCTGCTCGGGATCATAAGTACACTTGTTTGTACTTGGTCCGTCATGCGGCTAAATTAGCTGAGGCTCGCAGTTTTCCTGCGCGCACCGCTTTCACCAGCGCTTGGTGATCGCGCTCGGTCTGATCGGCGTATGCCATCGCGAATTTGCGCACGGCTACATCGAACACGTCCTTCTTACCTAGATAGCCGCCGATTCGCGCCGCATCACCAGTGCGCGCATGAGCGCGCGCCAGCGCCCAACCGCATATTTCGACATATTCCAGCAGCTCGTCCTTATTCAGTTTTCCCACGTCGATGGACATCTTCATATCGCGCAGCTGCCGGAAATAATA
>DATEVZ010000200.1:0-3867 GCA_035258265.1 Candidatus Acidiferrales bacterium
TCACGCGCACCGAAGCCACCGCGGACGCGACCAAACTCGTGATGGATATTCTGAGGGGCCTATCCCAGGGCGAAATTTCGCAAAAGGAATTGGACTTCGCGCGCGACTATCTCGCCGGTGTTTACCCAATTGCGTCGGAAACCGCTGAACAAGTAACGGACCGCGTGCTCACCGTAGCCGCGTTCGGTCTGCCCGAGGATTACAACCAGACCTACCCCACAAAAATCCGTGCCACGTCGCTCAAAGAAGTGCAAACCTCGGCGCGGAAATATTTCACCACGGGCGACCTGGACCTGGTCCTAGCGGGAAACGTCAGCGCTTTTCGCGATAAGTTGAAGACCGCTTTTCCGAACGCGCAATTCACCGAAATTCCGTTTGACCAGGTGAACGTTCTTTCTTCCGATCTGCGTGCTCCCAAGCAAGAGGCCGTCGCGACTGCCACTCCCGAATCGCTCGAGCAAGGCAAACAAATCCTAGTGGCTGCGGCGCAGGCAGCGGGAGGCGATGCGCTCCAATCGGTAACCACGCTGGGGATCACCGAGAACGGAAAGATTCACAGTCCTGATGGCGACCGCCCGCTAGATGTGAAATGGCAAGTCGCTTATCCCGACCGTTCGTACGGGGAAGTGAATCTGGGCGGCATGACCATCCTCCAGGTGTGCGACGGCAAATCGTCCTGGCTGAAATTTCCGCAAGGCGCACGCGACACCACCAATGTGATCGGCGAATTCAAGCGCGGAATCGCCATGTTCGGCGGCGGCTGGGGACTCTACCAGCAAGTGCTCGCCGGAAAAGTCACGGGCCAGGCGATTGGAGAAGAAGACATCCAGGGCAAAAAAACGCAAGGCGTGGCGGTGACTGCTCCATTCGGCGCGATCAAGCTATATTTCGATCCCGATACGCATCTGCTCGTCGCGGCGCGCTATCAGTCCGTCGGCGAACATGGCCCCACCTCGAACGAACAGCACTGGAGCGATTATCGCGACGTGCAAGGCCGCAAGTTCGCCTACGCCACCGATACGTATCGCGACGGAGCGAAGCTGTTTGATTCCGTAGTGCAGAACGTCGAAGTCAATCCCAAGATAGACGAAGCGCTCTTCACCAAGCCGGAGCTGCCCGCCGCCAAATAATGCGCCCCGGTCTACTTAACGCTGAGTATCACTTTGCCGATATTTTTCCGCGCCTGGATGTATTTGTGCGCCGAGACCGCGTCAGCCAGCGGAAAAGTTTTGCCGATCACCGGTTTCACTTTCCCCGCCGCGTACAACTTGAAAATCTCGTCGAGTTCGCCGCGCAGCAGGGCGCCCCGAGACGTAAGCTTTCCAAGGCTCACGCCGATCACGGAAATGTTCTGGCTCATCATTTTCAGCGGATGAAATCGCGGAGTCTCCGCCAGCGCCTTTGCGGATCGAAGCAGGTTTTTCTTGCCTTCGTTCCCGGCAGCCGCGGAAAAGCCATAAACCACCAGGCGTCCTGTTGGACCCAGGCATTTATAACTATTGGCGAAGGATTTTCCACCGATTGGGTCCATGACCATTTCGATTCCGTCCGGCGCGAATTTGCGCACGACGTCCATAAAATTGCTCTTCTCGTAATCAATCGCGTGGTCCACGCCGATCTTTCGCAAGTAGTCCTGCTTCGAAGGGCCGGCCGTCCCGAAAATTTCCAGCCCGTGCGCCACCGCCAATTGTATCGCGGCGATTCCCACGCCGCCTGCCGCGCCATGAATCAAAATGCGGTCGCCAGACCGCAAGTTCCCCATGGTGATCATCGCATGATAAGCGGTGATGTAATTCACCGGAATCGCCGCGCCATCTTCGAACGGCATCCCCGCGGGCAAGCGATAAACTCTCCCCGCAGGCACGGAAACCCACTGCGCGTAAGCATTGAACACCGTGAGCGCCGCAACCGCTTCGCCAGGACGCACCGGCTCGCCTTCGCTCGCCTTTCCGCCTTCGGCAGCTTTTTCCACGACGCCCGCGACTTCGAATCCAGGCACAAACGGCGGCTTGGGCGTGCCGGGATAAATTCCCATGCGTTGCATCAGGTCGGCAAAGTTCACGCCCACGGCCTTCACGCGGATCAGCACTTCACCGGGTTTGGCCTGCGGATCGGGCACTTCCCGCGGCTCAAAAACTTCCGGAGGGCCGTACCTCTTTACGACCATCGCGCGCATCTAAAACTCCTTTCGCCGGATGCTGCTTCGCCGGCGATGATTCCAATAATGCTTCTTTATGGATGCCGGTGTATCGTACAGCGACGCAATATCCGTTCTTTAAACCGCATCGAGCTTTTCACTTTGGATTCAAAGGCATCCTACCTTAAACTAATCAATTCTGCGCAACGATGAAACCCACACATAGAGCAAGAGTCTTCGTTATCGGCACCACTATTTTGCTTTCGGCATGCGCCTCACTGGCGGGCGCAGGCACGGCCGAGGCGCCTACTCCCGCGGTGCTCACGGCCATGCAGGATGAACTCGACCGTTCGATGGCCGCCATGTCCAAGGGGGATCCTGCCGCGTATTTCATCAGCTACACGGTGGCGGATCGCGATTACGTGGAAGTCTCCGGCTCGAACGGTGCCTTGCTGACTACCACCGATACGAGTGCGCGTTGGCTCGAAGTGCAGACGCGCGTCGGCGATTACAAGCTCGACGACACGCACAAACTCCCCGAGCGCCAGCCCAGTTGGACTAGCCCGGGCACCACGGTGACGCTCGACCAGGACATTCCCGTGCTGCGCCGCGAGATCTGGCGCGAAACCGATCGCCAATACCGCGCCGCGACGGAAGCGCTTATCAAAGTAAGAACCAGCCAGCAAGTGCAGGTGCAAACAGCGGAAGGCGCCGCGCCGGATTTTTCCAGCGAAGCTCCGCGAGTCTCCGTCGGGCCGCGCGTCGAAATCAAAGTGGACCGCACGCCCTGGGAAGCACGCGTGCGCAAGTACACGGCTGCGTTCAGCAAATCGCCTGCAGTGCTCAATTCCATCGCCACCTTTACGGTCCTCGGAATGAATCAGTATCAAGTGAACACCGAGGGCGCCAGACTCGGTTTCGGCCAGGTCCACTACCGGCTCGAACTCTACGTGCAGAGCAAAGCTCCGGACGGCATGGACATTAATCGCTATGCGAACTTCGATTGGCTGGAACCGAAGGATGCTCCCACCGATAAGGTCGTCTTCACGCGCATTCAGACCATGATTGCGGAAACCGAAGCGCTCGATAAAGCACCGCTCGTGGATCCTTACGCAGGTCCGGCGATGCTCACCGGCCGCGCCGCAGCCGTCTTCTTCCACGAAGTCTTCGGCCATCGCGCCGAGGGATTCCGCCAGAAAGACATCAACGAGGGCCAGACCTTCACCAGCAAAATCGGCGAACAAATCCTCCCCGATTTTATTTCCATCAAGGACGATCCTACGGAAGAATCTTTCGGCGGCCAGATGCTGCTGGGCTATTACCCGTTTGACGACGAAGGTGTGAAGGCGGAGGACGTGCACCTGGTGGATCACGGCGTCCTGAAAACTTTTCTGATGTCGCGCTCGCCGCTGGTGGATATTCCGCATTCCAATGGACACGGCCGCAGGCAGCTCGGATTCGTTCCGGTGGCGCGGCAGGGAAACCTGATCGTTTCCAGCTCGAAGACGGTGACGAACGAGCAGCTTCGTCAACAGCTCATCGAAATGGTGAAGAAGCAAAACAAGCCCTTCGGCCTGTTGATTGACGATATCGCCGGCGGCTTCACCTTCACCGGTCGCGCGCAGCCGCAGGCGTTTCAGGTGCTACCGCTGGTCGTGTATAAGGTTTATCCCGACGGCCGCCTGGACCAGCTCGTTCGCGGAGTGGACATCGTCGGCACGCCGCTCGTT
>DATEVZ010000201.1:0-3379 GCA_035258265.1 Candidatus Acidiferrales bacterium
AGCAGCCAACCGGTCATGAGTCACAGATCGGAAATCAATACTCACCAATCGGCACTGATCCCGCTCATCCCCGCCAAATGATATATTCAAGGTGAACCCATGAACCGTGGAGCAAACCCCCATGACTGAGCGAAAACCGCCGTTTGCTTCCGTCGAGGAAGCGCTAGACGAAATACGCGCCGGGCGGATGATCGTCCTGGTGGACGACGAAGACCGCGAAAACGAAGGCGATTTGACCATGGCGGCAGAAAAGGTGACGCCGGAAGCGATCAACTTCATGGCCAAGTTCGGCCGCGGATTGATTTGCCTGGCCATGACCGAGCAGCGCTGCGACGCGCTAGCCCTGGCGCCCATCACTCCGCGAAACACTTCCATGTTCGGCACGCCCTTCTGCGAGCCGATTGACGCCCGCCGCGGCACTACGACCGGCACGAGCGCAGCCGACCGCGCGACGACAATTCTTGCGGCAACTGATCCCAACACCCGTCCCGAGGATTTGGCGCGGCCCGGGCACGTTTACACTCTGCGCGCGCGTAATGGAGGCGTGCTGGTGCGTGCGGGACAGACCGAAGCGTCGGTGGATCTGGCGCGCCTCGCGGGTCTGGACCATTCGGGCGTGATCTGTGAAGTGATGAACGACGACGGCACCATGGCGCGGATTCCGCAGCTTATCGAATTCTGCCGCTTGCACGGAATGAAATTGCTAACTGTGGCGGATCTGATTCGCTACCGTATGCAACACGAACGCCACGTCCGGCGCATCGCCGAATCTGTGCTGCCGACGCGGCACGGAAATTTCCGAATGATTGCGTACTCGAACGATGCGGACCACGAACTGCACGTCGCTCTCGTGCGCGGCGACATCTCTCAGGGTGACAACGATAAAGCCGGACCGCCTTTGGTGCGCGTCCATTCACATTGCCTCACCGGGGACGTTTTCGGCTCCACAGCCTGCGATTGCCACACGATTATCGAACGCTCACTCGCAGCCATCGCCAGCGAAGATCGTGGCGTGTTCGTCTATTTGCATCATACCGGGCGCGGATTTCAGATTGACGCGCCGCGCGAGGCGGATGCCACCGAACTGCCGCGCATCCGCTTCCATGCGCGCGAGGAAATGGAGCACGACCTGGGACGCCAGCGACTGGTGCAGCGCGAAAGCGGCATAGGCGCGCAAATTCTGATTGACCTGGGCCTGCGACGAATTCGCGTCCTGACCAACCATCCGCGCAAAGTGGTGGCGCTCGATGGCTACGGCCTGGAGATAATCGAGCAAGTACCGCTAGCGCTCGATGCAGCCAAATCGCGGCAGCAGTAGCGGGCTCGCGAAAGCAAACGGCCAAAGATCTAACACAGAGTGTAACTCTTCGAGCTTCCCTTTACTGCTCCCCTTGATCGCAAGCAAATCTTCCACGCGACGAAACGGCCCACTTTTTCCGGCGAAAATTTACGATGGCCGCCGCGCTCGTTGGCGCAATTCCGGGAACACGCTGCAACCACTCAACGGTCGCCGAGTTCAAATCCAGAGCCGGTGCAGACTTGTTCTGCCCGAGCGCAGAAGGGCAGAACGAATGCAGCACGAGGCGCGAGAGCCTGCTAAACGCGATTGCCTTGCGCATCATATTCAGCGACTTCGCCGAACAGGGCAGCTTGATCTGCGATTTGCGCCCGGTCGCCAACGAGAATAATTTGCGCGTTGGGCGAATCGAAGTGGTGGCGCGCCGCGGCGAGCACGTCATCGGCCGTGAGGGCATGGACCTTCTGGCGATACGTTTCCAGATGATCCTCGGGCAGGCGGTCGAGATAAATGGTGGAGAGTTGGCCGAGCAGCCCGTCCTGCGTGGCCACGCCCAGCGAGAATACCCCGGTGAGATAGCTCCGGGCGCTCTCCAATTCCTCGGCGGTGACGGGAAGCGAGCGCATGCGGTCCATTTCGTAGAATATTTCCGTGAGACTAGCGGCGGCAACGTCGTTGCGCACGGCAGCGTGCACGCTGAAATATCCGTGTTGGCGCAGCGATTGTAGTCCGCTGCGCGGGCTGTAGGTATAGCCCTTTTGTTCACGGATATTGATAACCAGGCGCGAATGAAATGCGCCGCCATAAATCGAATTGGCAAGTACCAGCCGAAACCAATCCGGATCGCGGCGAGTGATGGCGAGGTTGCCGACGACGACTTGCGTTTGCACACTTCCCGGCAAATGCACCAGGTGGACTTTGCGTCCGATGTTGTGCGGCGGCGCGGGTGAAATTTGCGCCGGGGGTTGCGGAGCTTCCCACGTGCCGAAGACTTTTTCGATTTGCGCGAGCAGTACGTCGCTCGAGAAATCGCCGACGACGATCAGCAATGCATTCGCGGGAGAGTAGTTGTGGTGGTAGAACTCCTCGAGTTGCTCGCGCTGGTAGGCCGTGACGTCCTCTTCCGTCGGCGAGATTACGGCGTACGGATGCTGGCCGAAGATGACCCGGCGGAAGCGCTCATTGGCAAGAAACGATGGAGTAGTCCGCTCGATGCGCAGGCCTTCGATCTTGCGGCGGCGCTCGCGCTCGAATTCTTCGGCGGGAAAGGAAGCGTTGCGCGCGAGATCGGCCATGAGCGCGAAGATGCCTTCCGAAAACTCAGCGAGGCCCGAAAGAGAAATCGCGCTGGAGTCGGCACCGGCTTGCGTACCGAGGTCGGCACCCATCCGGCGAAGGTCTTCTTCGATCTCACGGCTGGTACGTGAGGCCGTGCCGGTACGCACAACTGTCGCGGTGATTTCCGCGAGGCCCGGGACGCGATGGGCAACCATGGCGTTTCCACTGCGGAAGAAAAGCTGCGCGGAGATTTTCGGAAACGTACGCAATTCGGCGAGAACCACTTGCATGCCGTTGGAAAGAGTGTGCACGGCACGCTTGGGCCAGGCGACGGGGCGTTCCGGACCAAGCGCTGGAACAGCGTTGGCTGGCGTGTTCGTGGCGGAAGTGCTGGTAGCTGTCGTCATTGGTTTCGTAGTTGTTCCGCTCATGCCGCTACTTCCTTTGCGACCGGACGCCGTACCAGGAGCGCACGATTGCGCGGTACGAGATATTTTTGCGCGGCGGCCTGGATTTGCGCGGGCGTCACGGCTTCGAATCCATCAAGAATGGTATTGATCCTGCCAGGGTCGCCGTCGAACAGCGTGAAGCACGCCAAGTAGTGCATCAGGCCGAACCGCGGCATGTGCGCGCCCATGCCACCTTCGAGATTGGCGAAATAGTCGGCCCGTAATTTTACTTTCAAGGCAGCGAGTTCGTTTGCGGCAATTCCCTGCTCCTGGATTTCGCGGATAATCTCATCGAACTCCGCAATGACGCTCTCCGTACTGAATTCCGGCTTGTGGAAAATGCGCGTGACCATTT
>DATEVZ010000202.1:0-9284 GCA_035258265.1 Candidatus Acidiferrales bacterium
CTTTGTCGTCTGCGCCAAAATTCCCCAGCACGGGCGCCATGATCTGCTGAATGTCATTCGGGTCGGTCGGCAATGACCCGTAATTCACCACGCACGCTGCGAGGCGCGGCTGATGAATCGCCAGTTGCAAGGAAAGTCCGCCGCCCATGCACCAGCCGATCGAACCGATCTTGTCGCCCTTGACGTCTTTGCGTGCCGCCAAATATGCGTAGGCCGCTTGCATATCGCGAATGGCACGATCCTGGGGAAGCCCGCGCATCAATTCATGCGCCTCGGATGGATCGGTCGCAGCCTTGCCGCGGTACAGATCCACGGCCAACGCAACATAACCTTGCGCCGCGAGCTTTTCAGTTTGCTCCTTGACCCAATCGTTCAGCCCCCACCATTCGTGGATCACCACCAGCGCGGGATGCTGGCCCGGTTTATCGGGCACCGCAAGAAAGCCACTGATGGTGTCTTTGCCGCTGGGGAATTGCACTGTTTCCGTTTTTGGTGCTTCGGCACGAACCATAAGCGTTGCCGAAATCAAGCCAACGGCGAACAGTCCCAAGACGAGCTTGAACGAACGGTTCATGATCAAGTGCCTCCAAGCGAGCAAGCGGTCATTGTAAGCCTGCGAACGCGCTCGCGCTATCTTCAAATTCATACGAATCAAACGCCTTAGCGACCTCGGCGAGTGTGGCGGTACCGGGCGGGTCAAGGCGCCGCGCGTTCTACTTGCACGGCAGTGCCATAGGCCAGTACTTCGGTAACACCTTGCATTACTTCGGTCGCGTCATAACGCATGCCGATCACCGCGTTCGCGCCGTGCTCGGTAGCATGCTGCAGCATGAGTTCCAGAGCCTCTTCGCGCGTCTTTTCGCACATTTCCTCGAAGATCGTTATGTTGCCGCCGACAATCGTCTGCAGCGATGCGCCCAGATTTCCCAGAACGCTGCGAGAGCGAACGGTCACGCCGCGCACCAGCCCAAGATTCCTGACTACCCGATATCCCGGCAAATCGAACGCCGTTGTCACCATGTTTAGATTCACACCTACATTCATTGGCTGCTCCCGGTAAGGTGCTTGTGTCGTTTTCTGGCACGCCGGAGAATATCACAACAGGATTTCGCTGCGGCGCAGTGCCGCTTTGACACCAGCGCCGCATCTGCGCACTTCAGCTGCACTGTTGCGTGGCGGGTTCGGCCTGCGCATGTTAGTATAGGAATGCGTTTGTTGCTCCTGGACACCCCTTCTGATGCGGTCTGCTCGGGATTCGATCAGGGATGCAAGACCGCGTTTCTGACCCTTTTTTGGTTGTTATCCAATGACGAAAGACATTCGCAATATCGCTATCATTGCACACGTGGACCACGGCAAGACGACGCTTGTGGATGCAATGCTGCGCCAGAGCGGCATTTTCCGCGCCAATCAGGAGTTGGTCGAACGCGTGATGGATTCGAACGACCTCGAACGCGAACGTGGCATCACCATCCTGGCAAAGAACACCGAAATCGAATATCGAGGCACGAAAATCAATATCGTGGACACACCGGGCCACAGTGATTTTGGTGGTGAAGTCGAACGTGCGCTGCGCATGGTGGATGGCGTGCTCGTTCTAGTGGACGCGAGCGAAGGCCCGCTGCCGCAAACTCGTTACGTGCTGCAGAAAGCGCTGGCGGCGAAACTGCCCCCGATCATGGTGCTGAATAAAATTGACCGTCCAGACGCGCGTCCTGCCGCTGTCCTGGATGAAATCTACGACCTCTTCATCGACCTTGACGCAACCGAAGACCAGCTCGACTTCCCTGTAATCTACACGAATGCAAAAACCGGAGTTGCTCACCTGAAAGTGGGCGACGACTCGACTACGCTGCAGCCATTGTTCGAGCAAATCGTCAAATCCATTCCTCCGCCATCCGGCGATCCTGCGGCAACGCTTCAGATTCAAGTAACCAATCTCGATTACAGCGATTTTCTGGGACGCATCGCTATTGCGCGCGTATTTCAAGGAACATTGCAGCGCGGCACGGAAGTGGCAATTGCGAAACTGAACGGCACGATTCAGCCCACAAAAATTACGAAGCTCTTCACCTTCCGCGGGCTCGAGCGTGACGAGGCTGAACAAGTGTCAGCGGGGGATATCGTCGCAATCGCCGGCGTGGAAGGCATACAGATCGGCGAGAGCATCACGGACCTATCGAATCCTGCGCCGCTTGAACCTCTTACGATTGACGAACCCACACTTACGATGGTTTTCACCATCAATACTTCTCCCTTTGCCGGTCGCGAGGGCCAATTCGTCACCTCCCGCGACATTCGCGCGCGCCTGGAAAAGGAATTGCTCACCAACGTTTCGCTGCGCGTGGAAGACACCGGAAGCACAGACGCCTTTCGCGTGCTGGGCCGCGGCGAATTGCAACTTGCAATCCTGATTGAAACCATGCGTCGCGAAGGTTACGAACTCATGGTCGGCAAGCCTGAAATCGTAGTGCGCACAGAAAATGGCCGCCGCCTGGAGCCGCTCGAACTGCTGGTGGTGGATTGCCCGGAGAATTTCATCGGCATCGTGATGGAGCTGCTCGGAGCACGCCGCGGTGAAATGAAGAAAATGGTCAATCACAATTCCGGCCGCGTCCGCATGGAGTTCAGCATCCCTTCGCGGGGGCTGATTGGATTGCGCAGCCAATTGATGACTGACACGCGCGGAACCGCACTGATTCATTCCTTATTGGAAGGTTGGACGGAGTACGCGGGCGACATGGCCATGCGTCTAACCGGAGCGTTGGTCTGCGACCGCGCCGGTGTTTCCACCGCCTACGCAATCTGGGGCATTCAGGAACGCGGCGAAATGTTCGTCGGACCGGCGATTGAAGTTTACGAAGGAATGATCGTCGGCGAAAATTCCCGCGAAGACGACATGAACGTCAACATCACGCGTGAAAAAAAGCAAACGAATATGCGCTCTTCGTCGGCAGACGAAGCAATCCGGCTGATTCCCCCGCGCGACATGACCCTCGAAAAGGCCATCGAGTTCATCGCCGATGATGAGTTCGTTGAAGTCACCCCGAAGTCAATCCGTCTGCGCAAGAAAGTGTTGGACGCAAAGAAGCGCCCGAAACGCTGGCAGGAAATTCGCGCCAGCGCGGAATCAGCCTCCTGAGTCTTTCATTCTTCCGCGTTTGCTATGCCGACTCATTCATGTCCTCTTCAGCAAGCAAGTAGGCGTGCCGCTCCGGCACGCGGAAGCAGGGGGACACGACGGCTCTGATGCGCCGTTGAGAGCGAAAATGGCGCGAATTCCTCCGATGTCAGAATGTCCGATAGCGGGACGGACGATTCCCACGACCGGGCAAAATGACGCCGTAGCGCGCTTGCAATATCTTCCCAACTAGCACAATATAAGCCACTTATCAGTCACCCAACACCGGAATCTGATTTGCGATATATATCGCCGAGGCTAATCCGTGGATATCGTTCGTCCAGAGGTAAAGCGAAAAAAGAAGATGCGCCGCATTATGTATATAGCCGCGGCGGTGGTGCTGATTCCGCTCGTGACCTATGCGCTCTCGCGGCTCAAGCCGGCTGCGCCGAGCGTTGATAGCGGCACCATCTGGACGGGCACCGTGAAGCGCGGACCGATGCTCCGTGAAGTTCGTGGCTTGGGAACCCTGGTGCCGGAGACCATCCGGCTGATTCCCGCTGCGACCGATGGCCAAGTTCAGCAGCGCTACCTTCTTCCCGGTACCCCGGTGAAGGCGAACACTGTTATTTTCGATCTTGTTAATCCGCAGTTACAGCAAGAGGAACTCGACGCCGAGTACCAGTTGAAGGGCGCCCAGGCTGCGTACGAACAGACTAAGGCTCAGTTGCAAAACACACTCATGGATAAGCGCACTCTGGCCGCCAGCATTTCGTCGCAATATCGCACCGCGGAAATGGTGAAGCAGACCAAGGAGCAACTGGGAGCGAACGGCCTGGCGCCTGAATTGGACGTGAAGACCGCGCAGGTGCAAGCCGAAGAATTGGCCAAGGAGAACGATCTGGCCCAGAAGGAAGTGGAAACATTTCAGAGTTCCATCGAGGCGCAGCTTGCGGTTCAGGAAGCAACCGTCAACGAAAAGCGCGCCATGTATGAGCTGAAGAAGTCGCAGATGGATCAGCTGCACATCCGGCCGGGAATTGACGGCATGCTGCAGGAACTGGACGTGGAAGTCGGACAGAAAGTTACTATGGGCACAGTACTGGCGCGCGTGGCGCAGCCGAGCCATTTGAAAGCCCAGCTCAAAATTGCGGAGACGCAGGCCAAGGATATCGTCATCGGCCAAAAGGCTTCCGTGGACACCCACAACGGTGTGATCGCAGGGCGCGTCACGCGCATTGATCCCGCAGTGGTGAATGGAACCGTTACCGTGGATGTCGGCTTCGATGGCGAGCTATTGCCGCCGGGTGCGCGGCCGGATTTGAGCGTCGAGGGCACGGTGGAAATCGAACGTCTCACCGACGTTCTGTACGTGGAGCGTCCGGTTCACGGAGAGGCCAACAGCACCGTAGGCCTTTTCAAGGTCGTGGACGACGGCAAGGAAGCCAGCCGCGTACAGGTGCAGCTGGGCCGCTCGTCGGTGAACACGGTCGAAATTCTGAAGGGCCTCGAGATCGGGGACAAGGTTATCCTCTCCGACATGTCGGCCTGGGACAATTACGACCGCGTGCAATTGAAGTAGCCAAGGGAACTTTTCGAGGCGTTGGGTTCGTATCTATATTCGGCAGAAAGATTCGAAGGAGCGAAGAATGAACACCACGGAGCAAGGCCTGATTCGTCTCGAGGGCGTAACCAAGGTCTTTTACACCGACGAAGTGGAAACGCATGCGCTCAGCGGCGTCCATCTGGAGATCAAGAACGGCGAGTTTCTTTCGATCGCCGGGCCTTCCGGCTGCGGTAAATCCACGCTGCTTTCGATTCTCGGCTTGCTGGATTCGCCGACCGAGGGCAACTACTGGATCAACACGCAGGCGGTGGCGAATCTTTCGCTTTCAGATCGCACGCGCATTCGCAACCGCGAGATCGGTTTCATTTTCCAGGCGTTCAATCTGATCGGCGATCTGACTGTGTTTGAAAATGTTGAGTTGCCGCTCACCTATCGCAGCATGGCCGCGGCCGAGCGCAAGAAGCGTGTCCAGGAGGTTCTCGAACGCGTGGGCATGGCTCATCGCATGAAGCATTACCCGTCCCAACTCTCTGGCGGTCAGCAACAGCGCGTGGCTGTGGCACGCGCACTCGTCGGTTCGCCTTCCATCCTGCTGGCGGACGAGCCGACTGGAAACTTGGACTCGAAAAACAGCGAAGCTGTCGTGGACTTGCTGCAGCAGCTTCATCGCGAGGGCGCCACGATCTGCATGGTTACCCACGACCCGCGTTACGCCAGCATCGCGGACAGGACCATTCACCTCTTCGACGGCCGCATCGTCGAGGAAACCCTGGGCACGCGCACGGCGACCGTCTAGACGGCTTCTGAAAATCTAAATCGTCCAGCGTTCGAAATTACCCATTCGACGCCGCAGGATGGGTGTGTTTGGAGGCATTCAGAAAAATGGAAACCCTGATTCAAGACCTCAAATATGCAGTGCGGATGCTGGTAAAAAGCCCGAGCTTCACGATTATTGCCATTCTGACTTTAGCGCTAGGAATCGGCGCCAACACGGCCCTGTTTTCCGTCGTCAATGGCGTTCTTCTGAGACCTCTTCCCTATTCGCAACCGGACCGGCTCGTCGTGTTATCCGAAAAGACAGCCAACTTTGAAAGCTCGTCAATCTCCTATCCAAATTTTCTGGATTGGCAACGCAGCAATTCCGCTTTCGCCTCAATAGCGGCTTATCGCAGCGACGACTTCAGCATCACCGGCAGCGGGGAGGCTGAGCGCGTACGTGTGGGCATGGTATCCACGGGCTTCTTCGAAATTCTTGGGGTGAATCCGGTTCGCGGACGGCTTTTTAGCGCCGAGGAAGATCGTCTCAACGGAGCACCGGTGGCTCTCATTGGTGCTGGTCTCTGGCAGCGCAAGTTCGGCTCCGCGCCGGACATCGTCGGAAAAACCATCGTGATGAACGGCAGCGGTTACACGGTGGTTGGCATTGTGCCCGCGAGATTCCAGCTGGAATCCACAAATTTTGGCATCAAGGATGTTTTTGTTCCCATCGGACAGAACAAGGACCCTCTGTTTCATGACCGCGATGTGCACGAAGGCATGCGAGCGCTCGGCCGTCTGAAACCCGGAGTGACGCTTCCCGCGGCCCAAGCGGATATGGACCAGATTGCAAACAATCTTGCCGCGACCTACCCCAATGCCGACAAGGGCGCAGGTATAGCGATCGTGCCGCTCAAGAAGGACATCGTCGGCGACGTCGAGCCATTCTTACTAGTCTTGCTAGGCGCCGTTGGTTTCGTGTTGCTGATCGCCTGCGTCAACGTTGCCAACCTCCAGCTCGCTCGCTCCACAACACGCGCGCGCGAATTTGCAATTCGATCCGCTTTGGGCGCGAGCCAGTCCCGCGTCATTCGTCAGCTTCTCACGGAAAGCATTTTGCTCGGACTGGCCGGCGGCGCACTCGGCCTTTGGCTGGCGGCGTGGGGTACTCAGGCGGCGCTGCGAACGCTGCCCGAAACTTTGCCACGAGCGCAAGATGTGGGTCTGGACGGACGTGTTCTCATTTTCACTTTGTTTGCTTCCATCGTGGCTGGCGTGATTTTCGGTTTGGCGCCTGCGGTGAAGACGGCTCGACCGAACTTGCAAGAAACGCTGAAGGAAAGTGGCCGCGGAGCGAGCGGCGCGAAGCACCGCGCGCAGGGCGTATTTGTTGTGATCGAAATGGCCATGGCACTAATTCTCTTAATTGGCGCCGGGCTGATGATTCGCAGTCTGGTTGACCTTTGGAGGGTCAATCCAGGATTCAATCCGCGCGGCGTTTTGACGTTTGCGGTTTCCATGTCGCCTTCTCTTGGCGCAACTGCGGCGACCAGCCGCTCCGCGATTCGCCAGTTAGACGAAACATTGCGCAGCATTCCGGGGGTGGAAGCCGTCACCTCCACCGGTGGCGCACTACCCATGACTGGCGACAACGAGTTTCCATTCTGGCTAGACGGCCAGCCCAAGCCGGCCAATGAGAGCGAGATGAATGTGTCACTTTTTTATCTCTCGGGCCCGGAATACTTGCGCGCGATGGGAATTCCTTTGCACCGCGGGCGTTACTTCACCGCGGATGACAACGAACATTCAGGCCCCGTCATGGTGATTGATGAAAGCTTCGCACGCCAATTTTTTCCGAATGAAGATCCTATCGGCAAGCATATTCATATCGGTATCCTTGATACCGCGCCGGAAATTGTCGGTATCGTCGGCCACGTGAAGCATTGGGGCCTGGACACCGATGGCGACGCCAAACATCCCATCGTCGCGCAGGCATATATGCCCTTCATGCAGATCCCCGACAAGTTTTGGACCGGACCTCCGCAGACAGAAGTGGTGCTGCGGACAAAAGGGTCGCCGGCAGCTTTGGCACCGGCCATTCGTCAAGCCGTCGAGAAATTGAATGGCGAAAACGTGATCTACGAAACTAAGCCACTCGAGCAAATCGTGGCGGAGTCCCTGGCGGCACGGCGCTTCTCGATGATCTTGCTCAGCGTCTTCGCCGCGCTGGCACTGCTGCTATCAAGCATCGGCATTTACGGGGTGATTTCTTATGTCGTAGGCCAGCGCACTCACGAGATCGGCATTCGCATGGCGCTGGGCGCGCAGCGCAGTGACGTCTTGCGTTTGATGCTGGGCGAAGGGATGAGAATGGCGCTCGTCGGCGTGGCCATCGGTGTTGCATTGGCTCTAGGACTTACGCACATCATGGTCAAAATGCTTTTTGGCGTCAGCGCCACCGATCCTGTGACCTTTGCCTCTGTGGCGATTGTCTTAAGCGCCGTAGCGCTCGCCGCCTGCTACATTCCAGCGCGCCGTGCGATGCGCGTGGACCCAATCGTTGCACTGCGTTACGAATAACAAGGAGCCTGCGGATGGGAAACCTACTGCAAGACATTCGATTCGGATTGCGCACGTTGGCAAAAAACCCCGGTTTTACGCTGGTCGCCGTCCTGACCCTCGCGCTCGGTATCGGCGCCAACGCCGCGATTTTTTCGCTTACGGACCAGGTCTTGCTACGCTTGCTTCCCGTCGAACGCCCCCAGGAGCTTGTAGTCCTCCGCTCCCCCGGAAAAAGCCATGGACGCACCTGGAATGACGTTGAGGGTGGACACTCTTTCTCCTATCCGATGTACAAGGACCTGCGCGACCGTAGCGACGTATTCGCGGGCTTGTTAGCTCGCTTTCACGTGCAAGTGAGCGTCGCTGGACAAGGGCAATCTCAGCTCGCCGAAGGCGAACTCGTCAGTGGAAACTACTTCGAGGTGCTGGGCGTGCAGCCGGCCCTCGGGCGAGTCCTTAGTTCGCAAGACGAAACTGGTCCGGGCGCCAATCCCGTGACGGTGCTTGGCTATGGCTACTGGAAGCGCCATTTCGGCGGCGACCCGAACATCCTGAATAAACAACTCGCGGTGAATGGCAATTCCCTCACCGTTGTCGGAGTCGCGCGCTCAGGCTTCGCGGGCGTGCAAGTGGGCTTGGTTCCCGACCTGTTCATCCCGATCACTATGAAGGCGGCGATGACGCCGAATTGGGATGGACTCGCTGATCGAAACGATCATTGGGTCACGATGTTGGGCCGGCTGAAGCCGGAACTCTCCGCTGGTAAAGCTGAAGCCGGAGTGGCGCCTCTTTATCACGCGATTCTGGAAGGCGAAGCTCCTGCGTTGAAGCTTTCGTCGAGGGATCAACAGGAATTTCTCAATCGCAAGATGATATTGGACACAGGATCTCATGGGCGGCCTGTTCTGCAGCACGATGCGAAGCGACCGCTTCTTGTACTCATGGCAATGGTAGGACTGGTGCTGCTGATTGCGTGCGCGAATTTAGCCAGCCTATTGATCGCGCGCGGCGAAGGCCGGCAGCGGGAAATAGCGCTACGCCTGGCGCTGGGTGCTGGACGCGGGCGGCTGGTGCGGCAATTGATGACCGAAAGTGTGCTACTGGCTATCGCAGGTGGCGCGGCAGGTTTGGCGCTTGCTTCATGGACGCTGAGCCTGATCGTGAATTCGATTCCGGAAGATGTAGGCGCGTCGGGCCTCACGCGCCAGCTTGATTATCGCGTTCTGATTTTTGCCTGCGTGGTTTCGGTGGTTACCAGTGTGTTCTTCGGACTGGCAC
>DATEVZ010000203.1:0-9825 GCA_035258265.1 Candidatus Acidiferrales bacterium
TCCTCGGCGGGGGCTGAGGCGCTTTAATCTTACTCACATGGATTCAGCAAAACTCAATTCGAAAATTGAGGTTCCGGCGGAGACGCTCGCGATTCTGGCGGAGATCAGCAAGGAGATCAACGCATCGTTGAATCTGGACGAGGTGCTGCCCAATGCGGCGGCGCTCATCAAGCGTCTGATTGACTACGAAGTGTTCGCGGTGCTGTTGCCTGAAGAAGGCACGGACCAGATGTACTTCCGGTTTGCCATCGGACACCGGCAAGAAGTTGTGGACCACTGGCGAATTCCTATGGGCGAGGGAATTATCGGCGCGGCAGCGGCTACCGGCCAGGCGATTCGCGTAGGCGATGTGCGCGGGGATTCGCGATATCTCAATGCGCTCGACGGTGTGCGGTCGGAACTGGCCGTGCCGCTGATTGTGCGCGGCCGCGTGATCGGCGTATTGGACATAGAAAGCAGCCAGCCTGATTATTTCACGCCGGACCAACAGAACATTTTGACGCTGGTTGCGTCGCGAATCGGTACGGCGATAGAAAATGCCAAACTCTACGAGCACGAGCGCAATCAGGCTGAAACGCTGCTGCTGTTGAACGAGGTGAGCCGCGAAGCCAATTCGACGCTGTCAGTCGAAGAGGTTTTGCGTCGCTCCGCGGAACTGACCAAACGCCTGATCAATTATCAAATCTTCAGCATTTTGCTTTACGACGAGGCTGCGAATGTTTTTCGCCATCGCGTTACCGTGAAATTCGGCCAGCGCGTTCAGGAAAAGCATGCCGTACCGGCGCACGAAGGCATTGTTGGCGCGGCGGCGACGCTGAAGCGTCCCGTGGTCGTCCCGGATGTTGCGCTCGACCCGCGCTACTTGATGATTAATCCCGAGACGCGTTCCGAACTGGCCGTGCCGATGCTCAATAAAGACCGCGTGATCGGCGTGATGGACCTGGAAAGCCCGCAACTCAACTATTTCACACCGGACCACGTGCAGGTGCTCTCGATTCTGGCCGCACACCTGGCGGTTTCCATTGAAAACGCGCGCCTGTACGAACAAGTGGCGCAAGATGAAGCGCGCATGGAACGCGATCTGAGCGCGGCGCGACGCATTCAGGGTGCGCTGCTGCCGCGTTTGCCGGGGCCGGAGTTCGGCCTCGACATCGCGGCTCGCGTCGTCTCCTCGCGCGAGCTCAGCGGCGACCTTTACGATTTTTTGCGTTACGGCCCGCAAGAATTGGGCGTGGCCATGGGCGACGTCAGCGGGAAGGGCAGCGCGGCGGCACTTTATGGCGCGGTGGCTATCGGCACTCTGCGCAGCCTGGGACCACAGAAGCATCGTCCTGCTGAAATGCTGCGCGCGGTTAATGGATTTCTCGGCGATCGGCGCATTGAAGGCCGTTTCATGACGCTGTGCTTTGCCACGTGGCATCGCGGGCGACACAAATTGCGCGTCGCCAATGCTGGGCAGGAGGAGCCTTTTCTGTATCACGCGGGACGCTGCGAAAGCATTCCCCTAGCCGGTTTTCCGCTGGGAATGTTCGAGGATGCGACGTACGACCAACGAAGCTACATTCTGAATGAGGGCGACGTGGTTGTATTTCACTCCGACGGGATCGGTGATACACAAAACCCGGGGCTAGAATTTTTCGGGCACGCGCGGCTGGCGCAGATCATCGCGGCTACGCACCAGCTAACGGCTGACGGAATCGCGGATCATATTCTCGAGGAAGTGGACGCATTTTCTGGCGGGAAGCATCCGTTCGACGACCGGACGCTCGTGGTGCTGAAAGTAAAATAGCAGCCACGACCGGGATATTGCGTGGGGCTTGTGGCGGCGCACTTCAGTGCGCCATTGAAGCCGAGCCGCCGATCGATGGCGGTCTGAAGACTGCCGCTACGAAACCGTTGGTCGCTGCTTGTTCTAGCTGGGGCTGGCCGCGCTGGCCGGTCTTTTTTGGCGATTCGAATGCAAGAAATCAATCACACTATCGTTGAACATCTTCGGCTGGTCCACGAAGGTCATGTGGCCACTCTTCGGCAAAATCGAAATCTCCGAGTCTGCGATTTTTTCATGCATTTCCTGCGATAGCGATGGGTCGCATTCGTCGTGATCGCCGGCGAGAATCAGCGTAGGCACGTGAATCGTATGCAGCTGGTCCACGTACTCCACCGACTTTAGATTTCCGTCAATTACGAACTCGCCCTCGGAGCCCCACATCTCGCGGTAAAGGTCCCAGGGTATCTTGCCGCTGTCCAACGGATCGTAATTGGGGTCCGGATGGTTTTGGTAGAGATACGGAAAATATCCCTCGCCCCAAGCCGCGATCATGTAATTGTTGGTGTAGCGATTTTTTTCGTAGTCCTTGCCGTGTCCGAAGAGGCCTTCTTTTTCCTCGTGGTCGATTCGCGCGCGTAGTTCCGTGGGCATCTTCTCCTTCATTTTTACGAATACCTGATTCATCTGGGACGTGCTGGGAAACGTGCTGCACAGAATCAGGTGAGTGAGATTGTTTTGATATTTCAGCGCGTAGGCTTGGGCCAGCACGCCGCCGTACGAATGTCCAAGCAGGCTGATTTTGCCTAGCACCAAGCCCTGGCGCACAGCCTCCACGTCCTCGACCATGTTCTCGACCGTGTAGCCGGAGGGATCGTCGAGCTTCTGCGAGCGGCCCGAGCCGCGTTCGTCAATGAAGATCAGGCGATTGTGGCGTGCGAGCGGCAGCAGGTACGGCAGAAAATAATCGTGCGATGCGCCGGGGCCGCCGTGCACGATCACGAGCGGGGCGCCACGACCGACGGTCATGTAATAAATCAGGACGCCGCGCGAGTCGATGAAGCCTTCCTGAATTGGATAATCGGCGATTCTGGCCACCGGCTTGGGTTTTTCAGCTTGCGGCGCTGCCGCGGATTCTGGGGCCTGCGTCCCAGGCTGGCCCGAAGGAGCCGCTGCCTCCGACTGCGCTTGTAAATGTGGAGCGGCACAGGCACACGCCAAAACCATCAGTCCAAGACGAAAGTATGATCTCATCTGAGTCTCCTCGATTTTCGCTCACTCGCCGTTACCGCTCGCCCCAGCGCAGTTTGCTGCGAAGAATTTCATAATACGTTTTGCGCGGCGGGCGAACCACCTGCACTTTCATGGACGCCTTGGTGATCACCACGCTGTCCTGAGGTTGAAGCTGAAAACCAATCTGACCGTCGATCGTGAGAAATACTGGCTCGCCAGTGGCCGGGAAACGCACCTCGACGCGCGCAGTATCTGGAATCACCAGCGGGCGATTGGTCAGCATGTGCGGGCAGATCGGAGTGATCACGAACGCGTCTATGTCTGGATGGATGATCGGTCCGCCCGCAGCCAGCGAATAGGCTGTGGAGCCTGTCGGCGTGGCGATGATGAGTCCGTCCGCGCGATAGCGGCCCACGTGGTGCTGATCCACGTGAACGTCGAAGTCCAACATGCGCGCTAGCGCTGCCTTGTTAGCGACGGCGTCATTCAAGGCGGTCAGCCGCTCCGCCGGTTTGTTGCTGTGGATGATCTCGGCCTCCAGCATCATCCTCTCGCTGGTGAGGTGCTTGCCGGCAAGAATTGTTTCGAGCACGGGGTAAAGCTCATCGAGCGTGACGCTAGACAGAAATCCGAGGCCGCCCAGATTCACGGCAAGGATTGGAACGGTTCGCCCCGCCAACGCTCTCGCCACGGCCAGCAATGTGCCGTCGCCGCCAAGCACGATCAGCAGGTCAACCTTGTCCACCAGCTCTTCGCGAGGCAGAGCGGGGCCATTCGCCCCGACCAGGGCCTGGGTTTGCTCGTCGATAAAAACGCCGATTTTGCGGTCGTGCAGCCACCTCCTGAGCGGCGGGACGACGGCTGAAACCATTTCGGGGATTGGTTTGCAGATGATGCCGACGGCGCGAATCATATTGGGAGGCAGAATTCTACTCTAGACCCGCACGCGGGCGTGGAGAAAAAACTCCTGGTTGCCCTCGGTACCCGGTAGTCGGCTGGGACGTACGCCGAGCAGTTCCAGCGAGCACGCAGCTGCGGCTGACCGAACGCGTTCAATGGCTTTTTGGTGCAGCACCGCATCACGCACGATGCCGCCCTTGCCGATTTCGCCTTTTTCCAGCTCGAACTGCGGCTTGATCAGAATCAAGAAATCCGCAGAAGGCGCCACTACCGGCACTACAGCCGGCAGGACCTTGCCGGCGGAAATGAAGGACACGTCCATGGTAACTACCGCGGCGGGTTCGGGTATATCCTCCGCGCGAAGATAGCGGGCGTTGCGTTCGATGACCGTGACGCGCGCGTCCTGGCGCAATTTCCAATCAAGTTGGTCCACCGAGACATCCACCGCGAAGACGAGCGTCGCTCCGTGTTGCAGCAGGCAATCAGTAAATCCTCCCGTCGAGCTGCCCACATCAAGGCAGATTTTGCTCTGCGGTGTGACCTGAAAATCCTCCAGCGCGCCCTCCAGCTTCAAGCCGCCGCGACTCACATAGCGCAGCGTCTCGCCAATTATTTCAATGCGCGCATCCGAGGAGACCTCGGTCCCCGGCTTTTCCATTTTTTGGCCGTTCACCAGGACATTGCCCGCCAGCAAGATGGCTTGCGCTCGTTCGCGCGATGGAGCAAGACCGCGCTCAGCGATCAGGAGGTCCAGCCGAGTTTTTCCTATCTTGCGCTCGACGCGGTGATGTTCAAGAACTGGGTCACGTGTGTGCTTCGATTTCATCGTTGAAAGTAGGCTGATTACAATTACCGCAAAAGATCACCACAGAGTTCACAGAGAAACTGCGGAGTGCACGGAGACATCGGAGCATCGCCCGGGATAAGCGCACGGCACACTACGAGCGGCGCGCCACCAGAAATTGCGCTAACTGGCGCAGCCGGATGCCGCGCTCTCCGTAGAAATCGAGTTCCTTCAGCGCCTTGGCTTCCAGGTCCGCGGCGATGTCGCGCGAAACTTCCAATCCGTGCAGCGCCGGGTATGTAGCCTTCTTCTGCGCCTGATCCTTGCCAGCCGTTTTTCCCAGCGCCGCGGACGATTCTTCGACGTCCAGAATATCGTCCACTACCTGAAACGCCCAGCCGATGTTCTCGCCAAAACTAAGCAGCCGTGTCACGTCAGCGCGATCTGCACCGCCAGCGATGGCGCCAGCCACGATCGAAGCGCGAATCAACGCAGCGGTTTTCGAGCGATGGATATATTCGAGCATCGCTTTGTCGGAGGCCTTTCCTTCCGCCTCCAGATCGGCGACTTGGCCGCCAATCATTCCGCGGTCCGTACCGGACGCCTCGGCGACCATCGCCAGGATCGCCAGGCGCCGTTGCGGTTCAATGGGAGCCATCGCGAGCGTGTGGAACGCCAAAGTCAGCAATGCATCGCCCGCCAAAATTGCGACGGCCTCGCCGAACACTTTATGGTTCGTAGCTTTGCCGCGGCGAAGGTCGTCGTTGTCCAGGGCGGGGAGATCATCGTGGATCAGAGAATAAGTGTGAATAAATTCGAGCGAGCAGCCGACGTGCACCGGGCCATTCTGATCCGCAGTAAACATCCGCGCAGCTTCCATGCAAAGAATCGGGCGAATCCGCTTGCCACCGGCGAAAACGCTGTAGCGCATGGCGCGATGGATGGACGTCGGGAGCGCGTGCTCCGCCGGCAAAAGCTCCTGCAGAGCCGCTTCCACCGTGGTGCGATCGTGCTCGAAAAAGTCGGGTACGGTCATTAGTTTTGAGAAGGTTCCCAGGATCTGAGATAGCTGCGAAAAAGTTAGCTGCAAAGAACAAATCGAGCGACGTTACTAACCATTTTCGTCTCCCGGGTCAAACGGTTCAGCCACAATCTTTCCGTCCGCTTTTTTCAGAAGGATTTCCACCCGGCCCTCTGCCTCTTCGAGCTGCTTCTGACATTCGCGTGAGAGCTTTACGCCCTCTTCGAAGAGCTTCATAGCCTCATCAAGAGACAGATCTGCGCTCTCGAGGCGCTTGACCACTTCCTCTAGCCTCGTGAGCGATTTTTCAAAGTCTCCCTTCTTGGGAGGTTCTGCTGGAACCGCTGCCTTATTTGGTACTGGATTCATTCTGCCTCAATTCTTGCTGAATTCCTGCAATGCGAAACTACGATTGCTTCGCACGTTTCCACATCGGTTGGCGCCGGGCGTGTCCGAATTCTATCGCGATGACCTCAATGCGGCAATGCCGCGCTGCCCGATGCCGGCACCAATGTCAACGTGTGAATACGGATGCTCGCTTCTGCCGCGGCGCTGAATGGGGCAGGGATTCCGCGACCTGCAATCCATTCGGCGAACTGATCGCGATAGTAGGGGCTGGCGTACTGGCCGGATTCTCCCGTGGGGATCTCCATCAGCGACTGATCGAAGTTCGAAAGATCGGCCACAAAACGCATCGCCGGTCCGTGCCCCACTCCCATGGCGCGCACCGTATCCACGGTGCCGCTTTGCGGGTAAGGTCCGATGCTCAGCAAACCGTGGAGCGATCCCGAACGTCCCAGCGGATGGATCATGTCGAGCAGATGAAGGCGTCCCCAGTTCCAAGCAGCCTCGTCGCTACTGCCGGTTTGCTTTTGCAGCGCCGCCACAGCTTCGTCGGCGCTGGTCATCAGCAATTCATCGTAGCTTGCAAACCCACTTGGCAGCCACGTGGCTGGACGTTCGCGCAGCACGTTTTCTAGAAACACTTTGTCGCGCCACCACACGTCGTTGTAAACGCTCTGAGGCTCCCAGAGCTCGTATTTGGTGACCTCGTCGCCCAAGTATGGCGCGAGCAGGTGTCGAAAAAGCGCGTGTCGCGTGTATTCGACGAGAGACGTTTCAACCGAGTCTGCTGTCGCGCGTGCGTCCCAACTTTGTAATTTTGCGATTAGCTGCTGCGTGCGCCAGTCGCGCGGTCGGTCGGCGTTCCCAGCCCTTATCAGCATCCCCGCGAGAAAGCGATTGGGCAGACTGACAATATCATTCTGAATCGCATTGCAATCCGCGGCGGTTAAACCGGTACGATTCGACAAAAGTTCATAGAGCCGAGCCGTGCGATAGGGCCCGGCTTGCCGATCAGTCAAATAAAATTTGTATCCCGGACCAACCGTTCGAGCATTCGCTGTGGCGATGATGCCCCCCGGCGGGTTCAACACGCGCGGCAATCCTTCGAACGGTATGTAACCCTTCCATGCGAAGTCGTCGGTGTCGCCCGGCACCGGTAGCGCACCATTGCCTTCGCCGCGAATCGGAATCCGCGCGGGAATCGTGAAACCAATATTGCCGTCCACGTCCGCGTAAATCGTGTTTTGGCCCGGTCCGGCGATATGACGCGTAGTCTCAATGAAGTCATGCCAATTCTGCGCTTGGCCGAGCAGCGGGAAACCGAAATCGAGCCCGCCGGGTTCGAGGGCTGTCCACCGCAGCGCGTAGGAGCGCCCTCCTTGTTCTGGCGGGTCGCGATGCACGATCGGCCCGTGTCGTGTGACAATCACGTCGAGGTTCACGTCCGGCTTGCCGCGCACATGAATCGTTTCGTGCCGTACGTCTGCGGTTAGCTGTTTTCCATTCGCGTGATAGAGCAACGGATTCGTGGTGTCGAACGTCTCGATGTAAAGGTCCTCGACATCCACATTGCTATTCGTGAATCCCCAAGCGATGCGGTCGTTGTGGCCGATGATAACGAGCGGCGCGCCGGGCAGCGCAAAACCTTCGACGCTCGAGCCCGCCGCAGTCAGATGGATCACGTACCACAGCGCGGGAACGGAAAGCTGCAAGTGCGTGTCATTCGCAAGTAACGGCTTCCCGGATGCAGTGTACGCCCCGCTCACCACAAAGTTGTTGCTGCCGATGATCTCGCTCGCTTGCTCATCGAATTGTGCGAGAAATGTGCGCGCGGCTTCCCAAACAATAGGCGCGAACGGTGGCGCATCGTCGGTGCTGTGCGCGTCAGCGGCCAACGGCTTAGTATTCGCGGAGGTATTCGGAGAACTAAGCTGCGACGCCGGCGATCCCGCCGTCCAGATGTAATGGTCGAGCGGCGAATCTTCAGCGAACAGATCGCGCGCACGATCCGGCCCGACTCTTGCATTGATCCACTGACGGTTCAATTTTTCCTGCCAGGTGGAAGTCAGAGTCTTGTACATGTACAGGCTGATCAGATATGTGTCGGCGGGGCTCCAGGGCTTGGGCTTGTAACCCAGTGCAAGAAATTCAATGGGAAGGTTCTTCCTTCGCTGGGTGATATTTTCATTCACGCCACGCGCATACGCCTCCAGCAAACTGCGAATTTCCGGTGAAGCGTCGGCAGCGGCGCGTTCGGCGGCCTGCCGCATGCCTAAAGTCCGGCTTTCTTCGTCGAAGCGCAGTGCCATGGCGCCAAAAATCTCCGACAGGTTGCCGGCGGAAACTCTGCGTAACAAATCCATTTGCCAGAGTCGGTCCTGCGCCATCACGTAACCCTGCGCCGTGACCGCGTCTTCCAGCGATTTGGCACGAATCCAGGGACGCCCCCATTGGTCGCGGTCAATCGTGACGGCGTCTTTTAATTCTGCGATGGCCACGCTGCCATCCAGATGTGGCAGCGGACGGCACACAATCCACCAGCCAAGCAGCAACGCCACGCCGACGAACAGCAGGAGCGCGACAAACAGATTGCGAAAAAGACGCGTTGTGCGGTTGCTCATTATTGGCCGCGAAGGCAGCCGCGCAGTGTAGCCCACGCGAATCTGTCTCGCAATGCCGGTTCGTCTTCAAGTGGCGAATCGGGCTGACAAAATAGTGTGTTGCGCGGGCCGATGGTGGCTTGACAATGCTTGCTCCCAGGGCACGAAAGATGCAAAATCCCGCTATGCCTCACGAATTCGGCACATCCTACGTGCGGGACGCGGAGAAAACGCTCCGCTACTACAAGCACCTGGGCGAACGCGCGATCGCGCAAGCGCCTGACGATGCGCTGGCGACTTGCCTGGATGCGGAGTCAAATTCGATCGCGCTCATCGTCAAACACATGGCAGGAAACATGCGCTCTCGCTGGACTGATTTCCTGACCAGCGACGGCGAAAAGCCCAACCGGAATCGCGATACGGAATTCGAGGCACCGCCGCGGAACCGCGCCGAGTTGCTGGCGATGTGGGACGAAGGATGGAAGTGCATGTTCGACGCGCTGGCGCCGCTCGGCGACGCCGATCTAGGCCGTACCGTGCTGATCCGCAATGAGCCGCACTCGGTGATGCAGGCGATTCAGCGGCAAGTCGCGCATTACTCCTACCACGTCGGCCAAATTGTTTTCTTAGCCAAGCACTGCGCTGGCGAACGATGGATGTCCCTCAGCATTCCGCGAGGAACATCGACGGACGTTAACGCCCGCGTGCGCGGAGGGACGTCAAAGGCGTAGCGCGCGATTTGACCTGTTCGCCGCTGTAATAAACAGATCGCGGCGATGGCACAAGCTACCAAGGGTTCTCTCCCGTAGGATCGCGCCTCTTGCTAGAATCAGCGGTGATGGGTGTCTTGGCCGTCCTTCCATTGCAACTCACTTCGCGCAGAGCGATGGTGTGCCCCATGGCGATATGTAATCGCATGGCGGTTGAGGGGCCCGCGCAATGATCGCTCTGCGCCTTTTCGCCGTTCTCGCGCTGGTGGGCATCAACGCATTTTTCTCGGCAGCGGAATTCTCTCTTGTGGCCGTGCGCCAGTCCCGTGTTCGCCAGCTGGTGGAAAAGGGCGATGCGCGCGCCAAAGTCGTGGAAAGCCTGCTCACCGATCTCAGCCGCGTGGTTTCCGGAGTGCAAGTTGGCATTACGCTGGCGAGCCTCTCTCTCGGGTATCTGGGCGAAGTCA
>DATEVZ010000204.1:0-17722 GCA_035258265.1 Candidatus Acidiferrales bacterium
CGTTTTCCTGAGCCGCTACCGCGGCTATGCCACTTGTCCGGATTGCGGCGGCACGCGGCTGCGCGCCGAAGCGCGCGCCGTGAAAATCGCGGGGCGTTCGATCACCGAAGTCTGCCAGATGACCGTAAAAGAAGCGCGGCCATTTTTCAGCACGCTCCAACTGAGCGATCCCGAAGTTACGATCGTTGAAAAGGTATTGGAAGAAATTCAGCAGCGCCTCCGGTTTCTCGATGATGTGGGCCTGGACTACCTGACGCTCGACCGGCTGACCTCCACGCTATCCGGCGGCGAAGCCCAGCGTATTCAGCTGGCCACTTCGTTGGGCTCGCATCTGGTGGGTGCGCTCTATGTGCTGGACGAGCCTTCGATCGGACTGCATCCGCGCGACACGAATCGTCTGATCGAAATCCTGAAGGGTTTGCGCGACCTGGGCAATACCCTGCTGGTGGTGGAACATGATCCGGACACGATCATGGCCGCCGATCATGTGCTTGATTTGGGTCCAGGCGCGGGCGAACACGGCGGGAGGCTAATCTTTGCGGGCACGCGCGACGCAATGCTGAAGGACGCGCACTCGCTGACCGGTCGTTATCTGCGCGGCGAGTTGAGAATTGCCATCCCAGCGCGGCGCCGCAAGCCGCAGGGCAAATTCCTGAAGATTTTCGGCGCACACAGCCACAATTTGCAGGCCGTGGACGTGATGATTCCGCTCGGGCTACTCGTCGCGGTTACCGGCGTTTCGGGCTCCGGCAAATCCACGCTGGTTTACGACGTCCTGTACAAAGCGCTGCAGGCCAAGCGGACCGGTGGGAATTGGCGAGAGTCTTGCGACCGGCTCGAAGGCGATGCGGCGCTCACTGCGGTGGAAATGGTGGATCAATCGCCCATTGGGCGAACGCCGCGGTCGAATCCCGCGACTTATTTGAAGGCGTTCGATCCGATTCGCGAGGTGTTTGCGTCCACACCCGAAGCAAAAAAGCGCGGGTTCACTGCAGGACACTTTTCATTCAACATTCCGGGCGGACGCTGCGAGGCTTGCCAGGGCGACGGAACCGTGACCGTCGAAATGCGGTTTCTTGCGGACGTGGAACTGGTCTGCGAAGAATGCCGCGGCACGCGTTACAAGAGCAGCGTGCTGGACGTGAGTTATAAGGAAAAGAATATTCACGACGTGCTGCAAATGACGGTGCGCGAAGCACTCGCGTTTTTCGCCGCGCATCCCAAAGTCACTTCCAAACTCCACGTTCTGGAAGAGGTCGGCCTGGGCTATTTGCGGCTGGGGCAATCCGGCACGACGCTTTCCGGCGGCGAGGCACAACGTTTGAAACTGGCCGCGCATCTCACCCGGCAGGAAAACAGCGGCATCCTGTATATCTTCGACGAGCCTACGACCGGCCTGCATTTCGATGATATACAGAAGCTGTTGACGGCATTCCGAAAATTGATCGAGGGCGGCGCTTCGGTGCTGATCATCGAGCACAATCTGGACGTGATCAAATCGGCGGACTGGATGATTGACCTCGGTCCGGAAGGCGGCGAAGCGGGCGGGCGCGTGGTGGCTGCGGGAACTCCCGAGCAGGTGGCGCGCAATCCGCAATCGCACACCGGAAAATTTCTGGCCCGCGTGCTGAATTCGCACAACGGTGCAAATCACGGCAATCACTCAGCCGAGGCCAAGACCGCCGCGTCTCCGTTGAGTCCTCAGACCGAATGAAACGAATCATCAGGCCGCTCACGTTTTGCCTTTTGAGCGCCTTTTTCGGCGCTGACCACTACTTCACAGCCGCTCAAACCGTCGGCACTTCAAAGAAATTAATTCCACAGGATCCCGCCTCAGCCGAACTGAATCGCCTGCTGACCGCCGCGCAGGATGCCGTGAACAAACAAGACTACGCAACTGCTGCGAGCGACTATCAGGCCTATATAGCCAAAAAACCAGACGACGCTGTGGTGCACTACGATCTCGGTTACGCGTACACAGCCCTGCAACGTCCGGCGGATGCGAAGACGGAATACGAAAAAGCGATTGCGCTCGATCCGAAGTTGGCTTCCGCGTACCAAAATCTTGGATTGACTCTGATTCCCACCGATCCCGCGGCGGCCATTGAGCCGCTGCAGCACGCCGCCGAGCTAATGCCCGAAGACGCGCGAACGAAGTGGCTCCTGGGCGTCGCGTTGGAAGCCGCCAAAAAGGATTCGCTGGCGATCGAACAGTATGAGGCTGCCGCGAAGCTGGACCCGAAGAGCGCTGACATCCGCAACTCGTTGGGTTTCGCGCTACTGCGAACCGGCAGCGCGGGTGATGCCGAAGCAGCGTTTCGCGAGGCGATCGCACTGCAGCCCAGTGGCGAAGCGGCAAGTCAGGCGCACAAAGGATTGCTGCAAGCGCTAATCGCAGAAAAAAAGAATGACGAGGCGGCGACGGAACTGGGCGTGTATTTGGACGCTCATCCGAACGACGCGGCCATGCGGCTGGAGCATGCTGCCCTGTTGGTCGACGCGGGCAAAGACGATGATGCCCTGGCCGAGCTCGACCGCGCGGCCGCTGGCGGCCCCGAGTCCCTTCGTGCGTTGCGGCTGCGCGCGCTGATTTACTTTCGCAAGAAAGAGTACGACAAATCGATTCCGGTTCTGAAGAACGCTGTCGCGCTGGCGCCCAACGATCCGAACCTTGCCGCGCAACTCGGACACGCCTACATGGAAAATAAAGACTATCCGAACGCCGTGAACGAGTTGGTTGTCGCCATCAAAATGAACCCGACTTCGAACGATGTGCTCACCGACCTGGTAGCCGCGGAATATCTGAACAAGAATTATCCCGCCGCGTTGCATGGCCTGGATCTTTTGGCGCAACGTGAAACACTGCCGCTGGGAAGTTGGTTCATTCGCGCCACTTGTTACGATAAACTGGGACAGGCGGCTTCGGCTCTTGAGGCATATCAGAAATTTCTGCAATTGAATAAAGATGAGAACAGCGACATGTACTTCGAAGCCGCTGCGCGCGCACGGACACTGACTCGCGAGCTCCAGAACAAGAAGAGGTAGTGCATTGTTCGCAAAAGTTGGCGTTGGCTGGGCGGTCTTAGCGATTGTCCTGGTAGCGAGTTCGGCCGTGGACCAGGATCGCGTGCCGGAATTGCGGGTCCGTTTCCAAAAAGAAACGGATCCTGTGCGGAAGGCGAAAATTTTGCCGCGACTGGCGGATGCGGAATTCGGCGAAATACAGAACCAGATTGCCGCGGGCAATCTTTCCGATGCGGCTGCGATCGCCGGCCAAGTGCGCGATGAAGCCCACGCCGCGCAGGAAGCGCTCGATGGAAAGAAACGCGACCCCGAGCAACATCCCGACGGCTACCGGCAGCTGCAGATTTCCGTTCGCGAGTCAGTGCGCCGGCTGGATGATATCTTGATCGGTCAGGCGGCTGACGACCAAAAGCCCTTTCAGGAAATTCGCGATGACCTGGAAAAAATGGACGGGCAACTCATTCATCAACTTTTCCCGAAGCGTCCAGATAGGGTCCCAGAGCCTTCCAAACCGAAGGTTTAGGAGTTCGATATGCGTTTCTGCACTGTAATGTTCGCAACGCTTTCCGTTCTGTTGGTGGCTTCGACGGGCGCGGCGCCTGCGAGGTCAAGGCAGGATCCGCAGAAGGATTACTTGTCCGAAACGGAGGCCGACAAAATCCGCGATGCGGTCACGCCGCCCGAACGCATCAAGCTGTATATTTCTTTTGCGGACGACCGGCTGAAGAAATTTCAATACGAACTCACTCGCACCGTGCCGGAAGGACGGCGCGCTGAGATTTTGAACGGTCTGCTAAATGCCTATGTCGGATGCATGGATGACGCCGCCGATCAAATCGGCCTGGCAAGAGAAAAGCAAATTGATATTCGCGGGCAGTTGAAACTAATCGAATCGAAAGGCAAGGAATTTCTGGCCGTCCTCGAAAAGATTGATAAAGGCGGTCCGGAATACGAGACTTATAAGGACACTCTGCAAGACGCGATCGAAGGAACCAAAGACGCGCTTTCTGACGCGGACAAAGCGTCCAAGGAATTGACGCCCGTGCCGGTGCGGAGAAAGCCTTCGTGAAACATCGAGTGAAAAATCTGGTGCCCGGCGGCGAGCGGATTTTTCAGAGGATTTACACGCGCCTCGGCTGCGAAGGGCGGCCGCCGCACTTCGTGGTGGAATATCATCCGTACACGGATTTGACGCACACAATTCGGCTTCGTGAAGATACCGCTTACGTTCGCTTGTCAGACGCGTTGCATGATGCTCCGCATCCGGTCGTGGAAGCGACGGCTGCGATTCTGCTCGGGCGTTTGTATCGCCGGCAACCTCCCAAGGAATTGCTGGAGACTTACCGCAAATTCTCCTATGCCGGAACTACGCGACGGCGATTGCTCGCATTGCGCCAACGGCGCGCGCGGCGCATGGAGCACCGGCCGGCAGGCGCGCATCACGACCTTGATTCATTGTTTGAACGGCTGAACGCGCGGTATTTCGGCGGTGAACTCGAAAAGCCGCGGCTGAGTTGGAGCCGGCGCGTGTGGAGCAGTTTGCTGGGCTGTTTCGATCCGGCATTGCAGCAAATCGTGATCAATCGTCAGCTCGATCGGGAGCGCGTCCCCGAATTTGTGGTGGGCTACGTGATGTACCACGAGATGCTGCACGTAAAACATCCCATGCGGTTTGCGCGTTGCAGGCGCGAATCGCACGGTTCGGCGTTTCGCAAGGAAGAGAAAAAGTTTGCGGACTACAATCGCGCCATGAAGTTCCTCGATCGCTTCCCCGTTCGCTGATTTTTCTTTGGAGTGCGGCGGCTTGCCGCCACTTTTGCCAACGTAGGGTAGCGTTGCACGAACCAAATGATGGGCGAGGCGAGCCTCGCCATGATCGCCTTGTTGCCGTGCGAAACTGCTCAAAGGCGGCGGCAAGCCGCCGCACTCCACAATGTGCTTGGCGTAACGGCGAGTTCGTAAAAGCGGCGCGGGTTCCTGCTATTTCTCGGCGGAGAGCTTTTCGATTTTCTTTTGCACTTTTTTGGCGTCGGGCGCGTCCGGCAGGACCTTCAGATATTGCTTGTAGTAGCGGATGGCTTCGGACTTGTCGCCCTTCTTCTCGTAGGCTTCGGCCAGCAACAAACGCGGTTTGGCGAAATTAGCGCGCAAACGGATGGCGTCTTCAAACCGTGAAATCGCCGCGTCGATATCGCCTTTGTGCATGTAGAAGGTGCCAACGTCGATATCCTGCTGCGCGTGAAAGGGGTCCCAGGCGGGATCGTCTTCTGGAGGCAAAACCCCGGGCTTGGAAGCATGCGCTGTTTCTTTCTTCGCGGATTCGTCGTCGGGCGGCAATACTTTCTTTGACGACGACTCCTGATTTGAATCGTCTTGGTTCGGAGGCGGACTTGGAGGAGGCTGCGGCTTTGCCGGCTTTTGTGGTTCCTGCTGCGGAGGCGTAGACGGCGGTTGGGATTGTTGGGGCTGATCTTGTTGGGCGAAACAGACAGGAACTGCGGGCAGCGCCGCCAACAACAGGGTCAAAAATGCAAATTTTGCGGTGCTGAGTCGCATCCGGCTTCCTCGCTACGTTTAGACTGCGTTTGCTAGAATGAAAGTTGCACGCAAGCCGGTGGGTAGCACTGAACCGCAGCCTGCTTGAATATTGTAACTCGCCGGAATGGAACTTCGAGAAAAAGTCGCGCAACTCCCTACGCAGCCGGGGGTGTACCTGTTCCAGGACGCCGGCGGAACGATTCTCTATGTCGGCAAGGCGAATTCGCTACGTAGCCGCGTACGCTCTTACTTCTTGGAATCGCACTGGCAGGATGCCAAGACCGGCTCGCTGGTGCGCGAGATCGCGGACGTCGATTACATCGTCGTTGACAATCAAAAAGAGGCGCTGGCGCTTGAAAATAATCTCATCAAGCAGCATAAGCCGAAGTTCAACGTCCTGCTCCGCGACGACAAGACTTATCCTTACATTCAATACACGGCGTACGAAAAATATCCGCGCGTGTATGTCACGCGGCGACTGAAGAAAGACGGCTCGATTTATTTTGGCCCGTACTTCCCTGCGCGGCTCGCATATCAGCTGGTGAATCTGATCCACAAACATTTCCTGGTGCCGTCGTGCACAGTGGATCTGACGCGCTCGCATCCGCGGCCTTGTTTGCAATACTACATTCACCGCTGCCTGGGCCCGTGCGTCGCGGGGCTGGTTACCGACGAACGCTACGCTGAGGCGGCGCGTGATGTGCGTCTATTTCTCGAAGGCCGCCGCAGCGACTTGGCGCATAGCCTCGAACAGCGCATGCGTCAAGCTTCGGAGTCGGAGCGCTACGAAGAAGCGGCGGGGTATCGCGACCTTTTGCGCACGCTCGCGGAAATGGAAGAACGCCAGAAAATTGCAGCGGCGTCCGGAGACGATACCGACGTGCTCGCCTGGTACGCCGAACCGCCGCAGGTGGCCGTGAATTTATTCCATTTGCGTGGAGGACGCGCAGTGGACCGGCGCGATTTCTACTGGGAAGACATGGACGAATTCGATCCCGCCGAATTTTTGCCGTCGCTGATCAAGCAGCTCTATCTCGATGCCGCATATTTACCGCGTTACATCCATACGCCCTTGGGATTCGAGGATTGTGCGCTGATCGAGGAAGTCTTGACCGAGAAAGCCGGGCATCGCGTGGAAATTCTGAATCCGCAGCGTGGGCAGAAGCACGCTTTCCTCGAATTGGTGGAAAAGAACGCGCAGCACTCGTTCATTCAGCGTTTTCGCGTCTTGAAGCCCAGCTCCGCTGCGATTGTTGAGGCTCTCGAATCCGCACTGGGCCTGCCCGAACCGCCAAAACGCATCGAATGTTTTGATATTTCGCACATTCAGGGTTCCGATACAGTGGCTTCGATGGTCGTTTGGGAAGCGGGACGCATGAAGAAATCCGATTACCGGAAGTTCATCATTCGCGGCGAGGCCATGCCGGAAGGCAGCGAAAAATCCGCCGGAATTCTGCGCGACGATTTCGCCAGCATGCAGGAAGCCGTGGAGCGGCGCTACCACCGTCTGCAGCAGGAGAATAAGCCGATGCCGAGCTTGATCCTGATTGACGGAGGCATTGGGCAATTGCACGCAGCCGCGAAGGCGCTGGAAAAGCTCGCGATCATCAACCAGCCGATGGCCAGCATCGCGAAAAAAGAAGAAATACTTTACATTCTTGGCCGTGAAGACGAGCCGGTCGTACTCGAGCGTCATTCGCCAGTGCTGCACCTGATCCAGCAGATTCGCGATGAAACGCACCGCTTTGCCGTAACATTCCATCGCCAGCGAAGGTCGAACCGCCGCCTGCGTACATCGCTGACGGAAATTCCGGGCGTCGGCCCGCGGACGGCGCAAAAACTCCTAAGCCGGTTCGGCAGCGTCACGCAACTGCAGAATCTCAGCGTCGAGGATCTCGCCGCGGAAATCCCGCGCGCGCAAGCTCTACGCGTGTTCGAAGCACTACGAAACAGCGCGAAATCTCAACAAGCTCCGCATGCCTAGAGCCGCGCCGATGGGAATCGTTCTAGCGTAGGAACGCCTCGGCTTTCTCGGTTTGCTTGCCTCGGTTGAGAAGCCTATGCTACTGTCAGGTTCGGAGGTGCATAATGGCGGACAATAATGTGGGTTCAAGGGTCAGCTTTTTTCTCGTTGGATTGGGCATAGGAGCGCTGGTCGGGATTCTTTTCGCACCGAAATCCGGCGACGAAACGCGCGAATACTTGTCCGGTAAGGCGGACGAAGGCCGCGATTACGCGCAGAAGAAAGCGCGCGAACTGCGCGAACGCGCCGAAGACTTGCTCGAGCGCAGCAAAGAGATCATGTCGCGTCAAAAGGACGCCCTGTCCACGGCCGTCGAAGCTGGAAAAGACACCTACAAGAGGGAATCCAAAGCTTCCTAAGCCACGCCAAGGAGTTCCATGCCCGGCTGGGTAGAATTTTTCATCCTCATCGCGGCGATCGCCATCGTGATACAGATGGCGATCCTGCTCGGGATGTTTTTGCAGTTAAAAACGTCCATGCGAGAGTTTACCCGGATCGCTAATGACCTGCAGGGTCGCGTGGACCCCATCCTCACGCGCGTCAATCGCATTCTGGAAGATTCCGAGGGCCGCCTCTCGAGCGTCATGGGCGACACCGCTGAAATCACGCGCATTGCGCGCGGACAAGCCCAGAAGATGGACCGTATCGTCACCGAGACGATCGAGCGCCTGCGCATTCAAGTGATCCGCGCCGACCAGATTCTTACCGGCGCGCTCGAAGTGGTGGACGAAGCCGGCAGCAAGTTCCGCAATACTTTGTGGGGGCCCATCCGACAGGCCTCCGCCGTGATGAAGGGCATTAAAGTGGGCCTGGATATTTTGCGTAATCAGCAGGAACGCAGGCCGGCGTCCGAAGCCGCCGCGGAAGAAGACGAAGAATTATTTATCTGACGTGATTCCTCGCCGTAGGACGTATCGCTCCCGAACAAAATCCCGTCAAGGCGGTTGTCAGCGGATCCAGCCGCCGCCGAGGACTTTTTCGCCTGAATAAAATACCGCGGCCTGGCCTGGGGTGATGGCGCGCTGAGCCTGGCGGAACGTCACCCGCGCGGTAGTGGCATCCAGCGGCGCGATTTCTGCTCCGGCGGGTTCGTGGCGATTTCGAATCCGCACCATCGCCTCCACGGGACCATCAGGTAGCACGTAAGGAATCCAATTGACGTCGCGGACTTCGCAGGTTGTGCTGCGCAGTTCTTGGTCTTCGCCAATCACCAGGCGATTTCGCGCGCGGTCTAGCGCGACAACGTACATTGGGCGCCCCCCAGCTATTCCCAAACCCCTGCGCTGGCCGACAGTGTAATGATGCAATCCGTTGTGGCGGCCCAACACCTCACCTGATGTCGTAACGATATCGCCGGAATCTTCGGACAGCTTGCTTCCCTGCTCCTGCAAATATCCCTCGATGAACTTCACGTAGTTGCCCGTAGGCACGAAACAAATTTCCTGGCTTTCCGGCTTCTCCGCGACAGGCACCTGCAGGCGACGAGCAATTTCGCGCACTTCGTGCTTCGAAAGTTCACCCAACGGGAAATCGGTGCGAGCCAGTTGCTCTTGTGTGAGGCCGAATAGAAAGTAGGTTTGGTCCTTGGATTCGTCCACGGCGCGCAACAACTCGTAGCGGCCCGTTTCCTGATTGTGACGCACGCGCGCGTAATGTCCTGTGGCGATGCGCTCGGCGCCGATCTGCCGCGCGGTGACGAGCAACTGATCGAACTTCACGTGGTTGTTGCACATGGTGCACGGAATGGGCGTGCGGCCTTCGAGGTAATCATTGACGAACGGCTGAATCACGGTCAGTTCGAATTCGCGCTCGAAATTCACAACGTAAAAAGGAATGCCCAGATGCTCTGCGACGCGGCGCGCGTCGTAAACATCATCGTGCGAACAGCAACGATGCTGCGCCGGTCCGCCGACATTCTGGAGTTGTGGCAAGCGGCGCTGGTTCCAGAGCTGCATCGTGAGGCCTACAATCGTCTGTTCGCGTTCGTGCAAGATAGCTGCAACAGTTGAGCTGTCCACACCCCCGCTCACGGCTACAGCGACGCTGCCAGCGGCCGGACTGACTCTCGTGGCGCGAATCGAAGGCTCAAGTTGTACGCTTGCAGACATAGTGCTAACGCAAATTATTGTATCTGAATTTCAGCGAAACTGCCGGTAAGACCCTGACGTTACGTCGCCGCGTGCACGCTTAGTGGTGACAGCGCGCGCAGACGCTCGACCACTGCGGGGATGATTTCAATCGCGCGATCGATCTCTTCGGGCGTCGTCGGCCGCCCCAGGCTGAAGCGCAAACTCGAGCGCGCCCGCTCAGGCGAAAGGCCAATGGCGGTCAGCACATGCGAGGGCGCCACGGCGCCGGAGGAGCAGGCTGCGCCAGTGGAACAGGAGATTCCTTGCAGGTCGAGCGCTATGACCAGCGCTTCCCCACCCGCGGCGTCGAACGACAGGTTGCAAGTGTTTGCTACGCGATGATGCGGGTCGCCGTTGATGTGTACTCCTGGCAGCGACAGCAACGCCGACTGGAACTTGTCTCGAAGCGCTGCCATACGCGCCGCGTCGGACGTCAAATTCTTAATGGCCAAGTCCGCCGCTTTACCCAGACCAACGAGACCGGGAACATTTTCCGTGCCCGGCCGTCGATCACGTTCGTGATGGCCGCCATGGAAAATCGGCTCAAGCTCCGTGCCTGTGCGGACGTAGAGAGCCCCCGCGCCCTTCGGTCCATAGATTTTGTGTGCGGAGATCGAGAGCAAATCCATGCCGAGACGATTTACGTCGAGAGGCAACTTGCCGGCGGCCTGCACGGCGTCACAATGGAAATAAATGTCTTCCTCGGCGGCGATGCGCCCAATCTCTTCGATGGGCTGAATCGTGCCGGTCTCATTGTTCGCAAGCATCACGCTGATCAGGACGGTCTCGGGGCGGATGGCTTCGCGAATTTCGTCGGGGTCAACGATGCCATCGCGGCCCGCCGGAACGTAGGTCACATCCACGCCTTGCTTTTCGAGCGCCTCCGCGCAATTCAACACGGCGTGATGCTCGATGGCCGTGGTGACCATGTGCTTGCGCGGCTGAACGCAGTGCGCCACGGTGCCGAAAAGCGCCAAATTGTCGGCTTCCGTCCCACCGCAGGTGAATACAATTTCCGACGGCTTGGCGCCCAGCAGAGTTGCGACCGATTCGCGCGCGGCGTCCACCGCAGCTCGCCCGCGCTGTCCCGCCGAGTGGATCGAACTCGCGTTGCCGAAGCTGCCGCTGAAATACGGCAGCATGGCCTCGAGAACCTCGCGGTCCACGGGGGTGGTTGCGTTGTAATCGAGGTAAATATGCATGACAGAAAGTGGCGCACTTGCAGAATAGCGTTAGCAGCGAGGACGGTCAAGAAACGTCTGGTGAGGGCGGCTCGATCCCTGTCGGCGACGGCGCAGGGCATGTCGTAACAGCCCTCCGATAGGTTCAGGAGACGCTGAGAGAACGCCTAGTACACATATGTGCATCGAATTGTAGGGTAATCGTACCGCCCATAACGAACATGGCGCCGAACTCGTTTGGAATCTTGGCAGTTTGTGGCTGCGACGAAGCCGGCACTTTGGCAGGATATGTGCAATAAGCAGCTCGCCCGGTCGCGCGTGGTTGAGTCCGGGAGCAACATTCAGGCAAGACCGGGGGATAATGATGAAAAATGTTGCGTTGGTTATGGCTCTTGGCTTGGCTCTACTTGCACCCGTCGCCGCCCAAGCGGACCCGAGCGCCCAGGGCTGTAAGAGCAGCGATAACAAACCAAAGAAATGCGATAAGGGTACGAAGGTGCCGGAGCCCGGCGTTCTTATTTTGCTGAGCGCGGGACTGCTCGGTTTGGGCGGTATTTCTGTTCTTCGGCGCAAGAGCGAGAATCAGTAGTATCGAGATCGGTCGGGCTGCGCGTCGGTGTCTTCTTAGCCGCCGCGTGGCCTGCGCCATACCCGTTCCCATTGAGTCTGCGGTTGCGGGTATTTGCTTGCCCGCCCAGTGGCTGAACTCCCTATCAATCTAGGCTCGTCTTCACAACGGACCTCATTCCGAGCACGCCAATTGTGAGTAACTGTAAGGCGCAGACTGCCTTGACAGCACCGCGAGCGTCCGCTAGCGTCGAAGGACGCGGCATGAGAATAGTTACGCTTGCGCCGCGCGAATCACGGGGGCGAGACTTGGCGCGGCCAATTATCACTTTGACCACGGATTATGGCATCAGCGACCATCTGGTGGGAGTGCTCAAAGGCGTGATCCTGAGCATCAACCCGGAAGTGAATATCGTGGACATCACGCACAGCGTCATTGCGCACGATATTCTGGATGGCGCGCTCACGGTGAGCCAGTTCTACAAGTTTTTCCCACCCAAGACGATTCACATGGTGGTGGTTGATCCCGGAGTGGGCACCCAGCGGCGCCCGATTCTGGTGGCCGGCGATCAGCACTATTTTGTGGCTCCCGATAATGGGGTGCTTTCCGCCGTCTACGATCAGTCGGAATCGCTCTACGCCTGGCACGTAACCTCAGAACACTATTTTCGTCATCCGGTGAGCAATACATTTCATGGCCGTGACATTTTTGCGCCGGTGGCTGCGTGGCTCTCGAAAAATTGGCAGACAGCCAGCTTCGGCGAGGCGATTGAGGATTTTGTCCGCTTCAGCATCCCCAAGCCCAAGGTGAACGGAAATTCGATCAAGTGCGTGGTTTTGCGACTCGATCATTTTGGAAATTTGATCACCAACTTGAAGGGCGAGGAAACGCCGGCTCTGGTCGCGCCAGACGCGAAATTTACGATTCGCGCCGGTAATGCGGAGATCAAGAAGCTGTTGCCAACGTTTGCGCTGGGGACCCCGGGAGAACCCTTCGCGATCATCGGTTCCGGCGGCTACCTGGAGCTGTGCGTGAATAAAGGCAGCGCGGCTCGTGCGCTAGGTATTGCCCGCGGCGCTGAAGTCACGATCGAGATTGCTCCCGCCTAATCGAATTGACTGCGCCGAGTTTGGGCTTCATCGTTCTACTGGCGTCGACGCAGATGCCACCGAGTGATTGGTCAATTCCGCGCCGGTGATGATTGCATTGCGAATCTGGCTGAACAGGTCCGTAAGAGTGTTCGGCGTATGCGGGATCAAGACCGTGTTGCTGTGATCGTTTGCCGCAATTTCTTTCAACGTGTCGAAATATTGGGTCATTAAAACCAGCTGCATCACGTCCTGCGGCGTTGAACCCGGCACCGTTTTCGCGAAGTCCTCGACCGAGTCTTTCAATCCTGCAATGATGGCCTTCCGCTGATTCGCGATGCCTTCTCCTTGCAGCCGTTTCGATTCGGCTTCAGCCTCGGCCTGCTTCACCAGGAGCAGCTTGTTCGTCTCCGCGCGGGACACAGTCGCTTCCCGCTCACGCTGCGCGGCGTTGATGTCGTTCATTGCCGCTTTTACCTTCTGGTCGGGGACGATGTCTGAAATCAGAACCTTCACGATGGAGTAGCCGTACTCTTTCATCGACGCGTCCAGACTATCTCTCAGGTCGCCGGCAATGTCGGCTTGGTTCAGGAATGTGTCGTCCAGCTTCATTTTTGGCACGTGGCCCAGGACCACGTTGTAAACCATGGATTCAATTTGCTTCACCGGGTCAGACAATTTATAGAAAGCGGATTCGACCGAGTCCGGGATTACCTTGTACTGAATCGAAACCGGGATTTGGACGAACACGTTGTCTTGTGTTTTCGTTTCAACTTGAACTTCGAACTGCTGAACTTTCATGCTCATGCGCTGGACCACGTTTTCGAGAATCGGCGTCTTCCAATTCAATCCCGGGCCGGCAACGCGCGCGAACTTTCCCAGCCGTTGCACGATGGCCACCTGTGCCGTCTCGACCGTGAAGAACGAGCCTAAGATCACGACGAGAACCAGGAAACACACAATCCCCAGCAAAATTAGGAACGCGCTGCCCATTGCATCCACGTTCACTCTCCTGTTCGACTCGCCGCCCGGTCCCAGTAGAGGATTCCCGGATGAGGCGAGTCACGCTTGCTGACCCTTGCGTCCGAAGCGCAAGGCAGGGGCGAAGCAAAGCGGAAATCCCAAGCGCCCGCTGAGTACTAACGTTGTCTTTCGGAAGATGTCGGCATTCTACACGACTTTAAACGACGATTGGCATCTGTCGAAAAATCGTGTGACTTATCGAGCCAGAGAGGTGACGATTAGGTATGAACGCATGCGCGGGTCCATCCAATCGCGGAGAGCGTCACCGAGAAGATTAAACGCCAGGACGGCTGTCATCACCGCCAGCGCCGGGAAAATCACCAGATGCGGCGCGTCGAAGAGGTGGCCGCGCGCATCATTCAGCATCGCCCCCCAACTCGGCATCGGCGCCAGAACTCCTACACCCAAAAAGCTCAGCGTGGATTCCGCAAGAATCGCACCGGCCATGGCGATGGTGGCCTGCACCAGCAACGGCTGCACGATATTGGGCAAAAGATGCCTGATCAAAATGCGCGTGTGCGATGCACCCAGGGAACGCGCAGCGAGAACATATTCCATTTCCTTCGCTTGCAAAACCTGAGCGCGCGCGAGACGCGCATAGCCAGCCCACCCCGTGACGACAAGCGCGAGAATTACTTTGTCCAGACCGGGGCCAAGGAATGCCGCAAAAGCAATCGCCAGCAAAATTCCCGGGAACGAGAGAAAGGCGTTGATCAGCACTATGTTGACCAGGCGATCGAACCATCCACCGAAATAGCCTGACACCGCCCCGATCGCCAGTCCGATGATTCCCGCGCCGAAGACAACGCTCACACTGACCAGCATCGAAACGCGCGTTCCGTAAATGATGCGCGAAAGAATGTCGCGGCCAAGCTCGTCGGTGCCCATCCAGTGCGCGGCGCTTGGCGCGGCTAGCCGCGCCGGCAAATTCTGCGCTATCGGATCGTAGGGCGCGATCGACGGCGCTGACAGCGCCACGATCAGCAAAAGCAAGGTGAGTCCAAACCCCCAGCGTCCCAAACTGCTGCGGCGCAGGAATTCTCTGAGCTCGCGCGCGAGTTCCTGGAGAAAAATTGTCATTCGAACCGCACCCGCGGGTCCACGACGGCGTACACCAGGTCCGTGAGCAAATTGACGACTACGTAGGACACCGCGATTAGCAGGATGCAGCCCTGCAGCAAAGGATAATCGCGCGCGTTGATTGCTTGGACAGTTAGATGGCCGATCCCCGGCCAGGAAAAAATGGTTTCGGTGACGATTGTTCCCGCGAGCAAAGTGCCAAATTGCAGCCCCAAGATTGTGAGAATGGGAATGAGCGCGTTACGCAGCGCATGGCGGAAAAGGACCCCCGATTCCGATACGCCCTTGGCGCGCGCCGTGCGCACGTAGTCGGCGGAAAGTTCCTCGATCACCGACGTGCGCACCATGCGCGTCAGAATCGCCGCCAGCGCCGCGCCGAGCGTGAATGCGGGAAGGACTAAGTGTGGCATCCCGCCGCGTCCCGTCACGGGGAGCCAGCCGAGAACCACTGAAAATACCAGCATCAGCACCGGGCCGAGCGCAAAGTTGGGAAGGGAGAGGCCGAAGAGCGTGAGCACTCCTACTGCGTGATCGGCTTTTTCGCCGCGTTTGTGCGCGGCGAGCACGCCCGCTGGAATTCCGATCAATATGCACACACCTAGCGCCACGGCAGCCAATTCCAGAGTCGCCGGGTAGTGTTCAAGGATCACTGTTGTCACGGGCTGCTGAAAACGGAACGACTCGCCGAGATTTCCGTGCAGCACGCCCTTCAGGTAGCGTCCATATTGGATGGGAATCGGCACATCGAGCCCCAAAGCATGGCGCAACTGCTGCAAATCGTCGGCGCGCGCCCCCTCGCCCAACATTTGCGCCACGGGATCACCTGGAACAATATGCGCCAACAGAAAAACCATCGTGACAATTAGCCATAGAGCGGGCAATGCAAAAAGGAGCCGCAGTGAAATGTAGCGGATCATTTAGGCGATGAACCCGCTGAAGAAGAGCTGCGTGCTGCGCGCCGCGCCTTGGCGTCACTACCTGATTCGACTGATTCAGACATGCTCGATTCCTTCGGCGCGGATTCGTGCCTTTGCGGGCTATCGACATTCGGCTGCTGTTCGACGGCCAGCGCTGAGCCCCCCGAGGACGCGGGCGCATTCGCCGCGCGCAGTGGCTTAATTTTCAACCGCGAAACGCGCCGGTGATCCATTTCCATCACAGTGAAACGATAGCCGTCGGTCTCAAAGCTTTCTCCTCCGCGTGGAATAAAGCCGAGACGATTGAGCACGAATCCGCCTACAGTTTCGTACGATGGGTCTTCGGGAAGTACGATGTTGTAACGCGCTTCCAATTCGCGGACTTTGATCGCCGCGTCGAAAATCATCCCACCGTCGGGCAACGTCAGCGGGCGCTCGACCACGTCAAATTCATCGTGAATTTCGCCGACCATTTGCTCGAGGATGTCTTCGAGTGTGGCGAGCCCGAGAATGCTGCCGAATTCATCCACGATCATAGCCAGGCCGGTGCGCCGCGAACGAAATTCTAGTAGTAACTCGCTAACGGGCTTGGTCTCCGGCACGATCAGCGCGTCGCGCACGACCGCGCGCAGATTGAACTCGGGCAACGGTTGCTTGTCCTCCGCACGGCGTGTGCGATCCAGAAGCACCCAGATCATGTCCTTAATGTGCACAAAACCCAGGATGTGATCGAGCGAGCCTTCGTAAACCGGAATACGCGAGCGTTGGGTTGTCGCAAACATCGTCATGGTGTCTTCCAGGCTGGCACCAGCGGGCAGCGCGTGCACGTCGGGGCGTGGAACCATCACTTCGCGGACCTGGATTTGCCCCAACTCCATCGCGGCTTGAATGAATTTCACTTCGGCCGCGGGCAGAAGGCCACGGTCGCGAGCTTGCTGAATCATCACCTGCAACTCTTCGGTCGAACGCACCAGGGTGTGGTTGTGCGGCGAGATAACGCCGAGCGCGCGCACGATTTTCTCCGCCGAGTCATCGAGCAAATCAATCGCCCAACGGAACGTGTGCAGAAACCAGTTGAAAGGGCGGGCGATGAGTAGAGCGACTCGTTCCGCGCGCGCGAGGCTGAGGCTCTTGGGAACCAGTTCCCCCAGCACAACTTGCAGCACCGTCAAAAGCCCGAAGGCCATCGCCAGCGCTACTCCGTGCGCGATCACCGCGGCCCAGGGGCGTGGAATCGCTTGCACCAGCGGACTAAGAATCCCTGCGAGCGTGACTTCGCCCAGATACCCGAGAGAGAGGCTCGCCAGCGTAATGCCAACTTGCACTCCGGAAACCACACGGCTGAGATCGGTGAGCAGGCTCTCCACGACTTTGGCGCGCGCATCGCCCTTTTCCACCAGTTGGCGAACACGGGACTGGCGCACGGCCACAAGAGAGAATTCCGCTGCCGAGAAAAATGCGTTGATGCCCACCAGCGCCAGAACGGCGAAAAGTTGCAGAGCGATCATTGCGCGGGCCCCTCAATTTCCATGCGATTGCGTATCGCGATGGGGCACACCATCGCTCTGCACGAAGTGAGTTGCAATGGAAGCACGGCCAAGACACCCATCACCGCCGATTCTAGCAAGAGGCGCGGTCCTACGGGAGAGAACCCTTAGTAGCCTGTGCCATCGCCGCGATCTGTTCATTGCAGGGGCGAACAGGTCAAATCGCCGCGCTACGCCTTTGACGTCCCGCCGCGCACGCGGGCATTAACGTCCGTCGATTTTCCTCGCGGAATGCTGAGAGACGTCCATCGTTCGCCAGCGCAGTGCTTGGCTAAGAAAACAATCTGGCCGACGTGGTAGGAGTAATGGGCGACTTGCCGCTGAATCGCCTGCATCACCGAGTGCGGCTCATTGCGGATCAGCACGGTACGGCCAAGATCGGCGTCGCCGAGCGGCGCCAACGCCTCGAACATGCACTTCCATCCTTCGTCCCACATCGCCAGCAACTCGGCGCGGGTCCGGGGCGGTGCCTCGAATTCCGTATCGCGATTCCGGTTCGGCTTTTCGCCGTCGCTGATCAGAAAATCAGTCCAGCGAGAGCGCATGTTTCCTGCCATGTGTTTGACGATGAGCGCGATCGAATTTGACTCCGCATCCAGGCAAG
>DATEVZ010000205.1:0-15299 GCA_035258265.1 Candidatus Acidiferrales bacterium
TCAGCCAATCCATGGCTAAGCTTTTCTGGCCGAACGAGGATCCTGTCGGCAAACATCTGACGATGTACTTTTTCCCAGACGTGGCGCGCGTGGTAGTCGGCGTGGTGGCCGACGTCAAATTGCAAGCGCTCAACGAGACCCACCCCTCTCCGACTCTCTATCTGCCTCTGGGCCAACTATCTCCTCCGAAGGGGGCCAGCTGGCGCTCCTTCGGGATGATTCTCGCCGTGCGCACTGGGTTGGACCCGGTAAGCACGATTCCATCAATTACTAGTTCCCTGCGCAACGTAGACGCGGACATACCCCTATTAAACATTCGCACGATGGACGATTGGGTCTCCACCTCTGTTTCTCCGCAACGCTTCGCCATGCTGCTGCTCGCATCGTTTGCGGGAGTGGCGTTGCTGCTGGCAGTGGTGGGCATCTACAGCGTTACGAGTTATTCCGTATCGCGGCGCACACACGAGATTGGAATTCGCGTTGCGCTGGGCGCGAGCCGCGCGGATGTGCTGGCGCTTGTCCTGCGGCAGGGCTTGGTGCTGGCGCTGACCGGTTCAGCGATCGGCATCGCCGGAGCACTGCTACTTTCGCGGCTGATGAGCAGCCAACTCTACGGCGTTTCGCCAACGGACCCAATCACGTTCGTCGCTGTGTCGGTCCTGCTGACGCTGGTTGCTCTCGCGGCGTGCTACTTTCCGGCGCGGCGGGCGATGCAGGTGGATCCGGTGGTGGCGCTGAAGTACGAGTGATAGACGTGAAGACACGGAAACTGCAGAAACCGCTGGAGGAAGTGTGACGCTCTGGAGTCGGCTGCGTTCGTGGCTAGGTGCAATCCTGTGGCGCTCGCGGATTGACGCCGAGATGGATGCGGAGTTGCGCTTTCACCAGGAAGCGTATGCCGAAGATTTGGTGCGCCGTGGCGTGCCGCGGCCAGAGGCGATGCGCCGTGCGCGGCTGGAATTTGGTGGCCTGGACAAGACCAAGGAAGAATGCCGTGCAGCGCGCGGCACGCATTTCGTTGAGACTCTGGCCCAGGACATTCATTACGGTCTGCGGACGCTCCGCAAGTCACCGGGCTTCACAGCGGTTGCGGTCCTGACGCTCGCTCTCGGCATCGGCGCCAATACCGCAATCTTCAGCCTGATCAACGCCCTCATGCTGCGCATGCTGCCGGTCCACGATCCGGAACGACTGGTGGAATTGCTTTTCAAAGCTCCGGGGCAGGACCACTTCAACGCTTTCGATTGGCAAAACTACGAGCATTACCGCGAGAACAATCATGTGTTCTCGGGACTGATTGCGTCGTCCGACACACCCTTCGTCATACATGGCGACGGGCTGGAACCAGAAACCGTGCGAGGCGGTTTTGTGACTCCAAACTATTTTTCCGTCCTGGGCGTGAATCCAGCGCTCGGCCGCCTTATCGGCCCGGAAGACGGCACCTCGGGCTCGGCCGCCAACGTCGCAGTGGTGAGTTGGTCCTGTTGGAAGAGGAGGTTCAACTCCGATCGCGCGGTCATCGGCAGACAAATCATTGAAGCCAACCGCCCGCTGACCATTGTCGGAGTAGCGCCCAGCGGCTTCGCTGGCCTGGAGCCGGCGAACCAGCAAGACATCTGGCTGCCACTGACACTTCAGTACCCCAGCTACGCCGCCACCGCGCACCACTGGCTGAAATTGGCGGCGCGGTTGAAGCCTAATGTATCTATTGACCAGGCCCGCGCGGAAATGGCCGTGCTGTTCCAGTGGACGCAAGACAAGGAATTCGAAACCAATGACGATCGCACCATTCGCGATTGGAAAATCGAAGTTCAGCCGGCGGGGGGCGGCCTTTCGCATTTGCGCGATCAGTTTGGGAAGCCAGCGCTGGCGCTGATGGCCGCGGTGGCATTGCTCCTGCTGATCGCGTGCGCCAATATGGCGAGCATGCTTCTGGCACGCGGCGTGGCGCGTCAGCGGGAAATGGCAGTGCGGGTCTCGCTCGGCGCCAGCCGCTTGCGCCTGCTGCAGCAGGGATTGACAGAGTCCGTGCTGCTTGCCGCCTCGGGTGGACTTCCCGGCATTTTGCTGGCGTATTGGGGCTCAGGCGCGCTGGTTCGCATCATGGGCAGCGGACGGGAGCGCGTCGAACTCCAGGCAGGTCCTGATTTGGTAGTGCTGCTCTTCACCGCCACGATCATTCTGTTGACGGGCGTCCTGTTCGGACTGGCGCCTTCGTGGCAGGCGTTCCGCTCCACCCCAGTGACTTTTCTTCGCGAGTCTGCGAGGGCCGGCGAAAGTCGTGTGCAGCGGCTTTTTGGCAAGGGCCTAGTGGTGGCGCAGGTGGCCTTTTCGGTTGCGCTGCTGAGCGCCGCCAGTCTGTTTGTGCACCACCTGTCACACCTGGAACACCTCGACTTGGGGTTCCAACGCGACCATGTTCTGCTGATGGAGCTCAACGCCGCCAGCAGCGGGTATGACCCCGCAGGATTGTCCCGCGCTTACGAAGAACTGTTAGGCCGCCTGGAAGCCATCCCGGGAGTGCGTTCGGCTACCATATGCGGATTCTATCCGATGGCCGGGGTAGGAGCGATGGAGCCCGCGACCGTGGAAGGCTACCAGGCCAAGCCGGGGGAGCGTCGCTTCCTCTCCGAAAATTGGGTAGCGCCGAAATACTTCGCGACCTTCGGAATTCCGCTGGTGATGGGCCGCGATTTCAGCTTCCAGGACAAGGGCCGACCGCCAGTAGCGATTGTCAATCAAACAGTTGCTCGCTACTTTTTCCGCGAGGGCAGCCCCATCGGGAGACACATCACGTTCGACGGTGACAGCCAGCCGTTCGAAATCGTGGGTGTCGTAGGCGATTCGAAGTCCGGGGATATGCGCGACCCGGCGCTGCGCTTCGTTTATTTCAACAGTTTCCAATTGGGGATTGATTCCTCCCAATTTGCGCTACGGACCTCGGTTGAACCGGAAGCTGTGGCGCGTGACGTGCGACGCGTGGTGCGCGGGTTCCTGAAGACCGTGGCCATCGAGAATGTCAAGACACTGGCGGATCAGGTGGACGGCGCGATCGTTCCGGAACGCCTCATCGCCATGCTGTCTGGTTTGTTCGGGGTACTCGGTGCGGTGCTCGCGGCCCTCGGCCTGTATGGGCTGCTGGCTTATACCGTGGCTCGACGTATCAATGAGTTCGGCGTCCGCATGGCGCTGGGCGCGACGCGCACTGATATCACCCGAATGGTGCTCAGAGAGGCGCTCGCGACAAGCGGTGTCGGATTGGTGATCGGAGCGCTCATCGCGTACTGGGCCAAGCGCTTCGTCGCGAACCTGATCCCGGATCTTCCCGTGCAGAGCGTCGTCCCGATCGTTTTCGGCGCTGCGGTCATGGTCGCATTCGCTCTGCTTGCCGCATATACGCCGGCACGCCGGGCAATTCGCGTGGATCCGATGCAAGCATTGCGTTACGAATAGAACGAACAGGCCGCAATTCGCGCGATCCTCTACCTGATTACAATAGAAGGGCAGCTGACTTCCCACACTCGTACAGTACGCTTTACACGGATAAGCGCAGGCCGTATGCTTGGCCGCGGGCGAAGCTCCGACCTGCATCCGCCCGCATGCTGGAGGACCGTGATGATTCTGGCGCTTTTAGTCATCGTTGTACTGCTGGTGGTGTTTGTCATCGGAATGTACAACGGGCTGGTGCGCTTGAAGGTACAGTGCGACAACGCCTGGTCGGATATTGATGTGCAGCTGAAGCGCCGCTACGATTTGATTCCCAACCTGGTGGAAACCGTCAAGGGTTACGCCGCCCACGAGAAAGGCACGCTGGAAGGCGTGGTGGCCGCGCGCAACACCGCGATGACCGCGCAAGGCCCGGAGGCAAAAGCTCAAGCGGAAGGCATGTTGACCGCGGCCTTGCGCCAAGTGTTCGCGCTGGCCGAGGCGTACCCGCAATTGAAAGCCGTCGAGAGTTTTACCCAGCTTCAACAATCGCTGAGCCAGATCGAGGACAGCATTCAGAACGCGCGGCGCTACTACAATGCCGTGGTGCGCGACCTGAATACAAAAATCGTGCAGTTCCCTTCCAATATCATCGCCGGGATGTTCAACATCAAGCCGCGCGAATTCTTCGAGATCAGCACGCCCGCCGAACGCGAAGCGCCCAAAGTGAGTTTTGGCGGCGCGGCGTAAGCGGACCGCAACGATGCGCGTCTTGCGCGGGACTCTTAGCTTTCTTTTCCTGGCATTATTCGCCGCGCTGCCCGCTACCGCGCGCGATCTTGTTTTCCAGCACTTCGACGCGCAAATTTATGTGCGCGCCGACGGAACGATTGACGTCACTGAAACGATGGAAACGCAGTTCATCGGCTCCTGGCACGGCATCTACCGCACGATTCCCGTCGAGTACAGCGACCCGCACGGATTGAACTACACGCTTTTTATCGAAGACGTTAGCGCGACGGACGATACCGGACAGAAACTGAAGCTTGAACAAAACCGCGAAGGACGCTACGTCAAATTCAAGATCTATGTGCCGGCCGCGGAAGATGCTACGCGCACGATTACTTTGCATTATCGCGTGCTCGATGCGATGCGCTTCTTCGCGGATCACGACGAGCTTTATTGGAATGTGACGGGCGACGAATGGCAAAACGCTATTGACCTAGTCACGGCGCGCATCGAGCTGCCCGAGGGCGTCACTGGATTGCGTGCCATCGCCTACACCGGAGTATTTGGTTCGCACGCGCAAGACGCCCAAGTCGAGGTCGGCAGCAATTACGTGCAGATTCGCAGTACGCGCCGATTGGGATATCGCCAAGGCTTGACGGCAGTGGTGGGGTTCGACAAAGGATTCGTGCAGCCGCCGTCGGCCGGCGAGCAGTTCACGCGCTTCCTGCGAAGCAATTTGCCGCTATTCATCCCGGTGATTGCATTTTTCGTAATGCTTTGGCTGTGGTGGACCCGAGGCCGCGATCCAGCGCGCAACGCGATCTCGGTGCAGTACGAACCGCCGGATAAATTGACTCCCGGCGAATGTGGCACGCTGGTGGATAACGAAGCCGCGATGCGCGATATCACCGCGACGCTGGTGGATTTGGCTGTCAAAGGTTACATGACGATCGAGCAGATAGACGAAAGCCACCTGCTCGGGCTGACTCACAGCAAGGAATATATTTTTCACTTGAAGAAGCCGCCCGGGGAATGGGACTCGGCGCGTCCGCACGAGCAGGAAATGCTCTCGGCGCTCTTTGACGCCGGAGCGACCACAGACGTGAAACTTTCCGATTTGCAAAATCATTTTTACAAGTGCCTGCCGATGATTCGCGACCGTATTTTCAGCGCGCTGATGAGCGACGGCTATTACTTGCATCGTCCGGACACCGTGAAACAAGGATATATGGGCGTCGGAATATTGATCGGCTTCCTGATGACGGCTGGCACGAGATTTCTTTCGGCGATCACTGGGATTGCGTCGGGAACTTGGGTCATCGCGGGCCTCGCCACCGGCGCCGTAATTGCGATTTTTGGATGGTTCATGTCCGCGAGAACCATTACGGGTGCACGCGCGCTGGAAAAAGTGCTCGGCTTCGAGGAATTTCTCGGGCGCGTGGAAAAAGATCAAATCGAGCGACTGCAAAAAACGCCCGAGCTATTCGAAAAGTTTCTTCCCTACGCGATGGCGCTGCAGGTGGAGAAGAAATGGGTGCAGGCGTTTTCGGGAATCGCCGTGCAGCCGCCGCAGTGGTATCAGGGATCGTACGGAAGCTCGTTCACTCCCTATTTTTTGGTGAATGACCTCAACATGATGTCCGCGCACGCGGGGAGCGTGATGGCTTCGGCTCCCCGGAGCTCCGGCGGGTCGGGATTTGGCGGCGGAGGCGGATCAGGCGGCGGATTCGGTGGCGGCGGTGGCGGCGGATTTTAAGTTCCCTTCTCCGTGGCTTGCGTAGTTTGCTTGGTCACGCGGCCGGAATTTCTCCACTGACGAATCCAGCCGTGTTCGCGAATACTCTCTTCTTCCATCTGGCGCGTCCAGGCACCCAGCAGGCTGGAACGATTGAAGTAGCCGACCATCTGTTGCGGATTTTCGCGGCTGACCACCGGCAGCCGGCCGATGTCGCGCTGTAGCATGCGGTACATCGCGTCGTGCGCGAGTTCGTCTGGGTGCGCGACGATCAGCTGCTGCGATCCAGCTTCGAGTACCGTTATCGTCCCTTTTGGATCTAGCTCCAACGCTCGCAGCAGATCTCCTTGAGTTACAACACCCGCGAGCTTGCCGTCGCTTGAAACGATCGGCAAACCCTGGGTGAGATTGTAGGCAGGCTCGCCGCGCCCCATTCGTTCCGCTAGCTCCGCGACGGTCATCTCCTGCGGGATGGGATTCACATCTTTGCGCATGACTTCGCCGACGCGCACCATTTTCAGAACGCCCGCTTCGTATTCCTCGGGCACTTTCAATCCGCGTCGCGCAAGCTTTTCCGTCATGATTGAGCTAGGCAAATAGCGGATCGCAATCATGTCCGCAATCACGCAGCCGAGCATGAGCGGGAGAATGGCATTGTAATCATGCGTGATTTCGAAGGCAAAGACGATAAATGCAAAGGTCGCGCGCGAGGCCGAGCCAAAAACCGCGGCCATGGCCACCAGAGCGTAAGCCCCAGGCGAGAGATGCGCGCTAGGGAAGATCATGTTCACGATCACGGCGAAAGCGCCGCCCAGCGCCGCACTCGACATGAACATCGGCGCAAGCAGGCCACCGGAGGTCCCAGATCCCAATGAGATCACGAGCGCCACAGCTTTGAACACCGCGATTAAGATCAAGAGCTTCAGCGCCAGATTGTTGTTGAGGATGTCTGAAATCGTGTCGTAGCCCACGCCCAGGACGCGCGGCACGAAAAATCCGATGATGCCAAGGCCCAGCGCGCCAATTGCCGGATGCCACAGATCATTGATGGGAAGCCGCGCGAATTGATCTTCCACCCAGTAGAGGAGCTTGGTGAAACCAATGGCGGCGGCGCCGCTTAATAGGCCGAGCAGTAAATAAAAAGGCAAGCCGTGCACAACATCGAAATTCACGTTGCCCATGCTGAACATAGAATGTTGCCCGAGCAGGATGGTGCGAACGCTAGTTGCCAACGTGCATGCGATTACCAGAGGGATGAAAGAGCGCGAGCGAAATTCGAAGAGCAGCAACTCGATCGCGAGGATGACGCCTGCGATGGGCGTGTTGAACGTGGCGGCCATGCCCGCTCCCGCACCGCATGCAAGCAACACTTTGCGTTCTGCCGCCGTGGTGGAAATCAATTGGCCAACGAGCGAACCGAACGCGCCACCGGTTTGGATGATGGGCCCTTCGGCGCCGAAGGGGCCGCCGGTGCCGATGGCAATCGCCGCCGAAAGCGGTTTCAGGATCGCGACCTTGGCTTCGATGCGGCTGCGCGATGTGAGCACCGCTTCCATTGCTTCCGGAATGCCGTGGCCTTTGATTTTTTCGGAGCCGTACTTGGCCATGAAACCGACAATGAGTCCGCCGATAACCGGCGTAACGATGATCCAGGGACCGAGATGTGTGTTTTCCGGGCTGCGAAAATGAAACGACCATTCGTGGTAGTACGCGAGATTCGTGATCAGGCCGATCAGATCGTACAGAATGTAAGCAATGAACCCGGCGAGTACGCCGATCAAAGCTGCGAACAAAGACACAAGTTCGATGCGGTAGCCGGCTGATTGCTGCGGCTCGAGAGGCTGATCGCCGTGGATGAGCGGCTTCATAACTCTTTACTCCTGTCGTGGCGCGACACGGGCGCTTCATGATTCATTTTCTGTCGCGGGCTCGCTTCTGTTTTGTTTGGCGCTTCGTGCCGGCTTTCCTTGGCCGCGCAGGACCCCGAACGTGACCAGAGAGATGGTCGCGCCCAGTGAGTTTCGTCAGCGCTTGCAGCAGCTTGGAGCGTGCCGTCTGCAATTCAGCACGGTGGGTCAACGCCAGTTGCCTGAGCAGTTTTTCTCCGCGGCGCGTGGGCATCAGCAGCACGCTGCGCCGGTCGTTCGCGCCGCGCGCCCGCCGCAGCAAGCCTTTGGCCTCAAGGCGATTCACTAGTTCGACAGCACTGTGATGCTGCACCAGCAGCCGCTCCGCGAGCACCCCTACCGTGGCCGCGCGATACGCGGGCAATCCCTTGATAGCCAGCAGAGCCAGGTGTTGCTGCGGCTCCAGGCCGGCGGCGCGCGCGATGCGTTCGCTGGAATGTAAAAATCGCCGTATTTCAAAGCGAAACTCGGCGATCGCCTGATAATCAATACCGGATTTCGATCGCTTCTGCATACGTCCTTGGAGTTATTCTATTATATCGTATCACGATGCTTTTGTGGAAATGATGCATTAGGGCCTGGACCGTACGAGACTACTTGAAATGGGGCCGTTCAGAGCGGTTTGCGGAAAGATTTCTGGGTCTTGATGTGCGTATAACCGTGCCGTTCGTAAAATGCGTGTGCGCGTTCGCGAATTACGTTGGATCGCAGTCCGATTACGTCGCAGCCTCGCTCGCGCGCCCATTCCTCGGACCTCGCCAGTAAGCGCTCGCCGATTCGTTGTGAGCGGAAACGCTCGTCAACCACCAAACCGCTGACCTCGGCGCGCGCGTCAGCTTCGACCGTGCGATAGACGAACACTGCTATCCAACCGGCAATTTCGCCAGTTGCGAGTTGGGCAACGAACACCGCATGGTCTATGTCGCCCCTCATTTCGGTCATGCGCTGTGTGACTTCTTCCCGTGTCGAAGGATAAGATAATTGTCCTGATAGCTCGGCAATCCCCGCACAATCGGCCTCCTGTGCCGGCCGAATTTCTCCGGTGAACACACTGGACGGCGCGTTCATTCGCGGAACCATGCCGTCATCGAATGGCCTTCTTGAACACGGCAATTTGCCCAGCGTGATAGAGATCGTGTTGGACTGCTCCATGCAGCATCACGTACTGTGAATGGTCCTTTCCGGGGACGATTTCACTCAATTTATGCTCCGGCAACTTTTGGACTGCGGCGCGCAAGCGAGCGCGGCACTCGCGCAAATGTTCGAGCGAGCGCTCCCAGGCGGCCTCGCTCATTTCACGGACCGGCGGCCAGTCCTGCTCGTCGCTCACGTCCACTTGCTCGCCGGACGCGCGATGCTGGACGATCGAATTCCACGACGCGACGTGATTCACCAGTTCCCAAATTGAATGCGCGCCCGCGACAGGATGCTGGGATGCTTGCTCGGCCGTAACGCCATCAAGTAGCGATTCGAGCGAGGGGCCGTGCCAGGCGTCGCCGCCAAACGCACGATCCATTTGATCAACGATGCGGTCAATTTCGGTCATGTACGTCTCCCAGAAAAGCGTAAGGCAGCTGTTGCCTGACTTGCAAGGTAGCGATCGTCAGCTCCGTCGGGGAGTTTTGACGTTCGCTGCTCAAAAAAGTTTATCGGAATCGAGCAGGATGGTCACCGGGCCGTCGTTCACCAGCTCAACGGACATGTGTGTTTGAAAGACTCCCGTCTCGACATGCACGCCGAGTGTTTGCAGCGCGCCGACGAACTCGTCGTAGAGCGCTTTGCCTTGTTCGGGTGGCGCAGCTTGAATGAAACTCGGGCGCCGCTGGCCGCGTGCGTCGCCGTAGAGCGTAAATTGCGAGACGGCAAGAATCGCGCCGGCGACGTCGAGCACCGAGCGGTTCATTTTGCCCTGCTCATCATTAAATATGCGCAGGTTTGTGACTTTTTCCGCCATGACCGATGCCGTGGCAGCCGTGTCTTCGCGCCCGACGGCTACGAGCACGAGCAGTCCGGCGGCGATTTCCCCACTCACGCTGCCGTCGACGATCACACGTGCGCTGGTCACGCGCTGCACTACGGCTCTCATATGTCCCTTTCTTGGTTCGTTGCTCGCGACGACGGTAGATTCTATGTACGGTACGACCGCGAAGGCAAAAGATTCAACACTGAGAACGCAGAGATAGGAAAACAGAGTTCACGGAGAAGCTGGGCTTAGTGTGAACACCAGTTATCAAAACGCCGGATGCTCTCGGCCCGCGCGATCTGCACCTGCGCAGCGATTTCTCGCGCACGAAGAAATGTGTTAGAAACGAGAACGCTGCTGTGGAGAGGTTGGAGATTGAAACTCGCACTTATCGGAACGCATGGCGTTGGCAAGACGACGCTCGCGTATGAGATCTGCTCGCTGCTGAAGAAAGCGCACTGCAACGTCGAACTGGTGACGGAAGTCGCGCGCCAGTCGCCTTTTCCAGTGAATGCCGCTACAACCATCGAAGGCCAGTTGTGGATTTTGCACGCGCAGATTGCCGCCGAGCTCGATGCCGCGCGGCGCGCTCCGCACGTCGTTACCGACCGCGCGGTGCTCGACAATTATTGCTATCTCGTGAACAAATTTGGGCGGCAGCCGCAGCTAGAATCCTGGCTCGCGTGGTGGATGGATAGGTACACGATTCTCGTTGGCGTGCCGCCTATCGAGGCGGATATACCGCCCGACGGTTTTCGTTCCGAGGATCGCGCGTTTCAGCGGCGCATTCACGAACTGCTGATTGAATTGCTCGGGGCGGCGCCGTTCAACAATTTGCGCCCGCCTGTGATGTGGCTCAATCCCATTGAGCGGAGCACTTGGGCCGAGTGCATCGTTAGCGCGGCGGTTCCGCTCATGTCCAACGTCGCAACCGCGTCTTTCAGCGCAAGCCCGGCTCGTCGCTGAGGCCTCATCAAACGATGGCAAGCGCTTCCACTGCGTCTCCACCTTCAAAACGCTGGCTCACTCGCGGAGTGCTGGGCATCGGTCTTGCCAGCCTTTTCTCGGATTGGGGACATGAAGCCGCGACTTCGATTCTTCCGGCATTCCTTGCGAGCCTCGGCGCGCCTGCGTATGCGCTCGGTGTGATTGAGGGGGTCTCGGACGGTCTTTCGAGTTTTGCGAAGTTAGCGGGCGGGTGGATTGCCGACCGCCCGAAACTGCGCAAGCCCACGGGGATGGTTGGCTACGCCGCGACGGGGATTTCCACGTTCGCATACGCGTTCGCGCAAAGCTGGCCGGTGATTCTGGCGATGCGCGCGCTGGGATGGGTGGGCCGCGGGAGCCGCGGGCCTTCGCGCGACACATTGCTCGCCGATGCCGTTGCGCCCGAGCAAGAAGGGCGCGCGTTCGGATTCGAACGCGCGATGGACACTGTTGGCGCGGTGCTTGGTCCGCTGTGTGCCACGGTGCTTGTCGCCTGGCTGGGACCGCGCAGCGTGTTGCGCTGGACTGTGGTTCCAGGACTAGCCGCGGCCGTCGCGTTTGCGTTGCTGGTGCCAGCCGGGCGGCAGGATGAAGGGCATCACGCTCCCAGCTTCGTTTCGAGTTTCGCGCAACTGCCGAAAACCTATTGGCACTATCTCGCGGGAGTTTTTGCACACGGCATCGGCGATTTCGCGCCGACTTTGCTGATTCTTCGCGCCGGCCAGATTCTCACGCCGCGATTCGGTTTCGCGCGGGCGTCCACGATCGCAGTCGCCCTCTACACTTTCTACAATTTCGTTGATGCGGCGGCGTCCTATCCCGCGGGCGCACTTGCCGATCGGATGAGCAAACGCGCCATTCTTGCCGTGGGATATCTCTTCGCCGTGTTGGCCTTCGCGGGATTCATTTTCGAGCCGCCGACGATTCCGATGCTCGCGATTCTATTTGGCCTCGCTGGGATTCACGGAGCAGTGCAGCAATCAGTGGAAAAATCGCTGGCTGCGGAGTTGCTGCCGAAGGCTAACCGCGGCTCGGGTTTCGGCGTGCTGGCGACTGTGAACGGTATTGGGGATTTGATATCGAGCGTGGTGGTGGGCGTGCTGTGGTCCAGCGTCAGCGCTAACGCCGGGTTCCTCTACGCCGGATTTTTCACTTTGCTCGGCGCGATTTTGATTTATTTCTATACGGGCCGGAGCCGCGCAGTCGACGCTTGACGTGCGCCGCGGATTTGCCGGCGCGCCCGCGAGGCGCAGTCTGACAGTGCGGGCAAAAATGGCTGCTGCGTCCCGCCACGATGATGCGGCGAATCAGCGCGCCACAGCGGAAGCATTTCTTTCCCTCCCGCTGATAGACGCGATGCCTTTGCTGGAATCTTCCGCGTCCTCCATCCAAATCCACGTAATCCGAAATGGAAGAACCGCGCAGTCGGATCGCTTCGCGTAAAATGCTCTGCACGGCGCGACGTAGGCGGCGCAGTTCGTCGTCCGTCAGCTTAGCGCCCAGCTTTTTCGGGTGAATCTTGGCTCGCCACAAGCTTTCGTCCGCATAAATGTTGCCGATGCCGCGCAGCACGCGTTGATCGAGCAGCAACGCCTTAATATGCGCGCTGCGCGATTGAATGCGTGCGCGAAATTCTTCCTCCGTTGCTTCTAGTGGTTCAAGACCAAGGTCGCCCAGGACGCTTTCGTGTGCGCCGTTTGCGAGTAGCGCCATGCGGCCGAACCTACGGACGTCGTTGTAGCGAAGCTCCCGGCCATCATCGAGTCGCAGGAACACGTGAGTGTGTAGCGCGACAGGCGCTTCCGGCGGGCTCACGGTGATTTTGCCGGTCATACCGAGGTGAATCAGCAGCGAACCTTCTTCCGGGGGAGTTCCCCTCGGCTCGAGGTCAAGCAGAAGGAATTTTCCGAGCCGCCGAATGCGCGTGATAGTGCTGCCGGGTAAATCACGCTCCAGCAGGGCGGGGTCATCAATGAAGTCCGTCTTGCCGAGGCGCACGCTCATAATCCGCCTGCCAGGCAAGACTTCCCGCAGGCCGCGCGCAACCGTTTCGACTTCAGGCAATTCCGGCATTTCTGTATTCTACTGCGTTGGCAGCAAAGCGAACACACGAACTGGTCCACCGGAGCCGCCTTCGAGCTTGATGGGCGCGGCGATCAGGAATGCGCCGGAATCGGGCAATTGATCCAGATTTGCGAGATTTTCCAGATTGTAGAGTCCGGCGGGCAGATCCGTGCGGTGGACTTCGAATTCCTTCGAGGGACCGTAGTCGATGCTCAGCGTATCAATGCCCAGTCCCACGGCGCCGCGCTCGATCAGGAGTTTCGCGGCCTCCACGGAATAGCCCGGGAAGTGCATCACGCCGCCTGCGTCAGTATTGCGGTAACGCGCTTGGTCCGGCCAACGCGACGACCAACCCGTGCGTAGCAACACAATTGCCCCGGATGGAATCCGTCCGTGCAGCGCTTCCCATTTTTCCACACGCATCACGCGCAGGCGATAGTCCGAATCCTTGCTGACTTCATCGCGCACATCGAGCACCACCGCCGGACCGAAAAAATGAGCCACAGGAATCTGATCCAGATATTGCTTGCCACCGGGAAAATGCGCGGGCGCGTCCAGATGCGTGCCGTAATGCTCGAGCGTCCAGAAGCTACGCGCGAAATAGCCGTCTTTTTCCGGCGTGGCGACCGCTTTAGCTTCGAATGTGCGATCGTTTCCCGGCCATGCCGGCAGCTTGTCGTTGATTGCGTAGGTCATGTCCACAATGCGTGTACTGCCATCGGAAACTCCGCGTAGCCACGCGTCTTGGGATGTGACGTGTTTTTTCTGTGCTGCGACGGACTGCGCTTCGTCTAAGCGCGCAATCGTAAAAATCAGAAAGATAACGGCGAGTGCCGCAAGCAAAAACATTGGGGACCGTCTTTGCATCGAAAAAGCCTCCTCTTGCGGTGACATCTTAGCTGACTTCGTCACCTAGCACACGCGAGGCAAGCCTCGCGGCGGAACGGCGGAGCCGAGCCTCCGCACTCCAAGATCTGGCTGAATTCACGCTCGGTCGGTGGCAGCGCGAATCGTTTCGGTGGATAAACGGAGGATTTTCAGGGAAGCGGAATGCCGGGGGACGCGACGATGCCCGCCATCCGCAGGATTTCCGAATACTCTTCATCGGTCAGCGGACAGATCGTCATGCGTGTGTTCTTGAGGAACTTGATCTTGCGCAGCAACTTATTTTCGCGCAACTCGGTAAGCGTCACTTGCCGCGGCAGGCGCTCGATAGCGCGCAGGTCCATCACCATTTTCTTTGTGTCGTGCTCGTGCGGGTCGGGATACGGATCGCGGCTCACTTCAGCGAGGGCGTAGATGGCGTGCTCGGGCTTGCCGTGATAGGCCAGAGCGCGGTCGCCTTTGTGGATCTGCTTGAGTTGGCGTAACGCGTCCGGACGATGGCCGGCGTGGCGCCACATTTCCTTGCCCTTCACGAAGAGGGTGTCCCAGTGATAGACGCGAGGGTCCACGGCCAGCAGCCAGCGTCTTGGTTTGAGGGGCGGTTGCGTCATCCGTCAAAAAGTGTCGCGCGAACTATACACGGAAGAGGCAAAAATGGCTAACTTTGTGATTGGAATTTTTGCGGGCTCGCAGAATTCTTTATGGCATGAGGCAAATCTAAGCTAAACCGTGTGTTACCCTACATCTACGAAGATATCATCACCGCGGACTTCGACTAGGTAGCAGTGGACGCCTACGGCGGGGTTGGTCGTCAGCTTTCCATTCGTTACATCGTATTTCCAACCATGCCAGGGACATACAACGACCTGCCCCTCTAACTCGCCTTCACCCAACGGGCCACCCCGGTGCAGGCATACATTATTGATTGCAAATAGCTTACCTGCAACGTTAGCCAGCGCGATGTTCTTGCCGTCCAACTGAAATTCACGAATTGTGCCAGGAGGGACTTCGTCTTTCTTCGCGGTCCGCAAAAAAGCCATCTATTCTTGGTCTCCGTACCAGCGGTACCAAAACCCTATTTAACGCTTCGGCCATCACGTTCTGCTTTAAGCTCTACCTCGGTTCAGGCGACTGAGCGACCATCACGCCGCGCTTGAATTCATCCACCATCTCAGGTTGCAGGCGTACGGCGGTGGGCCGCTTGGCCAGAGACATCTGATCAATTTTGTCCTGCAGCTTCAAGAGCGCGTAAAACAGGCCTTCCGGTCGCGGCGGACAGCCAATTACGTAAACGTCCACGGGAACAATGCGGTCCACGCCTTGCAGCACCGAATACACGTTGAATGGTCCGCCGACGCTCGAGCATGCGCCCATCGAGATGCACCATTTCGGGTCAGGCATTTGGTCCCACACGCGCTTCAGCACCGGCGACATTTTCAGCGTCACCGTGCCGGCGACAATCATCAGGTCGGCCTGGCGCGGCGACGGGCGAAAGACCTCGGCACCGAAGCGCGCAATATCGAAGCGCGAAGTGGTTGAAGCGATCATTTCGATGGCACAGCAGGCGAGTCCGAAAGTCAGCGGCCAGATGGCGCTTTTGCGC
>DATEVZ010000206.1:0-3387 GCA_035258265.1 Candidatus Acidiferrales bacterium
GTCGCCTTCCGTTTCCCACGTTTGCCTCTTCATCGAATAACCCGTCGGAACCAGCATCCCGTACGGCGCCATTCCCATTTGATTCAAACTCGCCAGCATGGCGTCTGGAGCGACCACCGTGGTCCCGCTCGCGCGCACGGCCGAAACGACAAACTCGAGTGGAGTTTTTAGCTTTGCGCGGTACGCCTTTGGCGACCAAAACTCCGGCGAGTGAAACATGGTGCGCAAGACTTCGCGTATATCGCCATCGCTGGATTGAAACGTCGCGGCCATGTGCTGCACCAGCGATTCCGGCGGATCATCGGAAACGAAGCGCGTCGCCAGACACTTCGAAAGGAAGTGCGCAGTCGCGGGACTGTGCGCCAGCATGTCCAGCGCTCGGACTCCTTCGTCGCCTCCCGCTTCATAGAACTGGTGCCCAACCACTGTTTTGATTCCTGGCTCGTGGCGCTTGGGATCAAAAAGAAATTTGCCGCCGTCGTCGGGTTCGGCAATCGTCCAGCCGGTAAGTACGCGCGCCAGCTCAGTGACGTCCGATTGCGAATACCCACCATCCACGCCAAGCGTGTGCAGCTCCATCACCTCGCGGCCGTAATTTTCGTTCAGGCCGTTCTGTCCGTTTTTCCCCGCCTGCGAGTGCGGTCCTACGCTCAGCCAATTGTCCAGATACATCAGCATGGCCGGGCTCTGCGCGGTGGCCAGCAGCAGATCGTAAAATTTCCCAAGAGCATGAGGACGGATTACATCGCGTTCATAAGAAGTCGTGTAGTAGGGGCAGCGGTCCTTAAAAACAAAAACGTTAAAATGATTGACCCAGAAATCGGTCATAACCTCGAGCAGTTGGCGCTGCGAGTAAACGGCTCGCATGACTTTAGCCTGCTGCAATTCGCTGGTGACCACGGCCTGTGGGTTCGTGAACGCTCGCAGGATTTCGCGCTCCTGCGGCAAAAAATCGGCATTCAACCGGTCCCGCTGGTCGCCCCGTATCTGGTTCGGAAAATTTACCAGCATGTCGGCGGGAGAATTTTCGAGCGATTCAATCCGCTGATTCTTTGGCATGGCCAGCAGGCTGTCGGCGATTGCCCGGGCCCGGTCCTGCGGCGTCACCTCCCTGGACGCGCTCACGTCCATCGCGACTGGATCTGCAGCGACTACAGTTCCGGTGGCCGCGCCCGCTTTAGGAGGATCAGCGGCTTTCGCAGCAGCGACTGCGGCCTTGGTCGCTTGTTCCTGTTGCTGGAGTCGCGCCACGTTCACCGAGTAGATCAATCTCTGCACCGGATCGGTGGGCAGTTCCTTCTTTCCAGCGATCACTTGCCGCAGCACGCCATCTGACGGAAACATTTCTGCAATCTGCTTCGAACTCATGCGTGTCGTCGCATACGGATTGAGCTGCGCGTTCAACGTCGAATCGTCAATGCTCTCCGGATGCAGCTGGTCTTCCACGAATGCGTCCACGCCTTTCGCCAGTACCGCTTCCACATCGCCCGGCCGCGGTCCAAACGTCAGCCGATTCAATGCGTGCAACGCGCGTTGCCGCTCGTTCAATTCGCTAGCGCCGGCAGCCGCCTTGGAAGCCGGCGATTTCTTCTTTGTAACGGTTTGCGAAACAGCAGGTGAAGCAGCGGCAAGAATTGCGAAAGCTATGACCACATGTCTGCAAACGCGTTGGCCCATCCGAGGTCTCCCGCACACAAGGAATGAAACGGACCCATTTTAAACCCCCGACTCGGCTGCCGGTTTCGCGCGAAGCGGGCGATAGCGGGAAAGTAAAGGGCAGGCCGAAATGTAGAGTCAGTCGCAATTGGCGACGAAGAGCAATCGAGCGCCCTGTTAGGGCCCAGGCCAGCTTCACCGTCAATGCACGGGAGCGTTGAGTGCCGCTACTAATTCCGTAAACGTCTGAGCGTGCAATGCTTGTTCGATCGCTTCCCTCCGGCTGAACAATTCGCCGGCATCGTAAAGCAGATCGTGCTGGGACTGGTTGTCCCCGGTAAGAATCAAAATGATCAGCCGCGCGGGTTTTCCGTCGCGCGCATCGAAATCAATCCCGATCTCGGTTTTGCCGACCACAACCAAAGGTTGCGGCAAGCCATCCACGCGAGCGTGCGGAACGGCAAGCCCATTCTCCCAGCCGCTCGGAACCACTCGTTCGCGATCCAATAAAAGCCGCTGAAATCTTTCGGGAGAATTGCCGATAGCGTCGGCAGCCGCGGCGCACATTTGCTCCAAGGCTTCTCGTTTTGTGCGCGCCGTCATGGCCGGCAAGAAAAGTTTGCTTGTTACCGTATCTTTCAGGGTGACCGCGCGGCGTCTGCGAATCAAGAATTTGATCGCCGGCGCCGAAACCAGCGACGTGAAAAGAGCCATCACCACCAGCGCCACAAACATCGTCACGCGAATCAATCCCGCTTGCAGCGCCAGCAAACCCAGGATCATTTCCATCGCGCCGCGCGCGTTCATCGCCAGGCCCACGCCCCACGATGTTCGCTTGTCCATGCCTCCCAGCCGCGCTCCCATCCCGGCGCCCAGCAGCTTACCGATACAGGCGACAGCGATCACCGTCACCGTAATGGGCAGGTTGAAATTCGTCACGAAATTGGTGCGCAGGCCGATGCTCGCAAAAAAGAAAGGAGCGAATACATTGGTCACGATTCCGTGGATCAGTTCAGACGTCCGTTTTCGCAGGTGCGTTGATTCGCCCACTGCGATGCCGATAATGAACGCGCCGAAGACCGCGTGAATGCCCGCGTATTCCGCGAACGCCGCCGAGGCCAGCGTCAGCGTGAATATGAAGCCGAGGACTCCGCCCGGCCAGCTCGTGTGCGCCTGGATATGCGGCAGGACCTTGTCGATCATCCAGCGAACCACGGTCAGCGCCAGCACCACGAACGCGATCACCAGCAGGACGGTGCGTTTCACCCCCGCCATCGAAGACCCGCCGTTCATCATTCCCAAAATCATGGAAAACAGAATCCAGCCGACCAGGTCATCGAACATCGCCGACGACATCACCACGGTCCCCATTTCGCTGCGAAGCAGATTCAAGTCCATCAGGATCTTGGCGATCACCGGCAACGCCGAAATAGACAGTGCCGTTCCCACGAACAGCGCGAATATCAGCCGGTCCGCGCCTTCACCCGCCCCAAGAAATCTTGGGAAGAGTCCGGCAGCGGCAAAGCCGAACACAAACGGAATGATCACGCCGCAAAAGCTGACCGCGATCGCGCTCCTGCCCTGGCGGAAGATGCTGCGCAAATCAATCTCGAGTCCCGCGCTCAGCAGAAAAAACACAACGCCCAGCGTCGTGACCGTATCGAGTACGATCGGCAGATTGCCGGTCGCCGGAAACAAAAACGCGTACACGTTGGGCTTGATTTGCCCAAG
>DATEVZ010000207.1:0-2046 GCA_035258265.1 Candidatus Acidiferrales bacterium
AGAGCGAGGCCATCCTCGCCGTCCTCCAAATGAAAACCTGTTACGCCGATTGAATCCATATAGCGGTTTACGATAGCGGGACCACCGATTGTGCGCAGAACGATGTCTGCGGCGACGTTATCGCTTTGAGAGACGGCTAAACCTAGGAGCTCCCGCAAAGGAACCTCTACGTTCGCGTCTGGGTATTTATCCTGAAGTGGACTGTGAGTGTGCGGGAGGATGCGGTCGGCCGGGAGAAATCGGACGGACTGATCAAGAGAGAGCTTCCCTTGTTCGACCAAATGTAGCGCAGTGACCGCGAGCGGGAATTTGAAGACCGACTGCATGGGTGGACGTGCCTGAGGGTTCAGATCGCAGTTCAATGACGAGTCCGGGAGCGAACATGCGACGGAGACTTTGCCATGAGTGTCGGCTGCGATGCCCTGAATCTGGCGCTGGAGCGGCGTTTGAGCGAAGGCCGAACTGGCGAAGAGGATAAACAGCGTTGTGAAGCGCATCACCGAACTATAGCAAATGCAGCTAGTGCGCAGAACACGCAGCTACGGGCAGCCAGCGGCCGTCGCTCGAGCAGTTTGCCGCGGCTTGCGGTCGGGCGTATAATTTTGGGTTTATACACATGACGACGGAACCCATAGGGAAGCTCCCTCCTGACTCTGGCGAACCCGCGTCGCCGGTGACGCGCTCCCACGCAGTTGTTCCCGGCGACATTGAGGAGATTCGCGTCCGGGGAGCGCGCGTTCACAACCTGAAGAACATTGACTTCGTGATTCCGCACAATAAGATCACGGTGGTCAGCGGGGTTTCGGGCTCGGGCAAATCCAGCCTTGCTTTCGACACCCTTTATGCCGAGGGGCAGCGACGCTACATCGAATCCCTTTCCGCGTATGCGCGCCAATTCCTCGAGCGCATCGAAAAACCGGACGTGGACGAAATCACGGGAATTGCCCCGGCCATTTCAATCCGCCAGAAAAATTCCACACGCAATCCGCGTTCGACTGTGGCAACGGCAACCGAGATTTACGATTATTTGCGCTTACTGTACGCGCGCATTGGCCGCACATTCTGCCTGCGCTGCGGCGAGGAAGTCCGCAAAGACACGCTGGACGAAATCGCGTCGCGAGTTCTGGCGCTTCCCGCCGGCCGTCGCTTCTACGTTCTGTACGAACTGAAACTGACACCCGACGCGGTCACCAACGCGCCTCAAGCGCCGCGCGCGCGCAAACCCGCAAAGCCCGGGCCGGATGCGGTCCGCGAGGCGCTGGTCAGTTTGCGCAAACGCGGATTCAATCGCATCTATCAAGCCGGCCGTGTGTTCGAGTTTTCCACGCCGGAAGAATTGCTCGACGTCGATTTCACCAAGCCTGTTTACGTTCTGGTGGACCGCCTCGCGCTTTCGCCCGAGGTGCGTTCGCGTCTGATGGATTCCATTGAAATCTGCTACCGCGAAGGACGCGGCGAAGCCATTCTGGAATTCGTTCCGGACACGGCTGACGGCGCGCCCGAGCGAATGGTTTTCAATGAGCGTTTCGAATGCAAGAAATGCGGCGCCACGTACCAGGAGCCGGAGCCTCGCCTTTTTTCGTTCAACAATCCTTACGGTGCGTGCCCACGCTGCCAGGGATTCGGAAACACAGTGGATTTCGATCTGGATCGCGTAGTCCCGGACAAGAGTAAAACACTCGCCGACGGCGCGATCGAGCCTTGGACCAAACCACGTTACCGGCAACTGGCCATGGATATGCGGCGATATGCGCGCACCAAAGGAATACCGGTGGATGTGCCGTTTCGCGAACTGACTTCGGCGCAGCAAGCTGCGATCCTCGACGGCGACAAGAAGGAGGATTATCCCGGCGTAAAAGGATTTTTCGGCTGGCTCGAACGAAAAAAATACAAATTGCACGTGCGCGTTTTCCTGAGCCGCTACCGCGGCTATGCCACTTGTCCGGATTGCGGCGGCACGCGGCTGCGCGCCGAAGCGCGCGCCGTGAAAATCGCGGGGCGTTCGATCACCGAAGTCTGCCAGATGACCGTAAAAGAAGCGCGGCC
>DATEVZ010000208.1:0-4787 GCA_035258265.1 Candidatus Acidiferrales bacterium
CAGATTCGTCACGTGGTGGCGGCGTTTCCCGGACCGGGCGCAACTTACTTCCAACAACAATTTGATGCGGGTGACATTGACCTGGAATTGGTGCCTCAAGGCATCCTGTGCGAACGCATGCGCGCTTTTGGCGCGGGAATTCCAGCGTTTTATTCTCCCGTGGGTGTGGGCACCGATGTGGCGAAGGGGAAAGAGGAACGCGTGATTCGCGGCAAGCGTTACATTCTGGAGCAAGCGCTCGGCGCCGACTATGCGCTTATTCGAGCGCAGCGCGCGGATCGCATGGGCAACCTCGTGTATCGCAAGGCTGCACGCAATTTCAATCCCATCATGGCCACCGCCGCGAAAACGACGATTGTGGAAGTGGAAGAAGTCGTCGAAATCGGAGCGCTCGATCCCGAGACGGTCGTCACGCCATCGATTTTCGTGGACCGCATCGTGGTAGCCAAGGGGTTGCGCTATGTCTAAGCAGCGGCTGAGGCGCGAACAAATTGCCGAACGCGCCGCGCTCGAATTGCCTGACGGTGCATACGTGAATCTTGGCTGGGGAATTCCCAACCTGATTGCCACATACGTTCCGAAGCACGTCACCATTTATTTTCATAGCGAGAATGGAATATTGGGCATGGGGCCGCGCGCGTCGCAGGGTCAGGAGGATTTTGACCTAGTGGACGCAATGAAGGCGCCGGTGACGCTCATCCCGGGCGCGGCATATTTTTCGCAAGTGGACGCGCATGTGATGACGCGCGGCGGGCATCTCGACATTTGCGTGCTCGGCGGCTTACAGGTTTCGGAGAAAGGCGACTTGGCGAACTGGCGCGTGCCGGGAGCGAAAGGCGCGGGCGGCATTGGCGGCGCGATGGACATTTCCGTGGGCGCACAGCGATTGATCGTCACGATGGAACACACCGCGAAGGACGGTCTGCGTAAAATCGTCAAGACTTGTACGTACCCGCTGACGGCCATCGAGTGCGTGAATACGATCATCACGGATCTGGCGGTGATTGACGTGACGCCCGAAGGCCTTGTGTTGCGCGAGGTGGCTCCGGGATTTACGCCGGAAGAAGTGCAAGAATTTACCGAGCCGAAATTGTGGTACTCCGGCAAGGTTCCGGAAATGGCGATAAAAAGGCCTTAGGTCCGATATCGGCGTTGCGGTGTATGATTTTTGAAGATGGAAAACGAACAAAACGAGCGCAAGAGGCCGATCACCTACTGGATCGGTGAGGGTGGCGGGTGGCTGCTGCGCCATGTGGTCAGTGGCCTCGCTGCCACCGGCATCACGCCGAACATGTTTACGTTTCTGGGCTTGGCGGTAAATTCCTGGGCGGCCGCGCTTTTCGCGATGGGGAAATTCCGGCAAGCTGCGGCTGTTCTTTTTCTCGCCGGCTTTCTCGATATGGCGGACGGACAAGTGGCGCGGCGAGTGGGCCGGGTCACCGCGTTCGGCGCGTTCCTCGATTCCACGCTCGACCGCTACTCCGATCTCGCCCTGTACATGGGCCTCGTGGTCCACTACACGTTGATCGGTCGTTCGTTTTACATGGCACTTGCGGCCGTCGCGATGGCCAGCTCGTTCATGGTGAGTTATTCGCGCGCCCGCGCCGAATCTATCATTCCAACGTGCAAAGTGGGATTCATGGAGCGGCCCGAGCGGCTCGTGCTCTTGATCATGGGCGGCGTATTCAATCGCATGGCGCAAGTGCTGTGGGTGATTGCGACAATTTCGACCGTCACCGTGATCCATCGTGTGGTGTACACGTGGCAGGAATTGCGCGCCGGCCGTTCGCTTCCGGATGCGAGCGCGACACAAACATTCTGAGCAGTCCGCAAATGCTTCAGTTCACGGCCGCGTTACTGGATTTTCTCGCAACGATTTTTCCACCGGCGCAGCCACGATTTCCTGCACGCGTTGCCTTAGCGCATCCACGTCGCCGCGTGCGATTTCCTTCGTGTCAAGGGTATCGTGCAGATAGACCGTGATTTTTTCCGGATGAAGCATCCAGTGGCCGGTTTGAAAGAATTGGTAGGAACCGACCAGGCTTACCGGAACGATGGGAACTCCGTATTTTTGCGCGAGACCGAAGATACCCTTCTTGAACGGCTGAACGTGGCCATCGCGCGTGCGTGAGCCTTCGGCGAAGGCGACTAAACTGACGCCGGAATCGAGCGCTGCTTTAGCGCGCTGCATCATGGTTTCCAGACCTTCGCGGCTGCGTGCGTCCGGCACCGGAATATTGCCAAACCGCCCCATCATCCAGCCGTAAATGGGAACCTTGAAATGAGATTCCAGTTCGAAGCCACGCAGGAATTGCGGGACCGCGGAATAAATCACAAAGGGATCGAAAAGATTCACGTGGTTGCAGATGAAAATGCTGGTGCGCGTGGGATCGAACCCGGGACAGCGCCGCACCTCAAATTTCGCACCGGCGAGCCGCAGAATATTGCGAAAGAAAATGCGCTGCGGCAGGTCGTTTTTTCTGGGATCAACGAAGATTGCAAGAACGATGAGAAACATGCAAACGAGGGCGAAATGGATTCCGCTGATGACCCAGAGCAGCGCCGAGCGCACCTTAAGATAAGCCTTCTTCATACGATGACGTCCAGCGCGCCGGGTAGAATCTCCAGCGATTGGCACTGCAGCCGCATGCTTTCGCCGTCTACCATTACGTTCACAGGCCCATCCAGCTCGAAGTCAATTCGCTTCACCGCCGCCCGCGAGGCCAGGCGATGTTCGATGTGCGTCCCGGTGAAAAGCCGCGGCAGCGTCCAGATCAATCCAATCCGTCGTATCGGTCCCCAGCGGACGTATTCGATGGCGCCGTCGCAAGGATCCGCTTTCGGGGCAATCATCATCTTGCCGCCGGTGAATTTGCTGTTGTTAAACGAAAGAAATAGCGTCTTGCCTCGATCCCATTCCGCCGCGCCTCCAAGCCGGTGCGGGAGCGCGAGATGTTCGAGCCGCAACAGGCGCGTAAAGACCGCCAGAATATAGCCCAGTTCGCCCCAGCGCTTGAACCGGCGGTTGGCGGTTTCCGCGACCTCCGCGGGAAACCCCAGGGTGAGCAAGTTGTAGAAGTAGAGTTCGCCTTGCGTGTGGCGGAGGCGAATCACGTCACACGTACGGCGGGAACTCTGCTGCAGGGCTGCAATCATGTGTTCGATCCCGCGCGAGGTGAAATCTTTCAGAAACGAATTTCCAGTTCCTAAGGGCAAGAATCCCAGAGTGGGGCGGCCCTGATTGATTGCTTCCGGGAAAAGGCCATTGATTATTTCGAACGCCGTACCGTCGCCTCCGACGGCAAGAAAGTTGCGCACGCCTTCGCCGTAGGCCTTGCGCGCGATCTCGGTAGCGTCGCCCGCGCGGCCGGTCTGCGCAACCGACAGCTGGATTCCCACACGGCGCACGCGATCGAGCGCGCCAGGGGCTAGTTGTCCGGAACGTCCGCCGCCCGCGGCCGGATTGACGATCGCGAGGAATGGCGGGCTCACGAGAAAGAAAGCTCCAGCCTCGTAGTACAGAGGCGGATCACAGCGGCACCACGGCGGAGCGGTCGCACTGCTGGCGAATTTGTTCCGCAAGCTCAGCGCGTTTTATTTTCATCGAAGCAGTGAGAGGGAAGTCGCGCTCCCAGATCAGATAGCCGCTGATTCGTTTGTAATTCAGCAAGCGGCGATTGCGCTCGGCAAGGTTTGCAACGATGGCGTCAGTGATCGTTGGTCCGCCATCTGGGTGTATGACGAGCACGAGCTGCTCGCTCACCATCGTACGCGCGGGCCAAAGATAATTCGCCGCGAAGACGCAGAACTCTTTCACCGGGAGGCCTTCGAAATACGTTTCGATGTCTTCCGGATAAATGTTTTTGCCCTCTTCGGTCACGATCATGTTTTTCTTGCGTCCGAAGAGTTGCAGGTGGCCCGTCGAATCGAAGCGCCCGAGGTCACCTGTCATCAGCCAGCCATTGACGATTGTTTCGGCAGTCATTTCCGGATCGTCCAGATAGTGCGACATGATGGTCTTGCCACGCACGGTCACTTCGCCAACGCCTTCCGCATCGGGATTCGTGATTTTCACTTCCATTCCAGGCAGCGGCTTTCCCACAGTATCGGCGCGAAAGGGCTTAAAGTCATTCAGCGTGATGGTCGTTCCAGCTTCCGTGCAGCCGTAGCCATTGCCAACCTGAATGCCGAGATCGTAAAAAAATTGCAGCGTGGAAGGTTCCGTGAAGGCACCGCCGACAAAGAGTGCGCGGAGCTCGCCACCGAAGGCTTTGTGAACTTGCGGCAGCAGCGTGCGGCTGATTTGCAGATGTGGCCGGCGGCGCGTAAGTGCGCGGTTTACACCGATCAGCGCGTTGAGCATGAAACGCTTCGCCGGCGGCAAATCGGTGAACCGCTGGCGGAGTCCCTTTTCAAGGCTTTTGAGCACCATCGGAACCAGCGCCATGTACGTAATTTTGTACTTCGTGAACGCTTCGCGAATGAACTCGGGTCGAAGAGTGCGCAGATGAACCACCGCCGCGCCACACGTGAACGGTCCGATAAATCCAACCATGAAATCGATGGCATGGTTGGTCGGCAGAATGCTGAGATAACGCACACCCGGCCAAAAAGGGTAGAGCGACGTTAGCGCCACGCACTGCTCCAAGTAATTGTCGTGGGTTAAGACGCATCCTTTTGGGCGGCCGCCAGTGCCCGACGAATAGACGATACATGCCGGATCTTTCCGCGTGCGCGAAACGAAGACGGGCTCGCCAGATTCGCGAAAGTCCTCCCAGCGTTTCGCG
>DATEVZ010000209.1:0-3880 GCA_035258265.1 Candidatus Acidiferrales bacterium
TTCTTCAACGTCTTTTTGGATGCCGACTCAGTGGTCCGCCGCCTTCCGCTCGCCATCCCCTACGGTCGCGATCCGAATCGCGCTAACTGGGACTTTTACGCGTCGCTCGAAGTCCAGACGGTGCGCCTATATCTCGGCCTCTCCGACGAACAAACAGTCTTGACTTATGGGGGCAGCGGAATCGTCGGCGTGGAATTTGGGCCGAACCTCATTGTACATACGGACGAAGTCAGCCGGCTCATGGTGAATTACCATGGCCCGGCGCGCACGTATCCCTACGTCTCGTTCGCCAATGCGGCGCTGAAGAAATTTCCGGGCGGCACTTTCAAAGACAAGATCGTGCTCGTCGGAGCGTCCGCCACCGGAATTGGCGACTTGCGTGCTACGCCGTTTGGCGGTCTCGATTTCCCGGGAACCGAAATTCACGCCAACTTGATTGACAACATCTTGAATCAGCAATTTCTGGTCCACCATGCTCCTCAAGTGCTCACCGACATCGGTTTCATTTTCCTGTTTGGCATTCCGCTGGGAATCTGGCTCGCCGTAGTGCAGCCGCGTTGGATGGTGTTCGGCTTCGCTCTCCTTCTGCCGTTCGCGGGCATGGTGTATTGGGGATTCTTACACGGTTGGTGGCTGAACTTCATTGTGCCGGCGGTGTTCACGCTGATTCCGAACGTCAGCCTTGTGGCGCTGTACCGGGTCCTGTTCGAAGAACAGGAAAAGCGCAGGGTTCGCGGTGCGTTTCAGCAGTACGTGAGCCCCGAAGTGATTCGCCGCCTGCTGGACGATCCCGAGCGCGTGAAACCTCGAAAAACAGAGGTCACCGTGCTCTTCAGCGACATCCGCGGCTTCACCTCGATTTCCGAATCGCTCGACGCGCAGGAGCTTGCGGATCTGTTGCAGTCGTATCTCACCGAAATGACCCGAATCATCTTTCAGCATCGCGGCACTCTCGACAAGTACATCGGCGACGCGGTGATGGCCATTTGGGGCGCTCCGTTCGACGAACCAAACCACGCGGAGCGAAGCTGCTTGGGCGCGATTAACATGCTTTCGCGGCTCGCGGAATTGCAAGCGGACTGGCGGGCCCAGGGAAAACCAGCTCTCGACATCGGAATCGGCATCAACACCGGTGTCGCATCCGTCGGGAACATGGGTTCGTCGTTGCGCTACGGATACACCGCGATCGGCGATGCCGTGAACCTGGCTTCGAGACTCGAGGGTCTGAACAAGGAATACGGCACGCACATCTTGATCAGCGAATCGACTCAACGAGAGCTTCACACGGACAAACTCATGCTCCGAGAGATTGACCTGATCCGCGTGAAAGGCAAACTGAAGCCGTTGACGGTCTACGAAATTCTTGCTCCAGACATCGCCGCGAACAACGGCGGGGAGCTCGTCGAATTATTTGGCACGGCCCGCGAAGCCTATAAGCGGCATGACTGGCTCGCCGCAATATCCGCCTTCGAGATGGTTCTCGGCCGCTGGCCCGATGACGGCCCTTCGCGAATTTTTCTGGCACGCTGCGTGGAATATATGTCTGAAGCGCCTGCTTCCGACTGGGACGGCGTGTACGTGATGAAACACAAGTAGACCCACGCCTACGAATCCGTTTCAATTGTCTAAGCGAACGACAAAAGTGGTGAATTGGTTCACATTGTGAAGCTGATTGGCGAGTTGATGCGCAGCGTCTTCGCTCGCCATGCGGCCCACCCGCACGCGATAGAAGGTTCCGTTCGGCGAATCGTACGGTGCGATGCTCACCGGCGAATAACTCGTCTCCATCTCCGCCTTCAGCCGTTCGGCGTTCTCCTTCACCGTGAACGCTCCAATCTGAACGGCAAAAAAACCGACTTCCGGATTTGGCCCTGAAACGATCTCCAAGCGCACTCTGGCTGTGCCAGGCCCGACCATTTCAATCGCTTGTGCGGCGGACAGCGACAAGTCAATCACACGGTTCGCAACAAAAGGCCCGCGATCGTTAATGCGCACCTCGGTTTGCTTGCCGTTGTCGAGATTCGTCACGCGCACCACGCAATTGAACGGCAGCGTGCGGTGCGCCGCCGTGAATTGGTGCATGTCGTATATTTCGCCGTTCGAAGTGCGATGGCCGTTGAACGGGATTCCATACCATGATGCAACGCCTTCCTCGAGATACTCGCCGGGTATTGCCGGTTGACGTTCGCTCGCGGGTGGCGACCCAGAAGGCTGCGAAGGCGCTATCTTACCGGCGGAAGTACCGGGTTGCGAAGGAGGTTGTGAAGATGGCGTGCGCGCCGGCTGGCGCGCCGTGGCCGTATGATGCGAGCACCCAGCGACAGCCATCAACGCAAGGGCCATCACCAACGCCACACCGGCTACGCCGATTTTTTCGCGTCCCAATTCTTTCACAGATTGTTTGGATGATTCTTCTCGCAGGGTGGTGAGCCTCACGCAGTTTCCCGATTCACTGGTTTGCTCCCAAGTTCGGTATTATAGGAATGCATCTACATTCTCGCAAGGAAGCCTATTGGATATTTCGCCGCGCCTACGCTGGAAACTGGATCGATTTCGCGAGCAAATGAGCGGTCTATTCGGCGCCACTCGCAAGGAAGATGCACGCCCGAAACTTTGCCCCGCGTGCGGCACGCTGGTGGGCGCGACCGCAACGAGGTGCCATCAATGCGGCGCGAGCATGACGTTCGGAATGGCTGCAGCCAGCCGTTCGCTCAGCCGCCTGCTTCCCACCACATCGCCAGCCACCTACGGGATTCTGACCTTAAGCTGTTTACTCTACGGTGCGAGCTTGCTGGCCACGATTCGCAGCAGCGGTTTGCAACCACCCGCGGGTGGCGGGTTTTCTGCGCTCATGGGTCTCGGTGGAATCAACGGGCAAGTGTTGTTCAAGTTTGGGGCCTCTCTGCCTTGGCCAGGCGATTTATTGCAACCATGGCGATTGATAATGGCGTCTTTTCTTCACGGTGGGTTGCTCCACATCGCGTTCAACATGTGGGTATTGATGGACATCGGGCCGCAGATCGAAGAGCTGTACGGCTCGGCCCGATATCTTTTCATCTACGTGGTCACAGGAATCGGCGCGTATCTGTTGAGCAGCCTGGTCGGCCACTTCAGCATCGGCGGCTCAGGCTCGTTGCTCGGCTTGATTGGAGTTCTTCTCGCGATCACAACGAATCGCCGAAGCGCTTCCATGCAAATGCTGCGGAGCCAGTTGATCAGATGGCTGATCTACATCGGGGTTATGGGATTTGTGTTCTCGGGGATCGATAATTTCGCGCACTTAGGCGGGTTCATCACCGGCTTCATACTTGGTAAAATCATGGTGGACCGAGCACCATCCTCGCCCGATGAACGCACGCGTGCGAACTTACTTGGCTGGACAACCGGCGCGCTCGTGGCGGCCAGCTTAGGGGTAGCGGCCTTTGGCGTTCTACGCGCCGGCTAGAGCGCCACGCCCGGGCCCGATGCCGAACTACGCTCCGGCATGCAGCCGGCGCGACACAACGATGCTGTAGTGCAGACCCGATAGGCAAACAAAAACCGCTACGCAATAGGCACAAATTCCCTTCAAGACCCAGAGTGCGTGGTTGTCCCATATCGCCAGCACCAGAACCAGGAAAATCATCAAAATCTCAAAGAATGTTGTGGCCTTTCCGTAAATGCTTGGCGGAAGGGACATGTACCCCACCGTGATAATAATCACCGCACTAGCAGCCAGCAGTAGAACATCGCGCCCCAGAACCAGAATCGCCAGCCACCACGACACTCTCCCGTGCAACGCCAGCACCAAGTATGACGAAGAAAGCAGCAGCTTGTCCGCAATGGGATCGAGATAGGCGCCCAGCGGGGTTTTTTGGTTAAGCCCGCGGGCCAGTAAGCC
>DATEVZ010000210.1:0-9420 GCA_035258265.1 Candidatus Acidiferrales bacterium
AACTCGCGTGATTTGTGGCGCAGCGTCATTCTAACGGCGCCGCGCCCGGCTGCTCTTATGTACGGCAGCCCTCGAACCGGAATCCTTCGCAATCTTGCGTACCAATTGCCCCATCTCCACCGCTCCCAGGCCCGCTTCGTAACCCTTGTTGCCTGATTTCAATCCCGCGCGGTCAATCGCCTGCTCCAGCGTGTCGCAAGTAAGCACGCAGAAAATCAGCGGCACTCCGGTATCGAGCTGCGCCAGTTGAACGCCGCGCGCAGTCTCAGACACCACTACCTCGTAGTGCGAAGTCTCGCCGCGCAAAATGCAGCCAATGCAGATAATGGAATCGAATCGCCCGCTCGCCGCCAATTTTTTCGCTGTAATCGGAAGCTCAAACGATCCCGGAACGCGCACAACCTGAATCTGTTTCTCTTCAGCCCCGCAGCGTTCAAGCGCGTCGAGCGCGCCCGCCAGCAGCCGGTCCGTGATGAAGCTGTTGAACTGGCTCACCGCAATTCCAATTCGCAACCCCGCCGCATTCAATCCGCCGCGCAAATTTGCCGGCTTCAATTTTTCGGCCATCCTTCAGCGCCCCTCGAACTTCGCCGGGCGCTTTTCAATGAACGCGCGCGTGCCTTCGTGCATATCGTGCGTCGTGCAGCACAATCCAAACAACGTCGCCTCCAGGTACAAGCCCTCTTCTTGCGGCATCTCCATTCCCCGCTCCACCGCTTCCATCGCGTACTGCACCGCCAACGGCGCGTTTGCGATGATCTTCTTCGCGATCGTTTCCGCCGTCGCCAGCAGGTCCGCCGGCTCCACCACGCGATTCACGAGCCCGATGCGCAACGCCTCTTCCGCCGTAATCATTTCGCCAGTCAGAATCAATTCATGCGCAACGCCTTTGCCGCACAGCCGCGGCAGCCGCTGTGATCCGCCGAGACCCGGGATAATGCCGAGCTTCACTTCCGGCTGGCCCAGTTTCGCGTTACGGCTGGCGATGCGCATCGTGCAAGCCAGCGCCAGTTCGCATCCGCCGCCCAGCGCGAACCCGTTGATCGCGGCAATCGAGGGTTTTCCCAGCGTTTCGAAACGATGAATAATTTCCTGCCCGTGGACCGTAAATTCCTGGCCGCTCACTGGCGTGTGCTGCGACAGCTCATTGATGTCCGCGCCGGCGATAAACGCTTTCTCACCTGCTCCCGTCACGATCAACACGCGAATCGCGTTGTCCGAGCGCACCGCCTTCAGGCAATCGTCCAATTCATCCAGCGTTTTGCGATTCAGCGCGTTCAATACCTGCGGCCGGTTGAGCGTAAGCCGCGCAATCTGATCCTTCACTTCGAACAACAAATTATCGTAGGCCATAGTTTCCTATCGTAAGTTTCCGGATTTTACCACTGGTATGGTACCCGAAGAGGCCTTGCTTTGGCGTGCCCGCCGAGACTTTGTGGAATTTCTCGGCGGCCGATCTAAATCGCAATACAAATCGCTAAATCATCAAGGTGTGGCCAATTCCACCAGCGTATCGCCGCCGCGTTGCCGCGCGTCTTCTAATCCTGCGTCGGCGCGATTGATCCACTCCGTGACGCGATCTTCCGTCTCGTCGCCCGGCCGCGAAGAAGCCTCCGCCACCACCGCGCTAATCGTCAAATCCGCCGTTCCCCAGGAAGGCCGCACGGACGCTGCCGTCTGCCGCAGCTTCTCCGCGAGCGTGCGCGCGTTGTCCAGAGACGTATCCGGAAGAATGAACACCAGCGACCATGCCGTATATTTCACGGCGACGTCGGTTTGGCGAATCGCGGACGAAAGTCCCCGCGCCAATTGCTCGATGTAATGATCCAGCGCCGCGTCTCCGTGCTGCCGCAGTAGTTCGCCGCCGCGATCCACATGCAGCACGATCAACGAAATCGGCGTATTTTGGGCGCGCGCGCGGTTGGACTCCACCAGCAGACAATCAATGTACGCTCCGCGGCTCAGCAATCCAGTCTTCTCGTCCGCCACGGCCAGAGATCGCACCAGCGAACGCAGGCGCGTGTGGTTCACCGACAAAACGAGATGGTCCCCCACCGCCTGCAGAAAAAAACTTTCGTTCGGCTTCCACCTCCGCAGCCTTACATCCCCAATCAACAACGCCCCAGATGGTGCCTGGGTTTCTTTGTCCGTCAGCAGCACGCCCAACGCGGATTCCAACCCCAAATCGCGCAATGCCGGCAGCGTGGCTGCCTGCAGTTCCACGCCACCCAGCGCATCCGGCGCAACTTTGGTCACCATGCTCCCAATCGTCGAAATTTTCCCCGCGCCCACTCCGGATAATCCTGGCGCAAAATATTCTGCCGTCGATTGCGCGCCCTCACCTGGAGCGCCAACCGTCACCAGACACCGGCTGGTGTGAAGGTGCTTCCCAATTTCCGCGGCCGTGGTTGCCAGTACCTCGCGCGGCGTCGGCTGCCTGTACATCAGTCTGTTTATTTCGGCGATCGCGGCCAAATCGCGGTGTGTCTCCGCCGCGGTAGGACCAGGCGGGGTTCCATAATTTTCCAGCTGCTGCGCCGGTGACGGCGGCGGAGAAGGCGGTTCCGCAGCAACGGGCGCCGCAGGTTTGGGCGGCGCAGCCTTGCGCGCGATTCCTTTCGGCCACCAATTCGCGCGTTCGTAAAGCGCGCGCAGCCGCTCATTCTTTTCTTCCTCGCTGGGAAAGAGCTCCGCGATGCGCTCCAGCCGCTCTACGGCTTTGCTCTGCAACGAGTACTGCAAGAAAATTTCTACCTGTACGATCAGGTCTTCCAATGCTTGCTGCGCTCGAAGTTCTTCCGGTATCCCCGCGGAATTTTGTGATGGCTCCCGCCCCGCCCCGGTAAAACCATCGGTGCGCGTCGAAACGGTCGCCGCTTTCGCCGCGCGCGCCAGAATATTCTGCAGAAAGGCAGGGTCCGCTTTGCCTTCGAGCTTCGAAATCCTCTCGTGGTTGCGGTAGTCGTAAGGATCAATGTCCACGAGCCTGTCGAGCGAATCGCAAGCCTCTTTCAACCGCCCCGCGCCCAGGTATAGATCAAACAGTTTTACCAGCGCTTCAAAATATTTCGTTTCGCGATTCAGCTCTTCATAAAGCTTCGCCACCACTTCCGCGAGCAGCAGCGAACCAGGATAAGTCGCGGCCAGCCGGTCAAGGTTCGCCGAAAGCTCCACTTCCTTGCGCAGGCTGCGCATCGTTAATTTCGTTTGTACGAGTAGCTCTGCAGCCTTGGTGTCCTGGCCCGCCCGCAGATACGCGGCGGCCAGCTCAAACAGTTTGATAAATCCTTCCGGCTTCTGCTTGTAGTAAGCCTCGAAAACATCTCGCGCCGTGTCTAATCGACCCGCGCGCAAGAGCGCTTCGCCGTAAAGCGCCAAGAACGAAGCATCCCGCTCGTTCGCGGATAGCGGTTCCAGCAGCAGCACCGCGCCCTCGGCGTCGCCTTTACGAAGTTTCGCTTCCGCGAAAAGCAACGCGCCGGAGCGGTCGTGGGGAGAAAGATGGTTCGCTCGTCCAAAGTATTCCAGCGCTTCATCCAGCGCCCCTACTGCCAGAGTCAATTGTCCGGCGCGCAAATAACTTCGCGTCGCCAGGTCCGCGTGCCGCAGCCTCTCTGCCTGTTCGCCTAGCACGATATGCCGCTGCGGATTTTCGGGGTCCAGCATTGCCATGCTCTCGTAGCATGCCAGCGCTTCGATGTCGCGCTGCTCTTTGCCGTAAAGCTCCGCGGCAATTCCAAATTGTTCAATGGCTTCCGATGTGCGGTTTTGCTTCTGCAATAACGTCGCGTAACGCATCAAGCGGTCGGCAGGCTGCGGAAAATTGCGAAGGAAACGAACGAAGACTGCGGAGGCCTTGGCTCCGTCGCCAGTCTCAACGAGCCGGTCGAACTGAATCCCGTAATATTCCGCGGCGATTGACGGTTCGTTCAGCCGTGTATAGATATCCGCGAGCGCCTGCAGCGCTTCCTGGTTCGCGGGAGCCTCCTCGAACGCCGCCTGATATTCGGCTGCGGCTTCGCGGAGCTTATTTTTCTCCAGGCTTTTGCGCGCCCGTTCGAGATGTTTGTTAACGTCCTGGGCCATGGAAGTCCGGGCGTCCATCGGGAGTTGCGGGCTTGCTGGGGAAGTCCGCCCGCGAGCTTCGTCAACACGCTTTCACGAGCCCCGATTTTCCGCGCGGGTCGAACAACCACTATATACCGGACGCCAAGCCCCTCTCAAAACGAAATCGAGCCAGCGTGCCCATATGGGCGATAAAGGGAAGGATACTGGGGCAAGGTGGGATTAAGATTTGACTTTAGAAACGAATCCAGCGTTGTAAGGTACCACCGAATCGGAAGCTAGAGAACGTGGCCCGAACCACGGCGACCCAGCGCCGTAGGCGCGGGAGAAGTTAGCTCGGCGCGTAAGCGCTGAGTAAGCCGCAAAAGTAGTGTCGAGCGCCCTAGGTGCGACACGCTTTTGCTTCGCTGCGTTACGCGCGCGCCTCGTTTGGCAAGCCTTTCACCCTCTCGCGCATGGACTTCAGCGACAATCCGCTGCGCACCAACCCTACAAATCCCAAAAATATGAAAGGTATCGTCAGCCCCAAAAACGCGAAAATCGAAAAACTCGTCGCCGTCGTTTTATCCACTTGAAACACGCTCAGCCCCAGCACGCAGAAAAACTGGTACGACCCCACATTCGCCGGCGCATTCGGCAAGGACACCCCCAGATTGATCACCAATAGCACCACAATCGCCGCCAGAAACGGCAGGTGCAGCCCGTACGCCTGCATCATCGCCCACAAGCCCAGCACCTGGCAGAACGGCATCAGCAACGACGCTAGCACCGCCGAATAAAAGCTCGGCGACGTCCCCATCGCGTGCAATCCCAAGAGCGCCCCCATCAACCGTCCCGGCAGCGGTCGCGACCCAGTCCCGAAATCCGGTTTCTGCGCCAACTTCACTTCCAGCACATAGATCACGATCACCACGATCCCAAGCAGTAGCAGCGTTGCGATTCCCAGCGTGTCCGCCACACGCCTGAACTTCCGCGGCAAATCCACCATCAGCGACACCACCGCCAGCGACGCCGTCGCGATCACCAGATCCACTAGCCGTTCCACTCCTACCGATCCCAGCACTTTCCCGATGGAGATGTCGTCGGAGTCCGATATCAAATAGCAGCGCAGCAATTCGCCCGGCCGCAGCGGAAATATCAAATTCGCAAACAGTCCTGCGTACACCGCACGAATCGCGTGCGTCAACTTCACTCTGCCGAACGGGCTCAGCAGCAGCTTCCAACGAACCGCTTGCACCCCGTAGCTCAGCACATCAAAAGCCATGCCGATCAGCACCCACTTCCAATCCACTTTCGCCAGTTCGCGCATGGCCTGCACGATATGAAAATCGTGCAGCACCCAGAATAGGCAGACGGTCGCCAGTCCGTAGCCGATCAACTTTGGCAGTCGAGACTTCGGCGGCGCAGCGGTCTGGAACAAAGTATTCAATTGAAAGGATCCTGCAAGTGAGGCAAATCCTTGGGGGGCGCCGTGATCATCGTTCGAAGGCCTCCAACCCTCCGCGCACATACTCCTGCCTGCCCTCAGTCCATCGCTGGAACGATGGGGTGATTTCGACACTATCAGGCCACCCAAAACCGGCTACAGCCTACGATATCCCCCCTCGCCATTCAATCCATGACTGCCTGTAACACGGCGTGGGAGTTACCGAACACCTTGCCTGACATCGAGCCCCCCGGGAGTCTGTCATCCCCGAAGGCGTTTTTCGCCTGAGGGCCCCTTCGCCTTTGGTGTACGGCCATTCTTCGCTGTGCTCTTCGGTGACCCAGGCACTCCTCCGTGCGATGGAAACATGGATCGCACTCTCGGAATGCGGGCGCCTGTCGGCCGCGGCCGACTTGCCTCGCCGCCAATACCTCGCCAATTAACCCGGCCTCCAGCTTCAGCCTTTTGCGCTGCGCGTTGCACCGGCTCTGCATTCTTTCGCCTTCCGTTACCACTCGCTTATGGACCGATTATGCAATTCAATTCAACGGCGCTGTTGATTCTGACGCATCACTCGATTACAACTATTACCGCATCGTTGGGATTTCCCTGTGAACCGAACCGGAAACTAAGACAGCCGAAGCCATCGCGCAGCAAGGCACGCCAGAGCATTCTCTCAGGGGAGCCCAGCCCGTGAGCCAAATTCAGCCAGCGCACCATCCAAATCGCAAGCCCAACCCTTACGGCGCCGTGGAAGCGTTGAGGCGCGTCAGGCCACTTCACTTATTCCGTGCATCAATCGTAGCGCTGCTCTACCTAGCACTCGCCGCTAACCTGGGCGCAGATACAATTTCCGGCACGGTGAAAGACCCCTCCGGCGCAGTCGTCGTGGGAGCGCGCATCGAAATCACGGGCGGCAATCTGTCTCAGCCCCTCGTCCTGACATCCGACGAATCCGGTAAGTTCACCGCGCCTAACCTGAATCCCGGCAAGTATTCCGTCCGCGTCGCCAAAGACGGCTTCGAAGATCTTGTCATAACCGTGGAGCTCAAGGGCGCCGCCGACCTTCCGCTGACCTTAACCATCGCGACGCAGCAAACCCGCGTCAACGTCACCGAAAAAGGCACGGCCTTCGCGAACTCAGATGCCGCCTACCGCCAACTCCGCGACGTCAGCCTGGCCGAATCCTTCCACTGCGAAAACTTTACGCTGACCGTGGACGTGGGAACCTTCGAACTGAAGTCCGGGACCATCACTTTCCTCACGCCGGTCAATCGATTTGTAACCGGTGCGATCTTCGTGGGCCAGGGACACTTCACGCTGAAGCCCCTCGGAGCGATCGACACACGAGAGATGGTTCGACGGACCGGCAGCGCAACTGCCGAGGAAGACTTTACCGAGGTTGTCTTCCGCTTCACGGGCAACCAGTATTCGCAATTCGTCGCAGCCATGGGTACGCGAACGGAAATTCCACCCGAAGCCGTGGCCGCTTTTCAGCATTGGAAAAACAAAGTCCGCCAGCGCCACGAACTTCCCGAAGGCTTCACCCAGGCGATTCTGCAGGGCGAAACGATTGACAACGTGGACGCCGACATCCTTGCCGGAATTTACAACCCGAAACACCCTCCATTCCTAAACGCCTATTTGCATGGCTCTCCGCACAAAGACCTGCGCTTTCTTATGCGCACGCGTGTTGGCGCGATTCCGCAAATGAACTCTCCCGAGGAAGTCGCGCTCATCAATTGCAACGGCGGAGAATTGGACGACGGCATTTGGTACTCCCAACACTTGAAAACCGAGCTGCTAGCCCGCACCGCGAACTCGCTCGAGGATCGGCGTCTTTTCGCCACCAAGCGTTACAACATCGAAACCGTAATCGCAAAGAATGACCACTTCTACGCCCGCACTATTGTCACGTTTGAGCCGCTGGTCGCCGGCGAACGTGTCATGAAATTCGGCCTGCTGCGCACTCTGCGCGTTACGCGCGTTACTGATCAAAACGGCCAGGACCTGCATTTCATTCAAGAAGACCGTAGAAACGACGGTTCGTTCTACGCCATCCTCGACGAACCTCCGGCCATGGGACAGGAACACTCGATCTCCGTCGAATATGTCGGGGACAAAGTTCTCGTCAACGCCGGTGACGGCAGCTTTTACGTCGGTGCGCGCGACTCCTGGTATCCAAATCTAAATGGATTCGGTGAAAAATCACTCTACGACCTCACATTCAAAGTGCCCCCCTCGAATGTGGTGATCAGCGTTGGCAAACTCCAGGGACAATCCACCGAAGCCGGTTTTGCTGTGTCCCACTGGGTGACGCCAGTGCCGGTCGCCGTCGCGGGCTTCAACTACGGCCAATACAAGAAGATTGATTTCCCCGACACCATCACGCACTACCAACTCTCCGGATATTACTTGGAGGCGTTACCCGACAGCTTGAGGCGCTACGAAAGCAGTGCATTCCTGGGCAGTATGTCGCCCAACGCGATGACCAAATACGCGCTGGATCAGACTCGCGCCCAGATGCAGCTCTGCACGTTTTATTTCGGCAAAGCTCCGTACGACAACGTGGACGTTACTGAACAGCCTAACTTCAACTTCGGCCAGTCGTGGCCGAACCTGGTCTACCTGCCGATTTCTGCGTACATTGACTCGACTCAGCGATGGTTGATGTTCGGCCGCATTGACACCCAGTTCACCGGGTTCGTCCAGGAAGTGACGCCGCACGAAGTGGCGCATCAGTGGTTCGGCCACGGAGTCGGCTGGGCTTCCTATCACGATCAGTGGCTCTCCGAAGGCTTCGCGGAATTTTCCGCGGGATTGTTTTTACAGCAAGCGGTGGGACCCAAGTGGCAGAAGGATTACCTCGACTTCTGGGAACGGCAGCGCGTCCGCATTCTCGAAAAAAATAATTTCGGCGTGTCGCCGAACGATGCCGGTCCGCTCTGGCTCGGCCAGCGGCTGATTTCTCCGCGTTCCGAACAGGCCTATCAGGGCGTCACCTACGCCAAGGGCGCCTACGTGTTGCTCATGCTGCGCTCGCTAATGTACGACGATCACGCCACCTCCAACGACAAACGCGAACAGCCCTTCATAGACATGATGCACGATTATATGGAAAGTTATCGCGACTCGCCCGCCTCCACAGAGTCCTTCAAATCCATCGCCGAAAAGCACATGACCAAGCAGATGGACATCCAGCAAAATGGACGCCTCGATTGGTTCTTCAACGAATGGGTCTATGGCACTCAGGTGCCGCGCTATCATTTCACCTACGAAGTCCAACCAGCCGAAGGCGGTAAGATCCGAATCCGTGCCGAAATCACGCAAAGCGAAGTGGACGATCATTTCGCCATGTTCGTCCCAGTCTTCGCCGACTTCGACAACGGCATGGTGCGCCTGGGCCAGGTAGGCATAGCCGGAAACAACACGCGCAAGATCGACTTCATCACAGACCGCCCACCCAAAAAAGTAACCCTAAACGCCTACAAAGACATCCTCGAACGCTAGAATCACGGCTCGCGGTTGTCTCGGTGCATCGACTGTGGACAACTCAACGCCTTTCGTTGTATCTACGCGTACCGTCTCTTTGTTCTGCCCAAACAGAATTTCTGGCGTTCTAATCGTCACAACCCGCGATTAGAAATCGCCACAAACCCAACAAAATCGGTGTTTTCAACCGTTCTCATTGTCACTCTTTTGCAGTTTTCAAGAGCCACGGAACTCACATCGCCGGCGCGGTCGCGGGTCGGGAATCACGATTCATGGTTCCCGCTCTTCCCATTTCCAATTTCGATTTTCTGTCTTTGTGTGGCAAACTCGACAGTTTACAGGGCGCGACAAGAGCGCATAGAGCAAGCGACGTTTGCGCCGCACGCGCGTAATCGTCGGCCCAACACACAAACAGCCATGGATCCCCAGTACATCCG
>DATEVZ010000211.1:0-5293 GCA_035258265.1 Candidatus Acidiferrales bacterium
GTCACCGCCTCACAACGGCAATTGCAGATAGGAAATCATGATCCGCCTTTGGCAATAGTAGGAATTCTGATGAATCCGCCGAACTCATTTGGGGTCAGATCGCATAACCCAAAGGTCGGCGGTTCAAATCCCCCCACAACCATGAACGTCACTACGAACAGCAGTGGCGTTCTCCCGTTGTACGCCGTGCATGTTCGACAGCTTGGAGGTGAAAGTCCTCTTCACAACCTGATAGAGGTGAAGTGATAGCGAAGCGCAAGGGCGTCGCTGCGAGGCGGAGTCTGAAGGAAGCGTGGAGCAAAAACGCGAGCCAACGTGCAAGAACCGGGTCTGACCAACGCGGGATGCCAACGAGCGAAGACTGACAGCAAATCGATGGTTCGCCCGGAGTCGCGCAATGGCACAGGCGCGCGGCCCGTGATTCCAAATGGGGAGAGGCCGTTGGACTCCGCGCCGCCAGCAGTCGAGCGCTCTGGCGTCGGCGATGAGATTGACACCAGCGCAGCCTCGCCGAATAATGCGGCCATGCCCAAGCCGGAAACAGTGCGACGAATCAAGAGCTATTCGGCAGCGAGCGGCTACGTGTATCAGTATCAGTTTCAGGACGTGCATCCGGCGCAGCGCGACACGGCGAAGGGAAATGAGTACGTTTACTACGTCTCGGCGGATCGCAAGACGATGTTTCCGATCCGAATTTTTGTGCGGCGCGACGCCCTGGAGCAGTGGACCAAGCAAACGGGCCGCGCGTTGACCGGCACCGAAGAGTATGCCATCGCGAAAATGCGGCTGTTTGAGGCGCTGGATAACATCGCGGATTTCGCTACTTCGCGACCAGAATTGACAGTGGACGAATCGAATTTGCAAGAGCTACTCGATCGATTGGATCTGTAGTCCCACGCCACGATCTCCTGAAACCAGTGAACCGAAGACCCACGACCGGCGTCTGGCTAAATGAGGCAGTGATGGATGCGTTGGCGGCCAGTCTTTCGGGAAGTGCGGTGAGCCATGACGAGTCGCTCAAGCGCGAGTTTGAGCAGCGCTTGGCGGATTGCCCCAAGCTGGCCTATCGCGTGGCGCTGGGCGTGTTGCACAACGCCGCGGAAGCTGAAGATGTGGCGCAAGAAGCGATGCTGCGCGCGTATCGTAGTTTTAATCGTCTGCGCGAGCGCGAACGGTTCCGCGCGTGGCTTGTGCGCATGACTTTTCGCTTGGCGCTCGATCGCATCCGTTCCAAGGGGCGACGCGAACGTCATGAGCGTGCCGCAATGGAAGAGCAGCGCGAAGCGAGCGTCGAACACCTAGTCACATCTCGCGAATTCGAACGTCACGTGGCAAGAGCGCTCGACGAATTGCCCGAGAAGCTTCGAATCGTGATGGTGTTGGCCGCGATCGAGGGTTACAACACGCGCGAGGTCGCAGACTTGGCTGGACTGTCGGAGGGCACAGTGAAGTCGCGATTATTTCTGGCGCGGAAGAAGCTAGCGGAAAGTTTGCAATGTCTTGTGAAAAATATTCCGGTTGGATGACGGACGCGGCGCTCGGCGAGCTTCGTGCCGAACGCGAGCGTGAATTGCTGTCGCATGCGATGGAATGCGAGGCGTGCCGGGAGGCGCTGAGAGATGCGACGAGGGTGCGTGAGCTAGTGGAACGCGGTATCGAATTGCTCGTCGACGGCGAGCCTTCGTCGCAGTTCCTAACGGTCCTGCGTCGGCGCATCGCACAAGAGCCTCACCCGGTGCGATCTCGTTGGATGGCCTGGACTCCCGTCGCTGCGGGGGCGTTGACGCTATTGCTGATCCTCGTTATCGGACGCATGCCACGTCACAACGGCCCCAGCCCGATTGCTTCCCGTTTGAAGCCGAGTCCTTCATCACCAGATGTGACAGGTGCGCCGGACGCGACCCGCTTGAATGCGCGAGCAAGTGTCAGCGGGCGCGCTTCCGACAGACTCCCCCGCGCGCACAAGGCCACCGCTGGACTTCCGAACATCATCGTGCCAGAGGGACAACTCATTGCGGCGGCGCGCTTGAGCGAAGCGATTAATTCAGGGCGCGTGGATGGAACACAACTTGTAGTGGCGCAGCGAGACGCTGACAAGCCGCTGGAAGTGAATCCCATCGAGATCACGCCTTTGGACCCTCCTCCCACGCCCGACGACGAGGAAAAACCCGCGGCACCCACGGAATTTTGAACCGAAGACATCCGGCTGGCGTCTTTAGGTGTGGGGGCACAATCAAATCGTCGGAGGGTTCTTCATGAAAAATTCACGATGGCTGGCCGGCTGCGCGTTGCTTGTCTTTCTTGCACCGGTAGCGGTTTACGCTCAAGGGACTTCGGGGTCGGCATCGCCAGAAAATACCAAGACGGAAACAACGACGCCGGCTAAGCTGCAAATCGTACTCTCCGATTATGACGGCACGGCTAAGGTAAGCAGTCTTGCGTACACGATTCCGTTAATCGTCAACGGCAACAAGCTGAGCGGGCCGTATGCTGAGCTGAGAATCGGCATCCGTGTCCCCGTAGCAACGGCCGCTTCAAAAACCGGCGAGAACTCGCTGCAGTATATCGATGTGGGCACGAACATTGACGCCCGGGCCGCGCAGACGGATGACGGAAGATATCAACTGGATTTGAGAGTAGACCGCTCTTCCTTGTACGTTGCCGGACGGGAACAGGATGGCAAGATCGTTGGTAAGGAATGGTCCGCCGGTGAAGCACCCCCTAACAATCAGCCAATCGTGCGCGAGTATCGCGGTGGGATCGTACTGTCTGCGCGCGAAGGGCAGCCAACCGAAGCGACCGTGGCTACTGACCCGCTGACGGGCCACGTGTTGAAGGTGGAAGTTACGCTAAGCCTAGTGAAGTAGGCCAGCTCAGATCCACAGCGCGGAATTATGAAATAGCTAGAATTGCTTGCAGCGCGGATTGGAGAGTTTCGTACCGAAACTTGTAGCCGATCTTGGCGAGTTTCTCTGGTTGGACGCGCTGGCTTGAGAGCAGCAGCGCGTCAGCCATTTGGCCCAACGCTAAACGCAGGACGAATGCGGGCGCGGGGAAAACGGCGGGGCGATGCAGCACGCCGGCCAGGACTCTGGTGAACTCGGAGTTCTGTACAGGCTGAGGTGCGACAACATTCACCGGTCCGCTGACGTTCTCATTATCAATCGCAGTACAAAGGACCTTCACGACGTCTTCGAGCGCGACCCATGACATCCATTGTTTGCCGCTGCCCAGGCGTCCGCCGACGCCGAGTTTGAATGGCGTCAGCATGGGTGGCAGCGCGCCGCCTTGCGTTGCCAGAATCACTCCGAAGCGAGCAATTACAGTGCGAATGCCGTTCGCGGAGGCGCGGCCGGCTTCGGCCTCCCACGCCCGGCAAAGAATTGACAAGAAATCGTTACCATAGCCGCTTGATTCAGTGAGCAACTCATCGCCGCGATCGCCGTAATATCCGATTGCGGATGCGCAAACGAAGACGCGTGGCCGTTGCTTGAGGTGCGTGAGTGAATCCACCAGAACGCGAGTAGAATCCACGCGGCTGCTGCGCAGAGTCGCCTTGCGTTTGTCTGTCCAGCGCCCGTCCGCAATGCTGGCGCCGCTCAGGTGAACGATAGCGTCGTGACCTTCCAGCGCTGGCACGTCCACGGTTGCCCGGGAAGGATTCCAGAGAACGTCGCCCGAAGCCGCTTTGCCGCCTGGACGAATGAAATGAGTAACGACGTGACCATCCGCGCGGAGAGTATTTGTAAGCGCTGATCCCACCAGACCAGAGCCACCCGAAATCAGCACTTTCATAAAGCACCCTCGTGAGTGGAGGAGTGTAGCCCGTGTATTTAATACCCTACGGTGCGAGGAGGAGGACGTCAAGCGAACGCCTGCATCGAGAATTCGCGCGTCGAGATGCGAGGCGTGCGCCGCTAGTATAGAATTTGCAGTTCTCTTGTGAGGATGAATGGCTAAATCGATGTGTCGCGCTGTTGGGGCGCTTGTCCTAGCAATCGCGTTCCTTTTTCCATCTGCGATATCGGTCGGCGCTCAAGCAGATCGAGGCATCGCGGGTTTTGCGCCCGTCCGCGTGGAAGCTGAACTCGCGCGCGAACAGAAGTTGCGCGCGATTCCCGACGCAGCACATGCCGAAAGCAATCTTCGCCACATCACCAGCGAGCCACACCTCGCCGGCACGGAAGGAAGCCACCGCTTGGCCGAATGGTTGCGCGACCAATATCGCAGTTATGGATTCGATGCGGAGATCGTCAGCTACAGCGTGTGGCTTCCGCAAGCGCGTGAGGTGAAGCTGGAACTCACGACTCCGAAGACGATTACCCTGGGAACGCCCGAACAGCCCATCGAGATTGATAAGGATACCTACAGCAAGGATGCGGTGATGGCGTTCAATGCCTACGCGCCGTCGGCAGACGTGACGGCACCAGTGATCTATGTGAACTATGGGACGCAGGAAGACTATCGAGCGCTGGAAGCAATGGGCATAAGCGTTGAAGGCAAGATCGCTATCGCCCGTTATGGCCGTTGCTATCGCGGAATCAAGACCAAGCTGGCGGAAGAGCACAAAGCTCTAGGACTGGTTCTCTATTCCGATCCCCAAGATGACGGCTATTTTGCCGGAGATGCATTTCCACGCGGCCCGTGGAGGCCGATGAGTGGGATCCAGCGCGGCTCTGTGCAGTACACGCAAATTTACCCGGGCGATCCGCTCACGCCTGGAGTGGGTTCGACAGCAAATGCGAAACGTCTGGCGCCTGCAGATGCGAAGAATCTGCCGCGCATCCCCACGATGCCGATCAATGCGCAGGACGCGACAGCGATTCTGGGAAATCTCGGAGGGCCGCATGTTCCGCATAGCTGGCAGGGAGCGCTTCCTTTCACGTATCACATCGGACCCGGAGATGCGGTCGCGCATATGAAGCTAGTGATGGATTATCAACAGCGTTCCATCTACGACGTGATCGCAAAGCTGCATGGAACGAACGACGGCGAGTGGGTCGTGTTGGGCAATCATCATGATGCATGGGTATACGGCGCTGTGGATCCTGGGAGTGGAACTGCAACAATGCTAGAGACGGCGCGAGCCCTGGGCGAGCTTGTGCGTTCTGGCTGGAAGCCCCAGCGTACCATTCTAATGTGCGAATGGGATGGCGAAGAGCCTGGACTGATCGGCTCGACAGAATGGGTGGAAGCGAATCGTGCCGAGTTGCAGGCCAAGGCCGTCGCGTATATCAACACCGATGTCGCCGTTGCGGGGCCAAATTTTACGGCTTCGGCGACGCCCTCTCTG
>DATEVZ010000212.1:0-5806 GCA_035258265.1 Candidatus Acidiferrales bacterium
AGCGGTGATGGAAGACTTCTGGTTCAATCATTTCAACGTGTTTGCGAATAAGGGCGACGATAGGTGGTTGCTCACCTCGTATGAACGCGACGCAATTCGCCCGCACACGATGGGCAAGTTTCAGGATTTGCTGATTGCCACTGCAAAAAGCCCCGCCATGCTCTTTTTCTTGGACAATTATTTGAGCGCCGATCCGGTTGCAGTCGCGCGGATGGAAGCCGAAAGAAACACGCGGCGCCGCTATCAAGGTGCTTTTGCGGGAGGTTCGATGCCGACTCCGGGGACGTTTCCGGGGCCTGCTACTGGCCCAACTCCTGCCGCAGCAACCGTCGCTGCGAAGAAACCACAGCGCGGCTTGAACGAAAATTATGGCCGCGAAGTGATGGAGTTGCACACCGTCGGCGTGGATGGTGGTTACACCCAGCAGGACGTGATTCAGATGGCCGAGTGCTTGACCGGTTGGACTATTCACGAGCCGCGCCGTGACCCGCAGTTCTTCTTCGACCAGAAGATCCACGCGGAGGGCAAGAAAATCGTGATGGGCCGCACGTTTAATTATGGCGGCGAAAAGGACGGCGAGGAAGCGCTGAAGATGCTCGCCAGCCGTCCGGCTACAGCAAAATTTATTTCTGCCGAACTGGCGCGGCATTTTGTCTCGGACAATCCGCCTCCGGCGCTGGTAGAGCGCATGGCGAAGAGCTTCGAATCGAGCAACGGCGACATTCGTGCGGTCCTGAAAACCATGATCTATTCGCCGGAATTTTGGTCGAAGGACGCCTATCGCGCGAAGGTGAAGACGCCGTTCGAACTGGTAGCGAGTACGGCGCGGGCGCTGAACGCGGAAGTGACGATTACGCTTCCGTTGGCGCAGTGGGTCGGACGCATGGGCGAGCCGTTGTATCTCTGCCAGCCGCCCACGGGTTATTCGGATACGTCGGAGACATGGGTGAACACTGGCGCGCTGCTGAGTCGTTTAAATTTTGCGCTGGCTTTTGCGGGAGACAAGATGGGCGGGGCGACCGTAGACTTGAAATCCATATTGGGTGACGAAGCTTCCAGAGATCCGAACGCCACGCTCGCGCGTTCCGTTCAGGAATTTCTGGATGGGCAAGTAGCGCAATCCACGCAGGACACCTTGCAAGCGCGATTGAAAGATCCGCAAATTTTGCCGGCGAGTGCGGATGATCCGGTGAAAGAAGTGAACGAAGGCTTAGTCGTCGGCTTGGTGCTTGGCACGCCTGAATTTCAGCGGCACTAGTTGTTCGTTGAGCGTGACTTGAGCGGCTTGAGATCGATGGGAGAACTGCAATGACAATTTCGCGGCGATATTTCTTGAAGAGCGGCGGGATCGCGATGCTGGGAATGGCGGCGCTGCCGTCGTTTCTACAACGCGCGGTTGCCGGTACTCCTATGCCGAACAAGAAGAAGATGGTCGTGTTGTTCCAGCGCGGCGCGATGGATGGTCTGAACGTCGTGGTTCCGTACGCCGAACCAAACTACTATCACATGCGCCCGACCATCGCGATTCCTGCTCCGAAACGCGGCGGCGCTGAAGCGGCGCTCGATCTGGACGGCTTCTTCGGTTTGCATCCCAGCCTGGAACCAATGCTTCCTGTTTTTCGCAACGGGCAGCTTGCCGTGGTGCAGGCAGTTGGCTCGCCCGACCCCACGCGTTCGCACTTTGACGCGCAAGATTTCATGGAATCAGGAACGCCGGGGCTAAAAGCCACCGACGATGGCTGGTTGAACCGCGCGCTGCAAACGATGCCGGAAGAAAAGCCGTCGCCTTTCCGTGCGGTAGCGTTTGGGCCGTATCTGCCGCGAACGTTGCAAGGTACTGCGTCCGCGGTCGCGATCCCGGACCTCAAGCAATTCAGGATGAACGGGCCGCAGCAGACGACCGAGGGCGGTTTTGAGGCCATGTACGCGCAAACGGTGGATCACGCGCTGCGCGGGGTCGGCACCGAAACTTTCGAAGCCATCGATCAGCTCAAGAAAATCAATCCCGACACATACCAGCCGGAACATGGCGCGCAATATCCGAAAAGCCGCTTTGGCCAAAGCCTGCAGGAAATTGCGGAGCTTTTCAAGGCGGACGTCGGTCTGGAAGTCGCGTTCCTTGATAGCGGCGGCTGGGATCATCACGTCAACGAAGGCGGCGTGCAGGGACAACTTTCCAATTTGCTCCGCGATCTGGCGCAGGGAGTCGCGGCGTTCCATCAGGACATGGGTGACCGCATGGGCGACGTGGTGTTCGTCAGCATGTCTGAATTTGGCCGCACAGCGCACGAGAACGGTAACCGCGGGACCGATCACGGCCACGCGAATTGCATGTTTGTGATGGGCGGCGATATCAAAGGTGGGAAGGTCTACACGCGCTGGCCGGGGCTTGCCGACGGACAACTCAATCAGGGCCGTGACCTTGCTGTCACCACCGATTACCGCAGCGTGCTGGGCGAAATCATCACCAAGCATCTCGGCGACCGCGACCTCAAAACAGTGTTCCCAGGCTTCGCAAACGACCCTCGCCAGCATCTGGGCATCGTGAAGACTTAACCTCGAAATTGTTCCAGGAAACAAAAAAGGAAGGGCCAAAGCCCTCACTTTGTCTCCGCGAGGCCGAGTCAGAAACCCAATGGGTCAAACACGTACGGCGGGCCGGGTGTCGGCTGTGATGCGTCGAATGAAAAACAATAATAACCGGAAGGGTGAGCCCATACCGACGACTGGCCGTCTTGGGGGCTCGCTCCGGAAAACGTCGCGCACAACTGATATTTGCTGTTCTCTTTCGGCCGATATCCGTAGGCGGAACGGGTAACGGGATCAGCGAACACAACGCCTTGAAGTTCATCTAGGTGCTCGGGAAGCTTCTGCTTCGTCGTGTTCCAATGCACGTTGATCTGTTGGCTCAGCATGAATAGGTCCTGTGTGCGTTTCGAATCCGCTCGCTGAGTGCGCTGAGTTTTTGGCGGTCCCGTAAATCCAAATCCAAGAGCTAGCCCAGCCAGAACCAAGATGGCGCTCAGCGCAGCCATTAACGCGTCGCGACTGAATCCTCGTTTTGGCGCGCCATCTCCCGGCTCCCTCAGGCCGCCGAAGTAGTAAAACAGCACGCCGCCGGAAAGTATCAGTACCACCAGCGCCTTCAAAATGAACCGGCTGGTGATTTCACCACGGAGCAGATAGGTCAGCGCCGTGATCAGATCGCCGATGAAAATGGACGCTGCGATGACAAGCGCCAGATACGTCAGCCATTTTCGTACCGCGGAGGCTAGCTTTTCTGGATGATTGCGGATATCCCTGACGAGCGCGCGCGAAAGCAAAAGATAAATGGGGAAGGATACAATGATCGCGGCTAGGTTCCACGTCGCGCCGTAAATTTCGTACTCCGCCGCGTATCCCGGCGAAAACAAATTGTCGGTGAACCAGCGGTTGATCAACGTAAAGGCAAGCGAGCCTAGAGCGATGGTCCAGGTGGCGAGAGCCGAAAACGTCAGAAGGTAAAAAAAGGCATCCTTTGCGGCTGTTCCGGCACTGCGGCGGACCGGAATCTTGATTCCCGTCAGCTCTTCGTAGTGCGCGGCCAGCGACTGATAGACATCTTTTTCCGACCAACCGCGAGCCGTCAAAATGCCGACGATTGCGTCATCGGAGATGCCGTTGGTCTTTGCGCGTTCGAGGAAGGCGCGAATTTCGGAAGTCTCGCCCACGGGCGGAATCCTATCTTAGACCGGGAAGACGGACAAGGTATCGCTCGAACTAACCTGGGGAAACAACCGCAGGAGCGGATAACTCCGACGCAAGTCTCGGCTAGCAAGGCGGGGGCAAGCCCCCGCACTCCGCGGGCTAGTTACCGGCTTTGATGCGCATACCGTAGAACGATTTGTAGACGAAGAAGAACGAGACTAGGAAGAACGCGGCTGCGAGGATATGCGTCAGGGCGCCGCCGGTTTCTAATGTCAGCTTCACTGCGAGTTCAACGGCGAGCAATCCGAACAGCGTAGTGAACTTGATTACTGGGTTGAGTGCGACTGAAGAAGTATCCTTGAACGGGTCGCCGACTGTATCTCCCACTACCGTAGCGTCATGCAACGGCGTGCCTTTCTGTTTTAACTCCACTTCCACGATTTTCTTGGCGTTGTCCCATGCACCGCCGGCATTGGCCATGAAGATCGCTTGATAGAGGCCGAAGATCGCGATCGAGATCAGGTAGCCGATGAAAAAGAACGGTTCCAGGAAAGCGAACGCCAGCGTCGCGAAAAAGACGGCAATAAAAATGTTGAGCATGCCTTTTTGCGCGTACTTCGTGCAGATGGCCACAACTTTCTTGCTGTCCTCGACCGAAGCTTTTTCGACACCTTCCAGCTTGATATTAGCTTTGATGAACTCGACTGCTCGATATGCCCCGGTTGTGACGGCCTGAGTGGAAGCGCCAGTAAACCAGTAAATCATCGCGCCGCCCGTGACCAAGCCGAGGAAGAACGGGGCATGCAGCAAGGAAAGCTTATCCACGTCTTGCGTGATTCCGTTGGTGAGCGCCATGATGATCGAAAAAATCATGGTGGTTGCACCGACGACAGCCGTGCCGATCAAAACCGGTTTTGCTGTCGCCTTGAACGTATTGCCCGCGCCGTCATTTTCTTCCAGCAACTCCTTGGCGCGTTCGAAATTTACGTCAATGTTGAAATCGCCCTTCAGCTCTTGCTTAATGTTAGGAACCGCCTCGATCAGCGACAACTCGTACACCGACTGCGCGTTGTCCGTCACAGGACCGTAGGAGTCCACTGCGATCGTCACCGGCCCCATGCCCAGGAATCCAAACGCCACCAAGCCGAACGCGAAGACAGGCGCCGCAATCATCAGCGCCCCGAGTCCTTGCAAGCTGACCAGATAGCTGATAGACATCAGCAGCACCATCGCCAGCCCGATGTAATACGCCGAAAAATTGCCGGCAACGAAACCGGACAAAATTCCCAGCGACGCACCGCCTTCTTCCGCCGACGACACCACTTCCTTCACGTGGCGCGATTCGGTGGAAGTGAACACTTTCACCAGCTCCGGAATAATCGCGCCGGCGAGTGTTCCGCACGAAATGATCGTCGCTAGCTTCCACCACTGTGTGGAATCGCCGTCCAGTACTGGGATAATCACCGAAGAGATTGCGTAGGTCATGGCGATGGAAACGGCCGAGGTGATCCACACCAGGGAAGTGAGCGGCGATTCGAAATTCATTTTATCGGCATCGCCGAAGCGAGCTTTGGCGATGAGGTCGTTCAGGAAGTACGCGGCAGCGCTGGCAACCAGCATGGCGATGCGCATCACGAAAATCCAAACCAGGAGCTGCACCTGCACCGTCGGACTCTTGACACCCAGCAGAATGAACGTAATCAGCGCGACGCCGGTGACGCCGTAAGTCTCAAAGCCGTCCGCGCTGGGGCCAACGGAATCGCCCGCATTATCTCCGGTGCAATCGGCGATGACGCCCGGATTGCGCGCGTCGTCTTCCTTGATCTTGAAAACAATCTTCATCAGGTCGGAGCCGATGTCCGCGATCTTGGTGAAGATGCCGCCCGCGATTCGCAACGCTGCCGCGCCCAGCGATTCGCCGATGGCGAATCCAATGAAGCACGGTCCGGCGTAATCGCCGGGAATGAAGAGCAGGATGAACAGCATCATCAGCAATTCCACGCTGATCAGCATCATGCCAATACTCATGCCCGCTTCGAGCGGGATGTGATAAATCGGGAACGGCTTGCCGCGCAGCCCGGCGAAAGCCGTCCGCGAATTTGCAAAAGTATTCACGCGA
>DATEVZ010000213.1:0-6172 GCA_035258265.1 Candidatus Acidiferrales bacterium
GGAACGAGGCGCGCTCCGGATTTTTCCAGCTTTTCCCGCCAATGCGTGAAGCCGGCGAGCACAGTTGGTTCGCAGTCGCGCAAAAAAGCATCGGGCACGCAACCGATTCGGACGGTGGTCTCCGCCACGCGCGGACCACTGAGCCCGAACAGCGCTTCGGCGAGCAGTGGCGCGTCGCGTAGATCGCGGAAGAGCCAGCCAAGCGTGTCAAAGCTCGGCGCGAGATGCACGCCCCCGCGCCAGAGATCGCGTTGGTGCGCCAAATCAATGGACGCGCGATACCCGGCAAGTCCACACAACGCGGCCGGCGCACGAATCGAGCCGCCGGTGTCCGTGCCGATCGCCGCGACGGCGGAGCCTTCCTGCACGCTCGCTGCGCTTCCGCTGGACGAGCCTCCGGTGAGGCGATGCGCATCATCCGGCTGCACGCAATCGCCATAATCGGGATTTTGTCCTGTGATGCCGTAGGCGAGTTGATGTAGGTGCGTCTTACCGATGATGACCGCTCCGAGAGCGCGCAGACGCGCGGCCACGGCGGAATCTTGGTGCGCAATACCGTCGCGTGCGGCGTAGAAGCGCGAGCCGCAGGTGGTGGGAAAGCCAGCGAGATCGAAGCAGTCCTTGAGCGAAATCGGCAAACCGTAGAGTGGTGGCTTGGGCTTCGCGCTGAATCGATGCGGTAACGCTTCGGCTTCGCGAAGCGTCGCATCCGCGTCGAGTGCGAGGTAAACGTTGCGGCTGGCGTTGCTATTCGCGCGGGCGAGCGCCTGCTCGACGGCAGTATCCGGCGTGATGTCTCCGCGCGCTAGCGCGTCGCGAAGAGCTTGCACGGGACCGGCTGCAGTGGCTGGCATCAGCTAACTTTTATTCGAACTGTCATGTTGACCGTGTTGATCGCTCGGCTTAATTCTTCTTCAGAATGTGGATTCGAACGCGCTGAAACGGCGCTCGAGTTCCCATTGTTGCTCGGCCTTTTCGCTGGACTTCAGAAAGCTTCCACACGTGGTCGAAGGCTTTTCGTCGCCTAGTTTCTCATCCGTGCAGGCAGAGACGGTTTTCGTGAAAACGTCCAGTGAATTCCACAGGCTTGTGCCAGGCAAAAAGCTGTGCTCCAGTCCGGTGCGGACCATTTGCTTGAGGTCGGCATAGCTGAGAGCGTAGGTTTCAGCAGCGCGCACATATTCGTGCGTCAAATCAATACGCGAGACCCCTTCGTCATCCGTGGAGAGCGCGACCGGTACGCCGAATTTGCGATAGATCGGAAACGGATGCCCCTTGCCGCTGACACCGAGAATAACGTCGTTACTGGTTAGATTGATTTCGACCATCACGTGTTTCGCTGACATTTCTTTCAGCAGATCATAAGGGCGATTTTCATACATGACATCGACGCCGTGGCCGATGCGCTCCGCGTGGCCTTCTTCAACGGCGAGATGAACGTGGCAGCAGAGACCTTCATAGGTGACCAGGCCCGGTGCAACTTCGCCCGCGTGCAGGCTGATGTGAACCTTGGGATACAGTCCATGAAGGTAGGCGACCATTTTCATCTGCAGCGCGTAATCAGACATGGAAATATAGCCGTCCTCGGGCATCACCATATTGATGCCGACGAAGCGCGGATCGGCGGAGGCGATTTCAAAGCCGAGCAGCGTCTGCGCGAAAACCTGTTCTTTGGGAAAACCGCGCAGGACCTGATAGAGAAAGCGGATTTGCACTTTACATGCGGAGGCTTCCTCTTTTTCACCGCAGTGTTCGCGTTGATTGCGGAGGGTTTGCGCTTGGTCCAGCGCGGCGCTTGCGGTTGCGACCTCATCGCGTAGGCCGCGGGAAAGCAATGTGTCGCGCAACTTGTTGAAATCGACTGTCGAGTTGCTTGAATCAGGCCAGCCAGTCTCTTTGGTGAGTGCGACAGCGTGATGAAAATCGGGCGTGTGCATCAATTCGAGATATTGTTCGTTTTGCGCCGCCCCGCGGGTGGCTAGTTCGTCGAGCCATTCACCCAAATGACGGGATTCGTCGAGGTTGCCGCCGAAGCGCGCGAAGGAATCGAAGAAATGGTCATGGGCTGTCGTTCCGGGCGTGGGGACAAAACCGCGCATGGAAAAAGAATCAATCAGTGCGTCATATAGATGTTGGTCCTTCAAAGCTTGAGCGGCGGGAATGTTGCCATCTCCGCAGATGGGTTGTGGCGGAATGCTGAATGTCATTGCTTGCGCCTTGAAGAAGGAGAGCTTGGCAAGTTCCACGCACAAATGATCTTCGGCACCGTCGCGAATCCAGGTCTCGGCGTAGATGGCGCCATACAGATGATTGTGGAGATCGGCGCCCTTGGGCATGGCGACGAGAAAGGCGCGCAGATCAAGCGGATTTACGCGCGCTGCTTCGAACGCGCGTGAGGCGCGTTGCTCGCTCGTTGTCTTCTTGGGTGCAGGCTTCGGCGCGTTGGTTTGGGTGAATGCCACCGTGGAGAATACGAAAAGCAAAGCCACGACCCAGCGCAATTTGACGAGTGGCAAGTCTCGCATCGAATTCATTTTGCTTCCTCGTGTTGCGATTTTTCGCCTGAGACTTCACCACAACTGAGGCGTGAGGACAAGGTGATATCTTGACTCGCAGGCGGCCATTTGCCGGCTGAGGCACGGCACGAAAGTCGACACATACCGCAGAGACGCGGAGTACGCAGAGGAAGTCAAAAGCTTTGTCCGCGACAACGCACAACTTTGCGCTAGGGGACTCCTTTTCTTACGTTGACTGCGGGTTGGGAGCGGCCTATAGTGGCGCATTTTTAGCGGGGGCGGGGCTTGCTCGAGCGCGTATTCCACCTTGCTGAGAATCAGACGAACGTGCGGCGCGAGTTGCTGGCTGGGCTTACTACGTTCATGACCATGGCGTACGTGGTCGTGGTGAACCCGCGCATTCTTTCCGAGGCGGGAATGCCGGCGGAAGGCGTGCTGTTCGCTACGTGTATTTCGGCGGCGCTGGCGACGCTGGTGATGGGGCTGTGGGCGAACTATCCGATCGCGCTGGCCCCGGGCATGTCGCTGAATGCATATTTCACTTATTCGATCGTGTTGGGACGGGGAGTACCGTGGCAGACGGCCTTGGGCGTGGTGTTCTTATCCGGCGCGCTGTTTCTGCTGTTGACGCTGACCAATGTACGCGAGCACATCGTGAACGGAATTCCGGATTGCCTGAAGCACGGGACAGCGGGAGGCATCGGGCTTTTCATCGCGTTCGTGGGTTTGCGCAATGCGAAGATTATCGTGGCGAATCCGGCGACGTTTGTAGCGTTCGGCAAAATTTCTGATCCGGAAGTGCTGCTCGCCGCGGCAGGATTGCTGCTGATTGCGATTTTGATGGTGAGGCGAGTGGGCAGCGCAATCCTACTGGGCATCGTGGCGATCACCATTGCAGGAATCCCGGTAGGAGTAAGCCATTGGCCTGGACACTTTTTTTCGTGGCCGCATCCTTCTGGCACATTCTTTAAGCTGGATCTGCGATCGGCAACGAAGCTGGGACTAGGCGAACTGGTTTTTGTGTTCTTCTTCGTGGATCTTTTCGACAACGTTGGAACTTTGGTGGGCGTGTGCGAGCAAGGCGGGTTCATGCGCGACGGGAGACTTCCGCGCGCGAGCCGCGCGTTATTGGCGGACGCGTTTGGGACCATTGTGGGTGCGCTCAGCGGGACTTCCACAGTGACGAGCTACATTGAGAGCGCCGCGGGTGTGGCGGCGGGCGCGCGCACCGGGTTGGGCAATCTGGTGATCGCGGGACTGCTTTTCATTGCGATGTTTTGTGCGCCGTTGGTGGCGGCGATTCCTTCTTATGCAACGGCACCGGCTTTGATTCTGGTTGGCGGGTTGATGTGCGGATCGCTGGCCAAGATCCAGTGGGATGATTTCAGCGAGGCTTTCCCGGCGTTCCTTACGCTCGTGGCGACGCCCCTGACTTTCAGTATCGCTACCGGGTTGAGTTTGGGTTTGCTGTCGTTTACTTGCATCAAAGTTGGCGCCGGGAAGTTCCGCGATATTAGTCCTTTGATTTGGGTGCTTACTGTTATTTTTCTGCTGCGGTTTGCGTTTCTGGGGGCGGAATAGTAGAAACCAAAATCATAAGCATTGACACAGAGGGCGCATCAGAGAAACCCACAGAGGAGACCGAGAACGCCGGGAGAGAGAGAAGATGAAGGCGATACACGCGTCGCAGGAGCTTCGCGACACCGAAGAAAACCGCGCTTTTGCGAAAGTGCTAAGCACGTTAAGCTGAGAGCCTTTCAGCCCCAGGGTTCGAACCTCACGAAATGACCCATCTTAGTTCAGCACTTGCGCAGAATCATTGGATTCCCACCGCGATTTTTCTGGCGACATACATTTTGATTGCAGTCGAAAGCGGACGGGGCAGCCATCTGGACCGCACTGCAGCGGCATTCTGCGGAGCCGTGGCGATGGTGCTCCTGGGCGCGGTGCCGCTGAGCGAGGCGTATCAGACGATCGACTGGAATACATTGATCTTCTTGCTGGGGATCATGATCCTGGTGGCGCATTTTCAGATCTCGGGATTTTTCGACTGGATCGCGGTGCACGTGGCGTCCATCGCGCGCACTCGCTGGCAATTGCTGGTGCTGGTGATTTTCACCGCGGGCGTGCTGGCGGCATTTTTTGTGAATGACACGATTTGCTTGATCTTCACGCCGATCGTGCTCGTAGTGACGGAGCGGCTGGAAGTTCCACCAATTCCGTACCTGATCGCGGTGGCGACCTCGGCGAATATCGGTTCGGCGATGTCGGTGACTGGCAATCCGCAAAATGCGGTAATCGGCGTTTCGGCGCATTTCTCGTTTCTCGGTTTTCTGGGGCACTTGGCGCCGGTATCCCTAGTGGGGATGTTTATTAATGTTGTGGTGCTATCTCTTTTCTTTCGCAAGGAGCTGCTTAACCATCCGCTGAAACAGCAAGTAAGGTCCGTGCCGGTGAAGGTGGAACGCATACTGCTGGTGAAATGCTGTTTCGCGGCCGCGCTTGTGATTGTGCTGTGGATCTTGGGCTACTCATTTCCACTGGTGGCCATCTCGGTGGGCGCGTTCATCCTGATTATCGGACGGGTGAGATCGCAGAACATCTATCACCGCCTCGATTGGGAATTGCTGCTCTTCTTCGCGTCGCTTTTCGTGGTGATTAAAGGATTCGAGGCCTCTGGAGCGATCGAACACGTGATCGGATTTTTTCAATCAGGTCTGCAGGGCAGCATGATTTCGCAGTTGTTCGCGGTGAGCGGGGTGATGTTGGTTCTTTCGAACTTGGTAAGTAACTTGCCATCGGTGATCCTGTTCCGGTCGGTGGTGCCTTCGTTCCCCAACACGCATTACATCTGGCTGGCGGTAGCCAGCACGAGCACCCTTGCAGGAAACGCGACGCCGTTCAGTTCGGTGGCGAATTTGATTGTGCTGCAGCAGGCAGGAAAGAAAGTAAAGATTACATTCTGGGAATTCGCGCGCGTCGGATTGATTATTACTTTGATCACAACGCTCGCTGCGATTGCCATTCTGGCCCTCGAACATCATTTTTTGCCCGGAAGTTAATCGGCATAGGGGAAGTGGTCGCCCACTGGCCCCTGCCACACCACCGTAGATGCGGGTCCGCGTGCGGCGGTTCCGGTAGCAGATCTCCCGAGGTAAGTTCGACCGCCTTCGACGCGCAACCGCTGGATTTACATTCAGTGCCCTTGATGGATTAGGGCTTCGCTGCCATTGGCCAGCTCGCCCGAACACCGCCTGCCTCGCATCCAGTTCTTGTTCATCGGCTCGCGTCTTTGCTCCGCGCTTCTTTCAGGCCCCGCCTCGCGGCGGGTGTTATTTCACCCTTGCGCTTCGCTATCACTTCACCTCCCTCTGGTTGTGAACAGGACTTGCACCTCCAAGCTGTCGATCATGCTCGGCACACCAAAAGTAAGGGGCGGGTCTGAGACCCGCCCCTTACGAGATCCGGTGGTTGGAGTTGATCGACTACTTCTTAGCGTGGGCGAAATTCTCTTCCACCTGGGGCCAGTTGATTACGTTCCACCAGGCTTCGAGATATTCCGGCCGGCGATTTTGATACTTCAGGTAGTAAGCGTGTTCCCAGACGTCCACTCCGAAGAACGCCTTACCACCGTCCATGATGGGATTGTCCTGATT
>DATEVZ010000214.1:0-8606 GCA_035258265.1 Candidatus Acidiferrales bacterium
AGGTCCGCATCCTTGCCCACGTCAATTGAACCGACGCGATTATCAATCCCCAATTGAATCGCCGGATTCAGCGTAACCAGCTTCAGCGCGTCGTTCGCCGAAAGCCCGCCGTACTTCATGCTCTTCGCCGCTTCCTGATTCAGCTGCCGCGCTTCCTGTGCGTCGTCGGAATTGACGGAAACAACCACGCCGCGCTCGGTCATCAGCGCCGCGTTGTACGGTATGGCATCGTACGCCTCCATCTTGTACGCCCACCAATCCGAAAACGTCGACCCGCCCGCCCCTGCCGCCGCAATCTCATCCGCGATCTTGTAGCCCTCCAGCACGTGCTGGAACGTGCGCACTTTGAATCCAAATTCATTCGCCACGCGAATCAGCATCAGGATTTCATCCGCGCGATAGCAGTGCGCGTGGACGTAACGCTTCCCTTCCATCACCTCGACCAAGGGCTCGAGCTGCTCGTTCCGCCGCGGTGGAATCAAATTCTGCTCGCCCGCAGCTTTGCGCTGGTTGTAATTGTCCCATTGCTTCTTGTACTCGCGCGCTTCGGTGAACGCCTGGCGAATCACTTCCTCCACTCCCAATCGCGTTCCCGGATAACGCGCCGGAACTCCCGGCGGCATCGTGAAGTTCGAATGTTTCGGATTTTCCCCCAGCGCAAACTTGATTCCGGGCAGTGCGCTCTCGAACGGCAGTTCACTCGCAGGCTTGCCCCAGCGCAGCTTGATCACTACGGTCTGTCCGCCAATGGGATTCGCGCTGCCATGCAAAATATTTGCGGAGGTAACGCCACCCGCCAGATCGCGATAAATATCAATGTCATCCGGATTCAAAACGTCCTTGATATTGGCCATGGACGAAACCGCCGGCGCGCCTTCATTGACGCCGCCGTCTATGGCGATGTGCGAGTGGCAATCAATGATCCCGGGCATCACGAACTGCCCTGTCGCATCAATTACCGTCGCGCCTGCCGGAGCCCTCAAGTCCGCTCCGACCGCTGCGATTTTTCCGTCACGAATCAAAATGGAACCGTGCTCGATGTTTCCGTGCGTCACAGTCAGCACCGTCGCATTCTGGATGAAAATCGTGCTCGGATTCTGTGCACTCGTCGCTACTGGAGTGCCAGCCGCCGCCAGCAAAAACGCAATCCACAAATTCGCGCGCTTCATCGCCCCACCCCCTCGATCTCCCGCGATGCCGCTGCTCCTGCTTCATCCGCGTGCGACGGCTTCTTCTCGTCCGGCTTTGGCAAAGCCGCTTCTTCATGGATCTCGAACCAGTTTCCATCCACGAACACATGCTTCACTTTTGTTTTCTCGCCAAAAATGTCGCCGTCGGTCACCACCAGGTTCGCGATCTTTCCGGGCGTGATGCTTCCCATTCGATCGCCCAAACCCAGAATATCCGCCGCCTCCAAAGTGAACGCGCGCAAGGCCGCGTCCGTCGACAAGCCTGCATCTGTCGCTTTCTTCACGCTCTTAAAAATGTCCTTCGGCTCGGCTAGCCCGTCCGAGTAAAACGCGAATTTCACCCCCGCCTTCGCCAGCGCTGCTGGAGTCCCCGGCGCGCGATCTCGAAATCGCAGGTCCCGCAGAGTCTGCTCGCCTTCCGGGTCGGCGTCCTTCGGCCGTTCAGGCCACTTCAAACTAACCAGCACGGGGATTTTGCTGGTCGCCAACGCATCCGTAATCGCATACCCTTGCTGCCCGCCGTAGAGCACAGCGCGGATTTTCCATTCGTCCGCTAGCTGCAACGCGCGAAGAATCTGAGTTGAATTATTCCCCGGCAGCAGAACAATCTCCTTCCTCTGTAGCGCGCGATTCAGCACCATCTCGCTGCGGTCATAGGGCAGCCGCTCGGTTTTCGTTGGATTTGCTTCGTAAATCGGTTCGGCCTGTGCGTACCACGCCGTATCGTCGAACACCTGCCGCACGTAGGCGATCGTGCCCATCAACGAATCGGGAAAGGTAAACCATCCATCCGTCGGTTTCAGCGAAATCGGTAACGTGGCCGTCGCTCGCACCACATAATCCCCCGTGCGGGCCCCCTCCAAATCAATCACCGTCGCTTGCCCCGGAAAAATTCCGCCGTCCGGCACCGTCAACGCCGTCGTGAATCCAGTATTGCGCCAGGATTCGATCCGCTTGTCGTCGATCTTCAATTCATCGGCCGCCACGCGCCACGGAGATGTCCCCGGACGATCCTCCGGCCCCGCTGCAATCGGACCCGGAGGCGCCGCGCGCCTTCTCCCGCGCCCGCCGCTCGCCGCAGTGGCTTGCTCCGCGCCCTCTTCCGGAGGCAATCCCAAATTCGTTCCCGCATCAATCAATCCCGGATACACCGTCAGCCCCGTGCCATCGATCACCCATGCTTCGGGCGGGATCGTCACGCTTGTGCCCACTGCGGCAATCAGGCCCTTGGCGATTACCACCGTGCCGTTCTCAATCACGGCGCCGGAAACCGGCGCGATGCGCGCGTTCTTGATCGCGAAATATCGCGGCTCGCCGCCTGCGCCCCGCGCCGCGCACGCCCAGCCAACCAGCCCAGCGCAGCAAACCACAATCGCAGCCAGTGAAATTCTGCGGCGATTCAAACGATCACTCATCTTGCACCTCACGATTCATTTCCAGCAGCACGCGCTCGACGCCGGCACAAATGCCACGCTCACAATCTCTGAGAGCGAACGATGCTATCGGCAGGTTCCAATGAAAGCAAGCCATTTGCGCCCGGAAGAAGTCACACCCGGACGCACACGCCCACGACAATCGCTACGCGTTCAGACGCACGACAAACGATTGCGTTTCCGGGAATTTCGCGGTTGAAAAAAGGGCTCGTCGAGAAGCCACGCCTTGCACAAAGCGCCCGGCTTCTCGACGAAAGGATTGCGTGAAGAGATGCGTTCAGCCGCTAGAACTGCAGCGACAGCACGCCGTTCGCCACGCGATTGTTGTCGGAATCAAATAGCAGCACCGTGTTGCCATTCACAATGTAATAAACCAAATTAAAGTTGGCAGACAGTCCGTTGGCCGAAGTCTTCAACAGCATCGTCCCGCGCCCGTTCGACGCCGCCGTGGTAATCGTGCTCGTCGAATTCACCGGCAACCCGCTGAACGGCGATCCATTATTAGCAGGATTGTTGAAATCAAGTGTCCCAGTCACGGTCGTGCTGCCCGTAGCCAAACCGATCTGCCCCGCCAAATCCTGCTCGAACGAACCCGACGATTTCGCGAACCCAACGCCCGTCAAATTCAGCGCAAAGCTTCCCTGTGGCGAAGTGCTCAGCGATCCCTGCTGATAGGCAACGCCACTCGCGCCTTGCACCCCGTTGTTCGTGTCGATCTCAACGAACTCCGCTCCAGTCCCCGTCGGCGTCACGTACGTGTAAGCGGCGAACATGTTCGTTCCCTTGTTGTTGGTCAACGAAAGCAGGAATCGAGCCGGCACAACTCCGGAACCCGTCGAGTTCGCATAGCTCCCGCTGGTAATCGGATTGTTGTTCTGCGATGGACCAGCTCCGAAATTGTTGATGTCCATCGCGCCGCCGGTTTTCACCGTGCCAGAGTTAATCGTAAAAACCGCCCCTCCCGAGTACGACGCGTTGTTGGCCAAACCGCCGAAGGTCAAAGCCACTCCGCCTGTCAAGGCCGTCGGTAACGCCGGCGCGCTGAATACGTCGCCGGTGACCACGAAGGTCTGGCTGGGGTCTATCTCCACGATCTTCAAATGCGTCTGGTCAGTCATGTAGTAAGCAAGATTGATAGTCCCCAGTGGGCTGGTCGTACTCGTCATAGTAATCGTACCGCGCCCGTTAGCGTCAGCAGCACTATATGAGCCGCTCAAGGTCTGATCGTTTGTCACGACAGCCGTGGGAAACGAGATATCCTCGAGGTCCTGAACGTTCACCGGGGCGGTGGCTGAGTTGACTGGGATGGACCCATTGCTTGCTTGGAAAGTTCCCGCCACAACCAGAGGATTGAAATTCGTGTCGATACCCGAAAATCCGAAAGAGAAGTTTCCGTTAAGCAACGTTCCGAATGCAGTCGGGTTCTGCGCATCCAGCGAGCCGCTTCCGGTCGCGAACGTATCGAAGTCAATGAACAACGCGTGCTGATTCGAACCGAGCGTCGCCTGCAATGTAAACGATGGAATGGTCGTTGGGTTGTTGGTCACCGTGACGGTCAGCGAGGTGCGCCCGTCAAGCGGCCCCACTTGGTACGTGCCGCCCGTAACTGCAATTCCCGGCGCCAAACCGGCAGTCACAAAACTGTTGATATCCATCTCTCCGCCGGTAATCGTTCCGGATGCCGAACCCGGCGTTCCGCTCGTCGTGATACTCCCAGCAACGTCCAACGGATTACCGGCGACCAAATCCACTCCGGTGAAAGCGATTGCATACTGACCCGTCGTGCCGTTCGTAGTGAGCGAAGCAGAGGAAAACAAAACTGATGCCGAGGCCGTTCCGGAATTTGCGCCGGACGTCGCCGTAATCGTCACCGTTCCGCCTGACGGCGGTGAGAGCGGTGCCGTATACACGCCGCTGCTGGTGATTGTTCCGTGGCATTGAGTTGTGGAGTTGAATGCCGGCGTCACGCAATCGCCACCCAGAAGCCCGGCCACGCTCCAAGTCACTCCCGCAGCTGGCGTCGCTGTAAAATTCTGTGTCGCACCCGCTGATATCGTCAACGCCGCCGGACTCACCGCCACAGGCTGAGACGCAACCACTTGCACTGTGGTCGTACCAGAGTTAGATCCTGACGTTGCCGTCAGCGTCACGCTTCCAGGAGAAGATGGCGCGGTGAAGAGCCCGGTGTTATCAATCGTTCCGCCGCTCGCCGTCCACGTCGCCGTCTGGCCGACGCCTGCTAGAAACGCACTGAATTGCCCCGTCTGCGATACTGGTATGCTTGCCGATCCGGGAACGATCACCAGATCGTTCGTTGTCGGGTGATTGCTGCTTCCTCCGCCTCCACACGCCGTCAAAGTCAACGCCCCTGCAATCGCAACCCCGAGAAGCGCAAAGAGCTGGACATTCTTTCGCATCATATATCTCCGTTAATATGGATAAGGATTTGCGCTCCCGCCGCACACTTGCACCGCGCACGGCGCTGAACAACAACACTCTGACGGAGCATGGATACTGTGCTTCCTGAAACTTCTGAAAAAAGTTCCTTGAATTCCCGCACACCAGGTTTCTAAAATTACCCGGATTTCAAACACTTAGATACGGCTCAACGCGAATAGGTTTCTCCGGCGGTTACAAACACGATACCCCTGAAAAAGTTGCGTTAGAGGTCGATCGAAATAAAGCGGTAGGTCGTAGCCTGTGAAATCCGGTGTCTCTGTGCCTTCGTGGCGCCCTGTCTTCGCAATCCTCGTCGCCGGCACGAAACAAAATTAATTCCGCAATGGCTTCCCCGTCTTCAAAGTATGCGCCATCCGCTCTTGCGTCTTTCGCTCGCCGCACAAGCTCACGAACGCTTCGCGCTCCAGGTCCAGCACATATTGCTCGGAAACCGTCTGCGGTGCCGTGATCGGACCACCCGCCAGGATGTAAGCCAGCTTGCGGCCCACGACGCCATCGTATTCCGTGGCGTACCCTCCGCGGACCATCATGTGAATCGCCAGTTTCGCCGCAGCCAAGAATTCCTCGCCAAGCACTCGTATCTCCGCCGGTGCCGGCGGATGGTATCCCGCGCGAACCATCGCGAGCGCCGTTTGCTTGGCATCCGCAATCTGTCGGTCGCGGTTCATCGCGATCAGGTCCGAAGGCCGCAAATAACCCAACATCCGCGCTTCTTCGCCGCTGGTGGAAACTTTCGCCATCGCAATATTCTCGAAAACAGGTTTCAGCGCGTGGAACAAATCCAGATTTTCGCCGCCAGCCGAGTGTTCGTTCGCGCGAATCAACATCTCCTTCGTTCCACCGCCGCCTGGAATCAAACCCACTCCGGTTTCCACTAGTCCGATGTAGGCCTCCGCTGCCGCGTGAATCCGCCCGGCATGCAGACCGATTTCGCAGCCGCCCCCCAGCGCCAGGCCTTGCGGCGCCGCCACTACCGGCCGCGGCGCGTACTTGATGGCCATGTTCACCCGCTGAAATTGCCGCACGGCCATGTGTATATCGTCCCACTCGCCTTCTTGCGCGCCAATTAGCACCAGCATCAGATTCGCGCCCACGGAAAAATTCGTCGCCTGGTTGCCGATCACCATGGCGTCGAATTCCGAGCTGAGCCGGCTGATTCCAGCATGAATCATCGCCACCAGGTCGCCACCGATCGAATTCATCTTGGAATGAAATTCGCAGCAAATCACTCCATCGCCGAGGTCAATCAAACTCGCACCCGCGTTTTTCTGCACGACTCCCGTGCGGTCCTTCAGCGATTTCAAAATTATGATTCCGGCCGGTTCCTCCAGCGGCTTGAGCGCGTTCGCCGCTAAATCGAAATAACGCGTTGTCCCCTTTTCTGATTGGTAGAACGACCTCGCGGGTGACTCAAGTGCCTTGCGAACTATTGGCGGCAAGCCTTTGCCTTCTCGCTCCAGCGCCTGCCCCATTCGCTCGACGCCAATCGCGTCCCAGGTCTCGAACGGCCCCAGCTCCCACGCAAACCCCCAACGCATTGCGCGATCGACGTCCAGAATTCGGTCGGCGATTTCCGGCACCCGCCGCGCCGCGTAAAGGCACGTCTCGCTTAAGGCGGACCACAGTAAACGGTTTGCTTTGTCGCCACCCTTGCCTTCGAGCGCAGGAGCCACCAGCGCGCGCACTCGCTCGCGCGTATCCTCAATTGCTTTCCCCGCTTCGATCGAACCGAATTTCGCTTTCTGCCGTGGGCGATATTCCATCTTCTGCCAGTCGAGCGTCAGAATTTCGCTGTCCCCGCCTTTCTTGACCTTCTTGTAGAAGCCGCCAGCGGTCTTGTCGCCCAACCAACCGCGCTTGAGCATTTCCTCGACGAAAGGCGGCAGCTTGTAAATCTCGCGCGACTCATCGCCCGTCACGTTCTCGTAGATGTTGCGCACCACATGCGCCAAAATATCCAGCCCGACTAAATCCGCCGTGCGAAATGTTGCCGACTTTGGCTGCCCGATAGCTGGCCCGGTGCACGCGTCCACATCCTCGATGGTCATCTCCAGCTCTTGCATTCTGCGCAGCACGTTCAACATCGAAAACGTGCCGATGCGGTTCGCAATAAAATTGGGCGTGTCTTTCGCAACCACCACTCCCTTGCCCAACCTCAAATCGCAAATTTCATCCAGCGATTCCAGCACCTCCGGACGCGTCTTTGGCCCCGCGATCAATTCCACCAGCTTCATGTAACGCGGCGGATTGAAAAAATGCGTGCCGGCCCAGTGCAGCTGAAAATCTTCCGAGCGTCCTTGGGCAATCAAGTGAATCGGCAGTCCGGAGGTATTGGAAGTCACAATAGTCCCGAGCTTGCGCACCGCTTCCACACGTGCAAAAAGATTCCGCTTGATCTCCAAATTCTCGGCGACCGCTTCGACGATCCAATCCACCTGTCCGCACCAGGCGATGTTGTCTTCCAGGTTCCCGGGAGTCACGAGGCGCGCCGTTTCTGGTGTAAAGAAAGCGGCGGGCCGCGCCTTCTTTGCAGCCTCGAGGCCGGCTAAAACGATCCGGTTGCGCACCGCCGAACTTTCCAGGGTTAGCCCTTTGCGCTTTTCATCGGCATTTAATTCCGCGGGAAGAATATCCAGAAGAAAACATGGGATACCGGCATTTGCGAGGTGCGCTGCGATGCGCGCGCCCATGGTCCCTGCTCCCAACACAGCTACTTTTTCGATACGCCGCTTCATGAGGTACCTCGGGGCAACCCCGCGAGGTTACAAAAGCACTACGGGGCGGTCAACCGGAAAGACCGCGAGTCCCGAAGTGCGTTAAAGTGTTCTAAGGATCTGTTATGGCCGATAGGGGAATCACCACCAAATGGCTCGGAAAGGCAATCCGCGGATTGCGCACGTTTGCCTATGGTCCCGGCGAACGGCCTAAAGTAGGCGTCGCGCTCGGCGGCGGATTCGCACGTGGCATCGCGCACGTCGGCGTTCTGCGTGCGCTCGAGCAAAATGAAATCCCCATTGATTTCATAGCCGGCACCAGCGTCGGCGCTCTGATTGCTTCGGCATACGCCAGCGGCACCTCTCTCGACGATATGGCCCATCAAGCCAGCCTTACACGTTTTCGCGATTTCGGCCGCTGGACTCTTTCGCGCATGGGCATGGCGTCGAACGACCGCTTGCAGGATTTCCTGCAGCGCCTCTCGACCGCAAAATATTTTCATCAGCTGCGCATTCCGTGTGCCATCGTCGCGACGGATCTTCTGAGGGGCGAATCAGTGCATTTCACCGACGGCGAAATCGGCCCCGCCCTGCGCGCCTCGTGCGCCTATCCGGGACTCTTTCTCCCGGTTGAATATCGCAACCATTTCCTAGTGGACGGCTTCCTGACCGAGCAAGTCCCCGCGCCCGCGGTTCGCGAGATGGGCGCCGACCTCGTGATCTCCGTTCACCTCGAGCCGGGGCTGCTCGATTCCCCGCCTCGCAATACCATCGAGGTCATCTCCCGCTCGTTTTCCATCATCCAATCC
>DATEVZ010000215.1:0-2060 GCA_035258265.1 Candidatus Acidiferrales bacterium
CCGGTGGCTGCAGTCATGCGTTGAAACACGGCGTTCGAGATCGGCTCGAGGTGCGCTTGTTCGGTGCTGACCATATAGATGGTGGTGCCGGTGGATTGCGCTAACTCGGCGACCTGTTCGGGCGGGACCATGCTGGCGTTATCGGGACCATTCGAGAAAACCACGATCACTTTTCTTCCGGTGAAATGGGCGGCGTCTTGAACGGTGAGCAAAAGACAATTGTAGAGCGCGGCATCGTCTCCGGCGACGGTGGTACGCGCGGCGCGAACGACTTGCGAGCGGTCGGAGGTCAGCAGAGTACCGCGGGAGAGATCGCGGCTGTAAGAATAGAACGCGACTTTGTCCGCGCCCTCGAGCGAGCGGACGAAATCAGCAATGGCATCCTGCGCGAAGACAAAACCCCGGTACATATAATTGCTGGTATCAAAAAGAACAAAAACATTGGCGCCTTCGACGAAAGAGGCGAGCTGGTCTGCCGACATGCGCGCGCCGTTGTTCTGCTGCTGATCGGCCGGAACATCGGACGGAGGGTCTGACGGCGGATTCAGCACGGCACGCACCGATCCGTTGCCTTCTCCAAAAGTGGCGATGCTTTCGGGAATGCCGTCCTCGGTGACGACGAAATCCTTCGGACGCAGTCCGGTAACGTACTTCCCTTTATTGTCGGTGACCGCGACATTTAACTGCACCAAGTCTACAGTGACGTTGATGCGGGGCGGGGTAATTTCCTGCGCTACAGCGGGAGTTGCAAAGAAAACGGAATACGCGACGTAAAAACAGAGAAACAGGACGAGTCTCTTGAGCATGACGACCTCGATGTGACTGGCTACGCCACTATCGCAGAGCTTGCCTGGCAAGCGGTGAATTGCTCGATCCTCGCCAGCTCCGCCTACGGCTGAGAACTACCAGCATTCGGCGGCAGCGAGGGAGGCTTGCTCTGCCGAAACTCTTCTGCCGTTTCGCGCATGGCACGAAGCAACGCCGGCCAATCGTTCAGGTCGGTGGCGAAAATCTTCGCGACCATGCGAACGGTGAGCTCGGGAGCCAGACGGTTCAGCGCGACGGGCGGATAGCCCATCTCGTCTGCCAAGCGAGCCCAGTACAAATTCGTGGAATCCCAAGTCTCAGCCAGCAACCTGCTGGAATAACCCTGGAACATCGGGAATGGCGTGACGTTCAACAATTCACGGGCATAGGTGCGCGCCAATATGGGATGAGGCACGCCAAAATCCTGCGAAATACGTTCCCAACTGACTTCTGCTGCATGTTGGCGGTTCAATTCGTCGAGTTCCCTTCCCGCCGGACCCCAGGAATTCGTGTCCTTAGGGTACCTTCGCCGATATTCGGCGGTCAAATAGAAAGCGTCCGCTGGAGTGACCTGCAAGGAGAGTTCGGTGAGATGTCCTGCGCGGAGAGCTTCTTCCACTTGCGCCGTTCTTTGCGGAATCATGCGGGCGGAAAAGATGGCGACCACTTTGGTGCGCAGTTCTTCGTTCTGCGCAGCGGACGCGAGGATTTCCTCGCCAGCGCTTTGATAGAGCGCGACAGCGTGGAGTTCGTCGCGGCTGACGTTCCACCAACGCGGCAAAACCGAATCGGCTAAAACGCTCGGGACCAGGTCGGGCCAAATCAGAGCCTGCACGTTTTCCGGTGAAATAAAATCCTGCTCCATTTGCGCGAGGACGTATGGCAATTCGGCGAGTGAACCCACGAGATGAGCTCCGCCACCAGCCGGAGATCCCGCGCCGAATACTCGGGGAGTTTGCCAGAGCGAATCCTCAAGGCCCATCACCGTCTCTCCGGAAAAGTCGTGAGAGCGAATCAGAAGCGGATTGTTGTGGAGAGCTTGCGCGCCAGGCGGTTCGTAATAAGCGTAGCTCAAGCCGACGAGCGTATCCCGGAAGAAAGGAACGAGCTCACCGCGCGCTTGTTCCAATTCCGCGCTGGAAGCCTTCGACGCGACAACCTTGGCAAGATCCGTGCGCATTTCCAAATCAGTGTGGTGATTGTTGTAAGTGCCGGTCGTAAACTCGGTGCGCTCGCTGCTGGTAAAAATCGGG
>DATEVZ010000216.1:0-4226 GCA_035258265.1 Candidatus Acidiferrales bacterium
CACTACCGTCGAAATCCTCGAAGGCATGCGCACGCCCGACCGCGGCATCGCCCGCGTCTGCGGCCTGGACCCCGAAAAAAGCGGCTCGGCGTTCAAACAGAGAATCGGCGCCGTGCTGCAATCCACTTCCCTGCCAGACAAACTGCGCGTCAAGGAAGCCATCGACCTGTTCGCTAATTTTTACGACGACCGCGCGGACACCGATTTCCTGCTGAAGCGCTTTCAACTTGAAGAGAAGCGCACTGCCTTCTACAGCGAGCTTTCCGGCGGTCAAAAACAGCGCCTGGCCCTGGCCATGGCTCTCGTGAACAATCCGCACGTAGTTTTTCTCGACGAACCCACTGCCGGCCTCGACCCCCAAGTCCGCCGCGAAATTTACGACATCATCGAAGAGCTCAAGCGCGACAAGAAAACCGTGCTCATCACCACGCACTACATCGAGGAAGCCGAGCGCCTCTGCGACCGCGTCGCCATCGTGGACCACGGCCGCATCATCAAGACCGGTTCGCCGCGCGAACTAAAACACAGCTCCGCCGGCACGACGCGCATCGAAGTCCGCCTGGCCAAGCCTCTCACCAATGGCGTGCTCACCAGCCTCGAAGGCGTCGCCGACGCGCGCGAATTCGATGGCACATACGTGATCCATTCCACGCGCCCGCCGCGCACGATTGTCGCGCTAGTGAAGCAGCTTGAAGCGGACAACAATGAACTGCAAAGCCTGGAAATGTTTTCGCCGTCGCTTGAAGACGTCTTCATTGAGCTAACCGGCCGCAGACTGCGCGATTAGAATTCGATTTTGCACTCACCGTTGTAGCGGCGCACTTCAGTGCGCCATCGGTCGAGCGGCCACAATCCATGCCGGTCTCAAGACCGTCGCTACCAAGGCGCAGCCGAGCCAAAGGACTGAAATGTCATCGAACCCAATCAGCAACACCTGGACGCTCACCAAAGTCCGCGTGCGCCTCGCCATGCGCAATCGCACGTTCCTGTTTTTCAGTCTCCTGATGCCTCTGGGTTTCCTGTTCTTTTTCGTGATGGTTTTCGCCAAACGCGAATCGCAGTGGATCTCCTACATCCTCGGTTCGATTCTCACTATGACGGTCATGGGCAGCTTCTGGGGCCTCAGCGTCCAACTCGTGATGTTCCGCGAAGCCGGCATTCTGCGCCGTTTCCGTCTCGCTCCGGTGGGTGCCGGTCCCATGCTCGCGTCGAGCATTTTGGCGAATTACATGCTCGTCGTTCCATCCGTGGCGATCGAAATTGCCGTCACCAAGTGGGTCCTGCACATGCAATCGTGGGGCAATCTCTGGGCGATCTTCCTGCTGGTGAGCTTTGGCTCGGCCGCCTTTTCCGCTTTCGGCCTCATCGTTGCCAGCGTAACCAACACCATGCAGGAAACGCAGGTCATCAACCAAATCATCTGGACCGCCTTTCTATTTCTTTCCGGCGCCACAGTCCCGCTCGCAAAATTTCCTCACTGGATTCAAGGCGCTTCTCTCTTCATGCCCGCGACTTACCTGGCCACAGGCCTCGAATTCGCCGCGACGAATCTCGCCACTGCTGGTGAAATCCTCACGGATGTAGTCGCCCTGGCTGTTGGCTTGATCGTGGCATTCGAAATCTCGCGGCAATTGTTTCGCTGGGAGCCTGAGGCTAAAGTCCCCGGCCGCGCCAAACTGTGGGTTCTTGCAGCGATGATTCCCTTCATCGCCTTCGGCATATATGAGAACGCCTTCGGCGATCGCCTCAATCGCGTCCAGTACAATTTCCAAATGCTGTCGAGCGGCGAAAAACCTCCAGTAAGAGCTCCCCACAACGAATAACACGCTCCCGCTCTTCAACGATTGTCTTAATCCGCATCCACATAGTCCCGTCTTACATCAAATCCGCAGCCTAAGAAGCTAAGGCCGTGCGCCGTCGAAAGGATTCTATTTTTCGCCCTAACGCAATATGATACGGCTTCACTTTCCGTTCGATATTCTGATCATCAAAAGGAGAACATCATGCAACGCAGCGCTTCGGCGGTCTGGACCGGCTCTCTAAAAGAAGGAAACGGCAAAATCTCAACTCCCAGCGGCGTCCTCCATGACGCGCCTTACAGCTTCCTGACGCGTTTTGAAAACGCCAAAGGCACGAACCCCGAAGAGCTGATCGGCGCGGCCCACGCCGGCTGCTTTGCCATGGCGCTTTCCGCGCAGCTCAGCACCATGAATTTCACGCCCCAAACTATCCGGGCCACCGCCAACGTCACCCTCGAGAAACTCGACGCCGGATGGACCATCTCGAAAATCCATCTCGACGTGGCCGCCCGCGTTCCCGGCATTTCGCCGGAGGCCTTCGAATCTGCGGCCGCCAGCGCCAAGGCCAATTGCCCGGTTTCGCGCCTGTTCAAAGCCGAAATCACGCTCGCCGCGCAACTGGAGCAGGCTGCATGATTCTTCCGGCCGTCTTCGGCCTCTTCCTCATCGCGCTCATTCTGCTCGAGGCGTTTGAAACCATCATCTTGCCGCGACGCGTCTCGCGATGGTTTCGCCTCACTCGTGCGTTCTATATCTCCATGTGGATCCCCACGCGAGCTTTCGCACACCTGATCCGTTCCACAAAAAAGCGCGAAACGTTTCTCAGTTTCTTCGGGCCTCTCTCCCTGCTGATTCTCTTTGCGCTATGGGCTGCTCTGCTGATCATTGGATTCGGCTTTCTGTACTACGCCAACTCTCCTCACGACCCCACGCGGCCGCCGCTCGAAACCTGCTTCTACCTCAGCGGCACCACATTTTTTACGCTGGGCCTCGGCGACGTCACTCCCCACACGTCCGCCGAACGCATTCTCGCCATCTTCGAAAGCGGCCTCGGTTTCGGTTTCCTCGCGCTCATCATCAGCTACCTCCCGGTCATTTATCAGGCGTTCTCGAAACGCGAAGTCAGCATCGTTCTGCTCGACGCTCGTGCCGGTTCGCCACCAACTGCGGCGGAGCTATTGCGCCGCCACAGTGGCCCGAACGGCACCGAAGCCCTCCAAAGACTTTTCCGTGACTGGGAACACTGGTCCGCCGAATTGCTCGAAAGCCACATTTCCTATCCCGTGGTCAGCTACTTTCGTTCGCAACACAGCAACGAATCGTGGCTCGCCGCGCTCACCGCAATTCTCGACTCAACCGCCTTGCTGATCTCGACGTCCGATAATCCCTGCGCGCGCCAGGCGCGCCTCACCTTTGCCATGTGCCGCCACACGATCGTGGACTTGTCTCAAGTCTTCTTCGCGCAGCCGCGCCGCTCTTTGGTTGACCGCCTGCCTCCATCCGAGCTCGCCAGACTCCGCGAAGCGCTCGCCGAGTCCGGTTTTCAGTTGCGCAATGACGACGCCTCAGTCAAGAAACTCAACGATCTCCGCGAGATGTACGAGCCATATCTCAACGCGTTGTCGCACTATCTCTACGTTGACTTGCCGCCGTGGGTCTTGGCCAAAGCCATTCGCGACAACTGGAAGACCAGTGCGTGGGGCCGCATTTCCGGAATCGCAGTCCAAGGAAAAGAAGAAAGCTACGCAGATGACCACTCGTAGCATTGCGGCTTTGTCTGATTTGCGGAGGCCACTCCCCCGATGAGCAAGCATCTCGAAAGACTCGACAAAGTCGTTCACGGCGAACTGCCTCCGCCGCCCATCGCTCAGCTCATCGGATTCAAGCTAGTCGCTGCAAAGCACGGCGAAGCTGTCGTTGAATTCGACGCGAGCAACAAGCACGCAAACCCGATGGGCACTCTCCACGGCGGCGTTCTGTGTGACGTAGCCGACGCGGCGATGGGCATCGCTTTCGCCTCCACTCTCGCCGACGACGAATCCTTCACCACTCTCGAGCTGAAGATCAATTTCCTCCGCCCCGTCTGGAACGAAAAGCTGCGCGCCGTCGGAAAAGTGGTCAGTCGCGGCAAAACCGTAGGCCTGACCGAATGTGACATCACCAACTCAGCGGGCGCTCTGGTAGCCCGCTCCACGTCCACCTGCATGGTCCTAAAAGGCGAAAAAGCCGCCGGCCGCTAAGAATGTCATATCCGTTGCAATAATCTTGCCGTTTTGGTGCCCTCAAAGCCTTTCTCTGTACACTCTGTCGTAAGTCTTTGGTGTAACACCCAATTTGGCTCGTCTAAATCCGCACATTCGTCCCACAAACGAACGCACAGTTGGCGCACATATCTTGCTAACACTCCCGCGACTTAGCTCGTCTCTA
>DATEVZ010000217.1:0-6601 GCA_035258265.1 Candidatus Acidiferrales bacterium
TAACGGCGTTTACACGCCCATCGCGGGAATCAACGGCTTCAACCTGCACTTTGATAGCTGGCGCTTGAACGTGCAGCCGGGTCTGTGGTTGCCTGCCTACATTTATAGCCAGGAATCCGACTTGAAGGACTTTCTCGGCGGTGACATTCGCTTCAAATCGCAAACACGTCTGTGGGGCTATAACCTCAAGAACGTGGGCCGCCAGGAAGAATTCACCGAGATGACCATCGAGTCTCCGAACTTCCAGGACGACACGGCTGTAAAGCAAACTGACAAGTCGCCCATCGAAGCGGAGCGCGAATGGCAGCATGCGGCAGAGATTAACGTGCTGGACCGCTTGCAGCGCACCGGTTTGCTGGCACCTCCGGGAAATGTCGACAAGGTCATGGAAACGGTGGTGAACAACCTAGAAGTCACCAACAACCTGGACGTCGAGCCCGAAGTTCATTGCCGGGTGTTGCTGACCGGTACGCTGGAAATGTTTTCGATCGGGCACACGATCGTCCTGAGCCGCGGCTTGCTGGACGTGCTGCCTGACGAAGCCAGCTTGGCAACCATGCTGGCGCAGGAATTGGCGGACATCATCGTGACCAAGCCATCCACGGATCAGTGGGGCTTCAACGACACCACCAACGTAACCACCACCGAGGCGTTGTCTCATTTTTCATTCAAGGACAGTCCCGCACAGGTGCAGATGGCCAATGAAAAGGCTCTGCAACTGCTAAAAAATTCGCCGTACAAAGACAAACTGGGGACTGCCGGCTTGTTCCTGAAGCAGCTGGATGCCCAGTCGAAGAATCTGCCGGCTCTAATCAACCCGCACCTGGGCAACCGCGTTTACTTGAGTTCGGTATTGACCAGTTCGGCGCCAAACCTGGATCCGAACAAAATCGATCAGATTTCAGCTCTTCCCGTCGGTGCTCGCCTCAAACTCGATCCCTGGAGCGACCATGTCGAACTTGTAAAGGCCAAACCGATACCCCTGCTTTCGGCGCGCGAGAAGATGCCTTTCGAGGTTACGCCGTTCATGCCGTTCCTGACCCGTTATGAGAAGCCTGGTTCGGGCGTCTCGGCTGACCCCGCGAAGGCAGACCTGGCTAAGAAGGATTCGCAGCAACAGCAGCAACAACAACAGCAGTAAGTTTTAAGTTCCCAGAATTACCCGGCGGTTGGAGGCCATCCAACCGCCGTTTTTTTGGGACGCGTCCGGGCCACGCCCTTCCGCGCCAGCCATTTATGCGGGCCAATTAATTGTTGAGTGGGAGGCGCAGGCGGGCTTCCGAACCTCTTTCCGTTTTGCGGTTTTCGAGAGTTAGCGAGCCACCGTGGGCTTCAGCAATCTGCCGGCTGAGTACCAGACCGATTCCCGAGCCGCCTTGCTTGGTGGTGAAAAAGGGCACAAAGAGATTTGCGGCGCTGGGAATGCCCGGGCCGTCATCCTGCACCCAAACTTCGATGCTGCCGTTCTCGCGTTCCCAACCGACCCGCACGCCCCCACCAGTTTCCAGGGCTGCGTCCACCGCGTTATGCAGCAGATTAATCAAAAGCTGCTCGAGCTGGTCGGGATCGGCTTGTATCTGCGTGTCGGGGCCAGCCTCGAGATGCACCGGCAGGCGCGGCTCCAGACCAACAACGCGCCGAATCCAGACGCCGACGTCCATCGTTCGAAAGACCGGGGGCGGCAGCTTGGCCAGCCGCGCGTAGGCGTTCATGAAACGCGCAAGGCCGTCCGTGCGAGCGGCGATCACGTTGAGGCCACTGCGCATGTCTTCCTGCCAATCATCGGCGCGATCCTTACGGCCAAGAACGCTACCCAAGTTTTCAGCAACCGATTTAATAGGCGCTAGAGAATTGTTCAGTTCGTGACCGAGCACGCGGATCAAGCGCTGCCATGCCTGGCGCTCCTCATCGCGCAGCGCTCGGCTCAAATCGGTGATGACCAGAAGCTGGTGCGGCAGGCCGCCTTCGCGAAAACTGCCGCGGTGGATTTCCCAGCGCCCGGACTTGCCGGGGAAGGCGATTTGCGCGATTCTCGGGGTTTCGCCTTCGAGGCATTCCGAAAGGCTCAATTCGGCGGCAGTGCGGCCGAGAAGCCGCTCCTCAGGCTGGCTGAGGATGCGTTCACCGGCGCGATTTACCAGGCGCAGGCGACCGGCGCCGTCGAACGCGAAGACAGCGACGTCAATTTCTTCCATCACCTTGCGAAGCAACGCAGTGGCTTCGAGCGCGCCGAGCCTTTGCTTGCGCAGCGTCTCGCCGAGCGCGTTCACTTCCCAAAGAACTTCTCCGAGCACGTCTTCGCGATTCGCGCCGCGCGCGCGGATGGAAAAATCTCCCTCACGCAGGGCAGCGAGAAGATTGGAAAGGGTGCGCAGGGGAAACATCACGCGGCTTTGCGCGGAAAACGCAAAACTGAGCCAGCCGATCACTATCACTACGGTGAGAGTCCACTGCAGCTTCGAGGTGAAGCTGCCAGTCCACAACAGAATCAACGCGACAGCCGTGCCGCCCAGCCCCGCGGCCAGGGCGAGAAGTAAGATCCGACGTTCATAGAGGAGGGGGCTCAAAGGCTATATTTTTGCAGACGCCGATACAGAGCGCTGCGGCTGAGGCCGAGCGCCTTGCTCGCGTGGCTGACGTTGCCGCCAAACCGCGCCAGCGCCTTCTGAATCAAGACGCGCTCGACATCTTCGATGCTCATTTCGTCCAGGCGCAAAGAGGCTTCGCGGGCGGGACGCAAACCTAGGTCGCTGGCACGCACCGCTGAGCCTTCGGCCATCAATACGGCGCGCTCGACGGAGTGGTCCAGTTCGCGAATATTTCCGGGCCAGGGATGATCGAGAAGAATCTGTAAGGCCACAGGTTCGAACCCTTCGAGCTGCTTGCGATAGCGCTGCGCCGATTGCCGCAAGAAATGATGAGCGAGCAGCGGGATATCTTCTTTGCGTTCGCGCAGCGAAGGCAAATGGATTTCGATGGTATTCAACCGGAAAAGCAAATCCTCGCGAAAACGGCCGGCTGTGACTTCCGTCTGAACTTCCGCATTGGTGGCGGAGATGATGCGGACATCCACGCGGCGCGTGGTGGAGGAACCAACACGCTCCAGCTCGCCGGTTTCAAGCGCGCGGAGAAGCTTGGCCTGAAGGTTCATCGGCACGTTTGCGATTTCATCGAGGAAGAGAGTGCCGCCATCGGCGAGTTCGAAGCGGCCAACGCGATCGGACTTAGCATCGGTGAAGGCGCCCTTCACATGACCGAACAATTCACTTTCAAAAACGCCCTCAGGCAAACCTCCAGCATTTACGGTGACGAGTGGGCGGCCCGACCGCGGCGACAGCGCGTAGAGAGTTCGCGCGACAACTTCCTTGCCGGTGCCGTGCTCGCCAGTGATCAGGACATTGGCATCGGACGGGCCCACGCGCGCGATCAGGTCCATCACCGGACGCATGGCGGCCGACTCCGCGATCATTACCGGGCGGCCATCGGCGCGAAGCAGGCGATTTTCGGCTTCGAGGCGCTGGCTCTTGCGCAGCGCTTGCGAGAGTTCGATCTGCGTCTTCAGGATGGCGAGCAGCCGCGCATTCTCCCAAGGCTTCTGTACGAAATCCTTTGCGCCGCGGCGCATGGCTTCGACTGCGAGTTCGAGGCTACCCCAAGCGGTCATCACGATGATGGGCAGCGTGCTGTCTTTGGCTCGGATATTCGAAAGAAGATCGAGGCCTTCCTGGCCTGAGGTTGTGTCCCGGGCATAGTTCAAGTCCATCAGCAGCGCGTCAAATTCCCGCGCTTCCAAAGCGGACATCACCGCGGCGGGCGACGCGACGGTTTCCGTTTCGAATCCTTCGCCTTTCAGCAGCAGACGCAAAGCTTCGCGAATGTCCGGCTGATCGTCGGCGACAAGAATGCGAGTTCTTGGTTGATTGGCTGGCATCATGGCGCGAAAAGTATCTCCCTGAATTTTACTTCTGATCTCGTTCGGAAATGTATCGGACGCGTAAGTCATTGTTTTCCTCTCACTCGTAACGTAGTGCGACCAATGGATCCACTTTCGTCGCGCGGCGCGCTGGGAAATAGCAGGCAGCGAAGGCGACCAGAGCCAAACCAACCGCTACACCGACAAACGTGAGTGGGTCGCGAGCTTTGATGCCGTAGAGCTGGCTTTCCAGATACTTCATGACCACCAAAGAGCCCAGAAGCCCCAGCGACAAACCCATCACTGTAAGCTTCATCCCGTCGCCAACGATCATGCGTAACACGTCCGCGGGCTCCGCGCCGAGCGCCATGCGAATGCCGATTTCGTGCGAGCGCTGCGTGACGGCGTAGCCCATCACACCGTAGATTCCGATGGCGGCCAAGAGCGCGGCGACGATGGCGAAAAACACCAGCAAGGTCATATTCAGCCGCCGTTGCGCGAGCACCGCGGCCAAGTAATCCTCCATTGTTTTGACGTCGCTCACTGGCTGATTGGGATCGATACTTTCCACCGCGTGCCGCACAGCAGAAGTGAGCTGCGCCGGGTCGCCGCCGGCGCGCACGACCAAGTGCATAATCCGCGAAGGATTCTGCATTTCCGGCAGATACAGCTGCCCAACTTTCGGTTCGGACCAAGCCCAGTCGCGTATGTCCCCCACGATGCCAACGATAGTCACGGCCCCTTGGTGCGGGATCGCGTCCCAGGGACGAAGCTGCGCTGGAAAAACCAGGCGAATCTGCTGACCGACGGGATCTTCATTGGGCCAGTAACGATGCGCGAGCGCTTCATTGATGAGCGCGACGGCCTGAGAATCCGGACCATCCGAGGACGCGAAATCGCGACCTTCTCTGATCGGGACGCCCATCGTGTGCAAGTAGCGCCAGTCCGCAGTGCGGTATTGAGCCGTGAAATGCTCACCTGAAGGCGGTGTGGCCCTGCCGGCAATATCAAAATCGCAGAACCCAGTCCAGCCGGTCAGAGGCAGAAAATTTACAGCGCTGGCTGATTTCACGCCGGGAAGCGCGGCAACTCTGTCTACAGCGTCCTGATAAAAGTTCAACAGGCTCGCGGGCTGCGGGTAATGCATTTCCGGAAGAAAAATCTGCATCGTTAACAGGTTTTTGGGATCGAAGCCCAGCGGCTCAGACATCATCAAAACGAAGCTGCGAACGAGCAGTCCCGCGCCCACTAAAAGCATGAGCGAAAAGGCAACCTCCGAAACCACCAAGACTGAGCGCGCCAATTGGCTGCGAAGCCCGCCCGTCGAACCGCGGCTACCTTCCTTTAGGGATTCGTACAAACGCGAGCGCGAAATCTGAATCGCAGGTGCGAGTCCAAATAGAATTCCTGCAAGCGCCGCGATCGAGATCGTGAAACCAAGAACCGTGCCGTCAATTCCTATCCATTCCGGGTGAGGAACCTGCCCACGGCCCCCCGAGGGAACGGCCGCACGAAGTATGTGAAGACCTCCATAGGCGACTAGAACGCCGAAGGCCGCGCCAACTAAAGAGAGGAGCGCGCTCTCGGTCAAAAGTTGGCGAAAAATTCGCCTTCGCCCCGCGCCCATCGAAGTGCGGATTGCAATTTCGCGCTCGCGGACGGCCGCGCGGGCGAGCATCAGGTTGGCGACGTTGGCGCAGGCAATCAGAAGAACAAAAGCTACGGCGGCGAGTAGAAGAAGTAGACCGGGACGGATCCTGCTGACCAGTTCGTCGTGGAAACCAACCACGCGGACTCCGTTCTTTTGGTCAATGCCCGGATACTGCCTTTTCAGCTGTTCGAGAATTGTAATCATTTCTGCATTGGCTTGTGGAACCGTGACGCCATCGCGCAAGCGGGCGAAAATCACCAGCTCATGATTTTCGCGGTCGAGCTGCGTGCGATTAAACGCGAACGGCTTCCACATTTCGAACTCCGGCACCGTGCCGTAAAGAGAAAACGTGCGCGGTAGCACTCCGATTACAGTGAACGGCTTTTCATCCACCAGGATGCTCTTGCCCACAATGAAAGAGTCCCCGCCATAATGTCGCTGCCACAGTCCGTAACTCAAAATGACGACCTGTTCGTGGCCCGGTTGCTCATCTTCAGCTGTGAAATCACGGCCGAGAATGGGGCTTACACGCAGCATGCGAAAAAAGTTGCCCGACACTTGTGAACCCCACACCTGCTCGGGCTCTCCATTACCCGTAATCGTGAAGTACAACGCGCGCCAAGCGGAAAGCTCCTCGAACACGTGATTCATGTCGCGCCAATCCAGAAATTCAGCGGCGGAAGCGGTGCCGCGAGTTACGTTGCGGTTCGCGTCCGTCTCCCAAATGGTGACGACGCGTCCGGAATCGCGAAATGGCAGCGGCTTCAGCAGCACGCCATTCACGATGCTAAAGATCACCACGTTCGCGCCGATGCCGATTGCCAAAGTCAGGATCGCGACGATGGCGAAGCCCGGGTTTCGCCACAGCATGCGCGCGCCGTAGCGAAGGTCTTGCCAAAATGTCCCCATACAGTCCGCCCCCAAGAGGTGCCCATGTGACGCGCTATTTTACTGCTTCGTCACTGTGTGTCCACCTTTCAAGGCAGATGTATTTCGCGCTCCCGGAAGCGAACGGAAAGCAAATGGTTCGCGCGTCA
>DATEVZ010000218.1:0-10772 GCA_035258265.1 Candidatus Acidiferrales bacterium
GCAGCGTGCGCAGCAACACCGAATCGAGAATCGTGAAGATGGCGGTGTTGGCGCCGATGCCGAGCGCGAGCGTCACGATGGCGATGAGCGCGAAGCCGGGATTTTTCAGGAATGTGCGCAGAGCGAAGCGGATGTCTTGCACCAAATTTTCCACGAGCGCGCCCCTTTGACGTGATGGCAAGAAATTCAAGCAGCGTTGATGCACGCCGATTGCCCAGCGCGATGCGGCATTAGATCTAATCTTATCAAGGAGTTGGCCTGAACGGCGCGGTTCCCGGGCGCGAATAGTTGCTCGGTTGTGGGATGAGGCCGTCGCGGTGCCGGACAGCTCCTGGGTGAGCGCGGGCTCCTGGTGGCCGGCCGGCTGAATGGCATCGTCCCGCCGCCGACGCAGCAAAACGGGTTGGCGGTTCGCTAACACGTGTGCTGCGTGTTTTTCCGTCTACGTCAACGGATCATGGCACTGAGAATCAGCGCGGCGAACGCCACAATCAATCCGAAAGTTCGCACCCAGTGATACCAGTCCCAGCGATGCTCTTCCTCTTTCCAGTCGTTGGGAAGAGATTGCGGCGTCCAATTGATGATGCGATTGTTGACCGGCACCGGTCCGAAGAGCGAGAAGGGAATCGCGAGAGCTTGAATTGCAAAGGCGATCAGCGCCAGCCGCCAGGCGTCCGGACTGAGGTGCTGGTATGGCAGCAGCAATAAGAGATTCAGAAGCGTGGATCCGGCCATCCAGAAGGGCATTACGCGTCCAAACAATCGCGCGAATGACGCCCGCATCAGGATGTGGGTTTCGAGCGGTTGGCGGTTGAGTGTGGGATGTGCGAATGCGGCAACGTTCAATTCGCTGCCACACATCAGGCCTAGCACTAGCAGGCTGACGAGGTGGAGTGTCATGAAACATGCCTCCCTGACGCTGCACATTTGATGCCCGCCGATGCCTAGGGAATGTAATGCGCGGTGGTGTCAGCCACGGGCCGAGGACTCGGCTATAACCTCCTGGGTCGTTTGTATTTAGCCTCGCACACACGGCTTTTTTCCCCTTCCAAATTACGCGCGCGAAGATGCGATTTTTTTAAGGTAAATCCCTACAGAATCTACAGGATTCTCTGTATGGCCGGAAACAGGCTTATCGTTGATTATGCCGCCTGGAAGAAGTGGGGCGCAGGCCGGGAATCCTTATTAATAAAAATACTAAGGGCTGGGCCCATCCTGCGCTTCACTTCTCCACCAAGACATTGGCCCTCCCGCTTCCCTCCTTGAGGAGCCTTCGCCCCCGCGAGGCTCCTTTTTTATTGGGGACCAGATTCGACAGGCGTTTCATAGCCAGACAGAGAATTTCAGATTTAGATAAGGCGTGCGCATTACTACGCATAACTTTCCGTTGTCGGTCAGGCTTTTACCCGATTGGAGGCGCGGGGAAAACCTCGTCTACTAGGGAGCGTCGAACAGTAAGTGGGCGAGAAAGTTGCGCCCGAAAAGGAGATTCGTGATGCAAAAGTTCTGTACTCTACTGGCGTTGTTGGCCGCCGTGACGTTCCTGCCATCGCGGCTGCAAGCACAGGCCGCTGGCAACTCCGGCCAGGACAATACGCCGAGCGCGAATACGACGACTGTGACCGGCTGTTTGGAGGCCGGTAAGAAAGCTGGCCACTATATGCTGGCTGCCGATGACGGCACGACTTATCACCTGCGCAGCAGGGACGTGAATCTTGGCGAACACGTTGGCCACACGGTTACCGTCACGGGCAAAGTGCCGCAGGGAAAAGCAGCGGGCGAGAAGTCACCTTCGAGCAGCTCTTCCAGTGATCCCTATGGGTCCGCGCAGTCGGGTGAAGGTCAAGCTGGCGGGCACGCAGGCGGCGGCAACGTGCTCTTGGTCACCGACCTGAAGATGGTCAGCGAGTCCTGCAAGAAGTAGGAAATGAGGTTTGTCCCCCAAGCGCGCGCGGCAGCCATCCTCGACGGATGAAAATCCGGGCACGCCGTGCGCACACCCGCGGAGGGGCGGATTCGGTTCCGCCCTTCCGTGATTTTTTTCTCCCGCCGAACGACTTCCATCTGCGGATTACTGAACTGTAGTGGTCTGCTAGGGCGCCTTGCGCTGATGCACCACGCTTTGCCCTCACTCACATCGAAGAGAAGGCGCACAGACTCGTAGATCGACGCACGCGGCGGTGCAATTCGTTCTACACTCGGCGGCGTGCGGCGGCCAACGGAATTGGGCTGCACGCTCAACCGTTTCGAGGAGGGTTTACATGAAAAATCTAGCGAAGAAGCTTCTTGTTGTGGGGATTGCGATGATTGGGTTTGCTTCCGCGAAGATCAACCTGGCGACGGATGGGGCGATTTACGCCTCCGACGCTCGTGCGTCACATACTCACGGTTCGGACGCTACGCAGCTTAGTACTGACGCGCAGTGCGTTTCTACTGTGCCGCGCTCCTGGGGTGAGTATCGCGGAGGGTCGAATCAGGCGGGCTTGGCGTTCGAGGCGAGTGACGGGACCTTGCGGTTCGTCACCAATCTGCCGTGCGGCGCGGTTCCGGTAATCGCTCTCGAGGTTCGCCGCACAACTGGCTCGCGCTGATCACGGAAATCTGAGCGCCACAGTTCATCGCTGATTCACGCCGATACGAAAACGATGGGCAGGGTTACGAACCGTGGAAAGCGCAGAATCGCGAAAGTTCGAAGGGGGACATCAGGTCGGAAGGGTCACGTCACCGCGCCAGGAAATCTCCCGAGTCTATGATCGTGGCTAGGTCATTCGAACCAATAATCCAGCGTTCCGTCGGATCCTTTGCCAAACTGGCCTTCAAAGCCGCCCTCGCCGCGCAGCCCGGAAAGATCACCTGTCCCCGATCCGGGAACGACAAACCAAGTCGTCTTGATGTTGCCGTTCTCGACGATTTCTGAACCCTGAAGCACGAAGGTGCCCTGGCGGCTGCCCAGTTTTCCGCGGAATCGTTGCATGCTGACAAGGCAGGCGGAGTGATCGTCGCGTAGGACCTGTAAAGCCCGCACCGGCGATTCGCCATCGATATCTCCGGTGAACGTCTCGCTTAGACGGAGTTCCATCAACGCCGGGCTCGAGGTTTGGTCGTAGGGCTCGGCTTCAGAACTCTGAACGGTAATCTTTGCCTCGGCCCTTGCGTGCGAGCGCGCCTTCGCCTGAGATTGCCCGACTGCGTGAATGGATTTATGGTCATCCATTTGCGCTACCGTTCGTTATATTGCCGCCCCCTAACGCCATCGCTGCATGATACAAGCGCGTTTATCTCCTCTCCTGACTGAGCGTTGCTGGTTGCCAGATACTGAGAAAAAGGATCGCGACTATTGCTATGGTTCTGAAACTCATGATGTTCTCGCTACACTTCATTGTTGTCTTCGAATTCCCTGGGAGAGGTTTGCCTGTGGCTCGTCCCGTCGCTAGCTACATAGCGTCATTCTGAATCGTGCGGTACAGAATAAAAAGGCGGCCACAAAAGCAGCCGCCCGCGTAACCTCGGCTGCCGTCGAATTATCGGCTGCCGCCTTTGCAGCTTCGTTCGTGTTCGCGCAATTCGCTGGACGATCCGAAGGTCTTTCCGCATTTATGACATCTCATTTGTTCGGCCATGGCGATACCTCCTGGGTAGAATTTGTGAGCCGCTGCCGCCGCCTCACAAGCAGAGTTTCGTCGGGCGCAGCTTGAACGAACAATCCGCGAAACTGTGTATATGTGCAAAGCAGGAATACGAGGGTGATTACGTGAAAGCTCGAAGGTAGGTCCCTGCCCGCGGCGGGCAGGCCTCACCCCCGCGAAATGACCGAGGCCCAAACGGCACGCTTCGTTCGGGATGACAAACTTTTGGCGCGAACGCTATTGGGGCAGGTGATATTTTACGTTTACGAAGACTTCCTGTTGCATTCCGTTGGGCTGAAAATTGGTTTTCTCGATCAGGTTCAGCGCTTCCTGGGCTAGCGCGGGATCGGAGCCAGGCAAAGCTTCGGCTTCGAGGACTCGTCCGTCGGTGTTGCTGAGAGTGGCATGGATGATGACCGGCTGCACATGGCTCGCTACACCTTCTGGCGCGCGATCCACGCGCATCGGAAATCGCTGCGGGCTGCCGATAACGAACGCAGGCCCATCCGCGCGCATCGCACGCGTGGGCTGGAACATTTCCGGCATCACTCCGACCGCCGGCTCCAGGCTATCAATATGAATTTGCAGGATCGCCGTGTTTCCTTCGGTCACGGTGATGTCGCGCGGTATCGTGCGACCCGCAAAGCGAATCGCGTCGGCATAATTGTAGTCCGTATAGATGCCGGGGGCTTCGGACCAGGCGCGCAACAAGCCGCTATCCGTGTCGAAGCAATATTCAGTTTCGTACCATTGACGCGGCGCTGAAGTATCCGGGGCGGAGGCTGACAGCAACATGCAAGTGAGCTCCTTGCCGTCGCGCATTACTTCGGCGGTGCGGATCACATCTGCGCCAACATTGCGCGCGATCGGCGCGAAAATCGCGCTGCGGACCATCTGCACGCGCATCGGAATCGGGTCGTGAGGATTGCTCGAATACACCACACCGCCACCTGGCGAAAGATGCGTTTGCGACGAGCTGCCGATCTGCGCGGTCCAGCGCCAGCGAGGGCCGGAGGAAATTTCTTCCATCGCGCCGTCGCCTTCGTAGAGCGCTTGGCCCGACGACATGAAGGAAACTTTCATTTGGAACGCGGGCGCCCCATTGTGCAGGTAAAGGTTTTGACGCGCGTGATCGAAGAGCTCTAGGGCTGCCGCGCGATCGTCTTGTGAAGTGAGGAGTCGGGCGGGGACCGTGACCATTTCCAGCGGCGAGTCAGGGACGGGAGCGATTGTGGTCGCGGCCGTGAGTTTCGCGGCTTGGCAAAGCGCGCTGGGTGCGCAGGCGAGCGCACTTGCGGCGAGAATTATTGCAACCACGAGAATGCTGCACAGCAAGGAAGAGAAGCGCGGAGTGCAGAATCGAGAAATCGGCCGCAGGGTCATCGCCCCACCTCACGCCAAAATCATTCGTTTCGGGACATCTGGCGAAATATTAGCGCAAAATCCAAGAATCCTGCAAGAGTTCAGCGTCGCTTGGCCTTTTTCTTGCCACCAGCGATTTTCGTGAGCGAGCAGGTGTACTCGTTCAGCGTTTCGGGCACCGTGGTGCTATAAACGAACTGGCCATTGCGGCGGCAGGCGATCAGGCCCGCGTCCATGAGCGTCTTCATGTGATGAGAAACTGTGGCTGGCGTCACGCCCTGCAGCGAAGCGATATCGCCGCAATTCATGCGTTTCCGTTTGGCAATGGCTTCAAAAATCATCAGGCGCGTTTGATCGGACAGGGCCTTCGACACTTTTTCAATATCTGCGCGATTCATTGTACCACCTTCAGTGTACCGGACTTGCGGCCCTGAGACTAGGCCGCAAACGCATAAACATCCGCACTCACAATTAGCTGCGACCAAATAGTTAGACATTCATCTAAGTATCGAAGCAAGGAATCGGAGAGGCAGGGAAGCACGGAAGCGTGCTCGGCCGGGGCCAGAGCGAAGAGAGGTCCCTCACTTCGTTCGGGATGACAAACCATTCTTGTTGATTGCAAGCTGAATATAAACCCCAAGCGGGGTGGAGGAATCGATGTCTGTGAACAGATTCGAAGGGAAGGTTGCAGTTGTTACCGGCGGAAACAGCGGAATTGGTCTCGCGAGCGCAAAGCGTCTGAAGGATGAAGGCGCGCGCGTCGCGATTTCCGGACGCGACCGCAAAACACTCGATGAGGCGGTGAAACTCCTCGGCAAAGACGTGCTGGCCGTGCAAGCCGACGTCTCCAAGCTTGCCGACACGGACAGGTTTTTTGCGGAGGTCAGCAAGAAGTTTGGGAAGATCGATGTGTTGTTCGTCAATGCGGGCATCGCTAAATTCGCGCTGCCGGAGGCGGTTACCGAGGATCACTTCGACGAAATTTTCGACATCGACGCGAAAGGCGCGTACTTCACCGTACAAAAGGCGCTGCCGTATCTGAACGACAACGCGTCGATCATTCTCAATACCAGCGTGGCCGGACAGAAGGGCCTTGCGAACGCGAGCGTCTACTCGGCAACCAAGGCGGCTCTGCGTTCTCTGGCGCGTACTTTCGCGGGAGCTCTTGCGGCTCGCAACATTCGCGTCAACGCCGTGGCACCGGGGCCGATCGAAACGCCGATCTTCGGCCGGACCGGTCTTTCGAAAGAAGCGATCGACGATTTCGCAAAAAACATTGTGTCCATGGTTCCCATGCAGCGTTTGGGAAAGCCGGAGGAGGTGGCGGGAGTCGTCGCGTTCCTAGCTTCTGCCGACGCTTCGTACGTTACCGGCGTGGAAATCAACGTGGATGGTGGGATGGGGCAGATCTAAGCTTGTAGTGGCGCACAGCGAAAATGGGCGATTCACTCGAGGCCCATTTTCGCGCGCGCGCTGCAATACCTGCACTTCAGCATCTACTGCGGCTTTGTAGCGGCGGTCTTCAGACCGCTATTTTTTCCTGCCGTGCCCTCGATGGCGTACTGAAATGCGGCGTTACAAGGGCGCGTTCAGGGCTACCGCATCACTCCATGCGCTGACCTAGATCAAGGGCTCGGGCTGAATGGGTAAGCGCGCCGATGGAAATGGCGTCTACCTCGGCGTCGGCGTAAGGCTCCATATTTGTTTCGGAGATGCCGCCGCTGGCTTCGACTAGCGCAGCGTCCCATACTCTTTGTTTGCGCATGTTGATGATGATGCTACGCACCTCTTCCGGCATCAGGTTATCGAGCATCACCAGGCACGGACATTCCTGAACCTTTCTACGCTTGAAAGGGCTGGCTGCGTCCTCCGCCTGCAAACGCTTGAACACGCGCCCCGCCGCGAGCGCGGCTTCCTCGCTGCGCACTTCCACTTCGATGAAGGCCGCGTTGCGCCGGCCAGTCCAAGCCTTCTCGACGGCCAGGGGTACGGCTTGTTCCTCGCGGCGCGCGAGCAACGCGAGGTGATTATTTTTGATCACGATCCCGTCGCCGAGCCCGAGCCGGTGCGTGCCGCCTCCGCCTAGATGGATCGCGCGCTTATCGAGCAGACCCCAGGGAGTTTTGCGCGTCCCGAGAATTCTGGTGGCGGAGCCGCGACGGCGCGCGCGTTCTTGCAATCGCGACGTTGCGGTTGCGATGCCGCACATGCGCTGCAGCAAATTCAGTCCTACACGCTCGAGACTCAGTAGCTTGTTTTGCCCGCCTTCGGACCGGACCAAAATCTCGCCGGTTTCAAACACGTCGCCGTCTTCTTTTTTCAGCGTCACCTTCAAGCCATGCTTGCGCATAATGAACGCGTATTCTTCGAGGCCTGCCGCGACGCCCGGCTCGCGCGCCGCTACGTTGGCAGAGGCCGCACGCTCCCTTATTCCGAGCGCGGTGACGGTGATATCGCGCGGCGCGAGATCCGTTTCGAGCAGCGTCTCCATGATTCGACGCAAGACGCGCACGTACGCCGGATTGTCGAGCGTTAGTTCGCCGCCGCGAAAGAGGGCCCGTTCAACGCGCTCTTGCCTTTCCACGGGCATGGCATATTGCAGTACGGCCCTCATCGTGAAGAAACAATCCGTGCAGTCATGAGTTCATCTCCCAATAGGTTCACCCTTTTGCGCCACGCGGCCCCCGTGGCTCGCGACGCCTTTACATATTAGTACAAGGTGGCTGCGGGTTGCTCGCTCCGCACGCAAGCTCCCTCGGCTGAAAACACGACGGCAGCCTGGCCCTCGATTACCGCGAGGTCACAAGCCGCCGCCGTGCACGCTCGATTGGTTAAGGTCTTTCAGCGGCGTCCGCTGCCGCCGAAAGTGCAGCCATTGCTACTGCCCGCCGGTGCTGGCTCCGGTCGTGGTGCAAACCGGTCCGGCGTCTGTTAGGAACGTGCCGTTATTGGAGAACCATCCGTGAATTCCGACGGATGGCGCGCCGAAGAACCACGAGAAGAAGGCTAGCTCCTGCAAGTGGTACGTATAGCCGTTAGGCATCACGATTGGCGGTGCATCGGTGCCGCTCAGCGGGTCCCCCACCTCCAAGTTGCCTTGGCATCCACTCACCTGGCCAGTATGGCCCCACCGCGGCGTGCGATTGTTGCCGAAAGGATCGTTCATCCATTCGTCCACTTCGTGGGCCAGGACGGCGGTGTCTTCCGTGCCCTGTCCAAAAAGTCCGGTTGTGTCAAAATCCGCGGGCGAATAGGTCTGGATGGGGAATCCCGTGGCACCGTGATAACCCAGAACGCAGCAGGTATTCAGGTTCGTCACGGGAGAGGCCAACACCACGTTGTACAACATGAAGAGCGGGAAATTGGACGGGTTCACTGCCTTCAGGGCCGGCAGAACGTTGGTCGTAATGTAGGTGTCGAACCAATTGATGTCGACAATGCCCATTGGTCCGCAAGCCGGGAAGTCCGCAGCGGGCAGCGTGGTGCTGAACTGCGCCGGAACGTTGATGACGATGGCGCCATGAAATATCGGGCTGAGCAGGACGTGGTAGTCATCGCCATTGTTGTCCAGAACCTGCCAGAAATTGCCGCGTTGAAACGCATCGCTATAAATTGTGGTACCGACGATCGTCCCGCCGAAATCGAACAGAGCGGGGCTGAACATCGGTGATTCCTTCAGCAGTTTGACGGGAATATTGTTGGGCTTCGCGAGGCATGAATTATCGCGCGCCGTGGGGTCGAAAGTGGTTATTCCGGGTGCTGTGCCGATGATGCCGGTCGTGGAATTGAAACTCACGCCCACAGTGTTGGTGACGATGATCACCGGAATGACGTGAGTTGGCACCGTTGTGCTCGTGGGATTGGTGAAAGGAGAGGTTCCGACCATCACGCCGGTGTAATCGTTCTGGTCACGCGATGCCTCCACGTTGAAAGTCCACAGTGGAAGTGACGCTGCGCCCTTCGCCGCGGCGGTTGCTAACTGGGATTGCATCGTTTCGGTGTCCATGGGCGCGGGCTTTACGACGTGGTATCCCCTCAACTTCGGCGTGCTCCGCTGCGATTGCGCCTGCGCTGCTTCTTGCGCCATTGACGCCGGCGCAATCGCAAAGATGAAACAAATTGAACATACCGCGGTCAGCATCTTTCTAAACATTTATGCACCTCTCCTTATGAATTTGTATTTGGTCGCACCGCAGTCACGCCCTAGGGTGTGCGTAGCGGTACGTTTTGCGCCGGCCAATCGCGGGGCGTACCGATAGCCCTATCAGTCGCTGCGACGGACAGCTGGGCTCGCTTGAGAGGCGCCCCCAAAGGTTCCTCATTGTAGGATGGCGGTTTGTGCGGCAAGTACGGCCTTCTGCTCCGGCTAGATTTTCCGGAGGCGTGCCGATCATGCCGCCTATGCGTTACGTCTAGGAATCATCGCGAGGCCGGGCTGGCGAAACACCTGCGTGATCCACACACCCTGTTTTTTTCATCTCTCGCAGCTTCGGTGGCCAGGACTGGGAGAGCCACTCGTCGAGGATTGACTTGCCAACTAGTGGGCGCCAGAGCGGCGCGATTATACTCAAAAAATTCGCAGATGCAAATCTGGTAAATGGTCGCGCTCTCTCGTGGCGTTCTGTGACTCGCGTATAATGTGTGTCATGAGCGTACAAAAAGAGAAGGCCGAACTGTTGCGCCGTTTGCATCATGGGCCGGAAATTCTGGTCCTGCCGAATGCCTGGGACTGCGCCAGCGCGCGCATTTTCGAGGAAGCGGGATTTTCGGCGATCGCCACCACCAGCGCGGGAATCGCATTTTCGATGGGCTATCCCGATGGCGAGTTCATCCCCCAAGACCAGATGCTCGCGGTCGTGAAGCGAATTGCGACCTGCGTGAAAGTGCCAGTGACGGCCGATCTCGAAAGCGGCTACCGCGACATCGCAAAGACTACTGCGGCGCTGATTGACTCTGGCGCAGCCGGACTGAATCTCGAAGACATGGAACACGCCGAGTCCAAAGTGCTCACCGAGACCGGAAGGCAAATCGAAAAAATTACTGCCGTGCGCCGCGTGGCCGAAGGCATGGGCGTGAAAGTGGTGATCAACGCGCGCACGGACGTGTATCTCGCACAAATCGGCGACGCAGCGACGCGATTCGAGCGCGCCTGCCAGCGGCTGCGCGGGTATATTGATGCCGGCGCGGATTGCGTTTTTCTCCCGGGGCTTACGGATGAGCACACCATTCGTCGGGTGGTGGAAGCTCTGAAATTCCCGGTGAATATTTTGGCGACCGCGAATGCGCCCAGCATTGCGCGCTTGGAGCATTTGGGCGTCGCGCGCGTCAGCGTCGGCTCGAGCGTGATGCGCGCCACGATGGGCCTAACGCGCGACATCGCTGCCGAGTTGAAACACGAGGGCACCTATTCGCGCATGCTGGAGGGCCCAATTTCCTACGCTGACGCTAATCGTCTTTTCGAAAACAAGTAGGCTTCCGCCGAGTGAGTGCGCAGAATTTCTCTCGAGTGGGTTTTTAGGTCGTTTGGATTCTGCTGCGAGTTGATCTGGGGGTATTTCCACAACCTTGCCATCGCGCCAAACGTAGATTGGCAAGCCTTAGCGAGCGTGCTCCTCAATCACTTTCTTGACAGCCGTCTTGAGTGCGATCAGGCCGCGCTCCGAAATCGGCGATTCGCCAACGTCACGTTTTCCGTAGCGCTTAATCAAATCGTTATACAGCGTTGTATCTGTGATCTGGAGTTGGCCGGACTCCTCGAATGGATCGCCACACCAAATGCAGGGG
>DATEVZ010000219.1:0-4072 GCA_035258265.1 Candidatus Acidiferrales bacterium
GATCGACGGGGCTAGCAACGCTAAGGTTACGTTTTAGAATGGGTTTCGGAAGTTGGCGGCCAATTCCAGTTAGCCTACGGTAAAATTTGTCTAGGTGCCCTCTCGATGAAATCCACTCGGTCAACCATTGTCATTGTGAGCGCCTGGGTGTTTTTTGTCGGGGGATATGCGGCGATTTCTCTGCTCGCTCCCCGTGAATCGGCTCTGGCCGCCTTCAGCTATTTTTTCGCTTGCCTGGTTCCGCTCTTCACCAACACCTGCCTGCTCTGGAATGCCGCTTCTCCCTATCGGCGGCAGAACGGATTCTGGATGCTGCTGGCATTGGGCTGCACGTTTTGGCTGGCTGGCATATTAGTCATGGTTTACAACGAATTCGAAGCCGGCAACCAGACGCAATCGACGTTTACCGCTGACCTGCTGTTTTTCCTGCACACCGTTCCGTTCATGGCCTCGCTCGCTCTGATGCCCCACGCCCGCAAAATGCGTGAAACTCTCCGTTTTGGTCTGATCGATCTTCTGTTGCTGGCCGTCCTGTGGCTCTACGTTTATATCTTCGCGGCAATGCCTTGGAAACTCGTCTCGCCGGATCGCCCGCTCTTTCACTCGCGTGATCTCACCAGTTACGTCATTGAGAATCTGGTCGTGGCGATTGGCTTTGGCGTTCTTTCTTTTCGGACGCGCGGTTCTTGGCGGAGGGTCTACGGCCATCTGTTCGGCGCATTCTCAGTATACGTCGCCGGGATGTTCCTGGCCGACCTGGCGCTTCGTGGCGGATTGCTAGATACAGGGAGCCTCTTGCGATTGCCGATGCTCGCGGCCTTCGTTTGGTTGGGAACCGCCGGAGTCGTGGCGCACGGCCTGACATTCGAGCCTGAGCCTCCTCCCAAGTCGCTGCGGCGAGACACGCAGTGGCCGGCGCGCATCGCGATGTGGGGCGTCCTGGCAGCGCCAGTTTTGGCTGCTTGGGATGAATTTGTCAGCACGGCGCCCGAACCCGTGAAGCGATTTCGCTTGATCGCCACTCTCGGTGTGATTTTTGTCGGGGCCGGCTTGGTGTTCTTCCGGCAATACCTGGTCTATCAGGAGCGCACCGGCCTGGTGCACGATTTGTGGGAGTCGCTCGAAAATATCAAGCGGCTGCAAACGCATTTCGTTCAGTCCGAGAAACTCGCGTCGCTCGGCCAGCTCGCCGCGGGCGCCGCGCACGAAATTAATAATCCACTGACCGCAATTCTGGGTTATTCCGATTTGCTGACGATCGAAAATGGCGCTGAGACACGTGCGCATTCGCTCGGCGAAAAAATCCGGGAACAGGCTCGACGCACGAAGGATCTTGTCAACAACCTGCTCAGTTTCGCGCGGCAAGTTCCCGCCGAGAAACAGCTGCTTGATCTGAATACGGTCCTCACCGGGGCAGTGCAGCTCCGCAATCTCGATCTGCGCGAAAAGAATATCCGCATCGAGCTTGAGAATCGCAGCGTCCTACCGGCCGTGCGCGGCGACCCCAACCAATTGCTGCAGGTTTTCTACCACCTCATTAGCAATGCCGTCGACGCGATGGTGGCCATCGGTGGCGGTGTGCTTCTGATTCGCACGCTGCGTGAGCGTGGCAACGTCGTAATTGAATTCTCGGATACCGGCCCGGGCATGAAGGACCCGGACAAGGTCTTCGATCCGTTCTATACCACCAAGGAAGTCGGCAAAGGTACAGGGCTCGGCCTCAGCATTTGCTACGGCGTAATGCAGGAGCACGGCGGTCGGATCAGCGGGTTCAATCGGCCGGAAGGCGGCTGTACGTTTCGCTTGGAGTTGCCCGCAGTGCTCGCCGTTTTCCCGCAGTTGCCTTCGACGCCCGCTGCGCCGACGGTAAACTCGCGATAGAAGATGCGAGACGCCGTGCGTTCCACCGCCGCATCCGCCAATTGCTGTCGCTCAACGCCGTTCTTCGGCGCTTCCGGCTGATATGCTAGAGTCGGAAATTCCATGGAAACCGCCGCAATCGCTACGGCTCCTGCAATTGCCACCGAACACCTGACGCGCCGTTTCGGCGATCTAGTCGCCGTCCAGGACGTCAACCTGCGCGTCGCGCCCGGCCAGTTTTTCGGCTTTCTGGGACCGAATGGCGCGGGAAAATCCACCACCATCAAGATGCTCACCGGTCTGCTGGCTGCTACTTCGGGGCGAATGGAAATTCTTGGCGTTGATCTCGCGCAAAATTCCGTCGAAGTCAAACGCCAGATCGGCGTGGTGCCGGAAGGCATGGCGCTGTTTGGCCGTCTCACCGGCGCCGAATATCTAAATTTTGTCGGCCGCATGTATGGGCTCGATCGAGTTACCGCCGCGAAACGCACCGGCGAATTGTTGGATTTCATGCAGCTTGTGGATCAGCCGAAAACGCTCGTCACCGATTATTCGCACGGTATGCAGAAAAAACTTGCGCTCGCCGCTGCCGTGATTCATGGCCCCAAAATTTTATTTCTCGACGAGCCGTTCGAGGGCGTGGACGCTATCGCGTCCAACACATTGAAAGCAATGCTGCAGAGCATGATCGCGCGCGGCGCCACGATATTTCTCACTTCGCATGTGCTGGAAATCGTCGAGCGGCTCTGCAGCCACGTGGCCATCATCCATCGTGGTCTGCTTGTCGCTCAGGGTTCGCTCGAAGAGCTTCGCGCGGGGGTACAAGCGCAAGCGGCCGCCGCCGCACTTACTGCTTCAGGCGCGCCCGGGGTGCCAGTAACCAGTCCCGGTGAGAAGCTCACGCTTGAAGAAATCTTCCTTCGCGTTGTAGGCGGCACTCGCCGCGCCGATCAGGAACTTTCATGGCTGGGCTGATTTTTTCACCGCAAGCTCGCGGCCAATTCGCCGCGATCGCCTTGGTTCGCTGGCGGCTTTTCGTAAACTCCCTGCGCACCATTCGCGGGCGTCTGGAACTTGTGTCGCGCGGATTCATGTTCCTGGGCTTCGGCACGCTGGGGCTGGGCGGCTCGTTCGCAATGAGCGCCGGAGCCTGGTATTTTGTTGCGCACGATCGGGTCGAAATGCTGGCGGTGCTGCTCTGGCCCGTGCTTTTGTTCTGGCAGCTTTTTCCGGTGATGGCCAGCGCATTCACGGAAAATGTGGATTCGTCAAACCTGCTGCGCTTCCCGCTGACGTTTCCGTCTTATTTCCTGATTCGAATCGCTTACGGCTCGCTCGACCCCGTCACCGCGGTTGCAAGTCTCTGGTTGCTAGGTATGGCCGTCGGGATCGGTCTCGCCAGTCCCGCATATTTAGTGTTGGCTCTCCCAATTTTATTGTTGTTTGCAGTGTTCAATATTTTGCTGAGCCAGATGATTTACACCTGGGTGGAGCGCTGGCTGGCGCGCCGTCGCAGTCGAGAAATCCTCGGAGTCGTATTTCTCCTGGTGATGATCAGCCTTCAGTTCATCTCTCCGCTTGCGCGCCGTTATGGAGCCACTGCGGCGCCGGTCCTGTCTCGCGTCACCGCCCAAACGCTTCCGTTCGAACGGCTGCTTCCGCCCGGCTTGGCGTCCGCTTCGCTGGCCCGCGGGCTACACGGCGAATACGCTCTCGCACTGGGCGCTTTCACTCTGGAGTGTGCTTATGCGCTGGCGGTGCTCTGGCTGTTGAATTTGCGTTTGCGCGCGCAATATCTCGGCGAGAACCTCAGCGAAGCGGTCGCGCGAACGGCAAAACCCGCCGGCAAACCAAGGATACAGCTCGGATGGAATATCGAAGGCGTGCCGGGCGCAGTCTCAGCCGTGGTGGAAAAGGAGCTTCGCTACCTTTCGCGTAGCGGGCCTATGTTATTTACGCTGCTGATGCCTCTGGTGATTCTCCTGATTTTCCGGTTTACCCCGGGGAAATCGGATGGTCCGGGAGGCATCTTCGCGCACTCCGCCGATCTCGCGTTTCCGGTGGGAGCCGCCTACGCGCTGTTGATGCTGACCAACCTCGTTTACAACAGCTTCGGCCCCGATGCCGGCGGCATTCAGTTTTTCTTCGCTTCCCCAGTGCGCTTTCGCGAAATTCTGCAGGGGAAAAATTTGGCTGCGGCGTTCGTGCTGGC
>DATEVZ010000220.1:0-16381 GCA_035258265.1 Candidatus Acidiferrales bacterium
GCATCTCCGCGTGGCCCTTCACTACCATCAGCAGGTTGTTGAAGTCGTGCGCCACTCCGCCCGCCAGCTCGCCCACAGCTTGCAGTTTCTGCGACTGACGAAGTTGGTTGCTTAGATGTTGCCGCTCGGTAATGTCCAGCGCTACGCCGATCACTCCCAACAGATCTCCTTCGCTGCTGCGCAAAGGCTGCACGTGTGATTCCAAGACGCGCTTCTGCCACTCCAGTTGGTAGGTGAAGGATTCTCCGGCCAACGCTTTTCGGTGCGCGGCAATCGAAGGAAATTCAGGATTCTCCGTTTGAAAATACTCGAAAAGGGTTTTTCCGGTAAGCTCACCGGACCGCAAACCCAGCGTCTCCAGGCCCGCGCCCACCGCAGAGGTGTACCGGAGGTTCTTGTCTGTGGTCCACAGAATTGCCGGCATCCTTTCCATCAGCACAGCCAAGCGCGTGCGGCCTTCGTGACGCTCCGCCTGCGATTTTTCCAGGTCCTCGAGCATCCCGTTGATCGCCGTGCCCAGGAACGCAAGCTCGTCCGATCCCGAAACATCGAGCCGCGCCGCGAGATTTCCGCTGGCGCCGATCTGCGTCACGTTGTCTGACAGATTGGCAATGCGCGAGATCACGAATTTCTCGAGCAACTTCAGCGTCACCGCGCCAAACACCAAACCCATAGCCAACAGCAGCAGGAAGAATTGCACCAGGCTGGTGCGCCCCTGGTCGTAGATCGTTCTGGGCAGCAGAACGCGCATCAGTCCAGCCGGTTTGCCGTAGATGTCGTCCAACCGCTGGTAAGTAGCGAACGATTCGCCGCTGGCTGCGTGCGCGAAAACAGGGCGGCTGTCGGAAATTGCACTCGCAGCAGCGCGCAGAGTCGGATCGTGTTCAATATCACTCGGCAACTCGATCTCGATAGGTACGCGTGTCATTTCCGCCAAATGCTGGATTTCTGCCGCATCCAGCACGCGGCCCATGATCATGGTGCCCGCGATCGGCCCCTGCGAGTTGCTTGTGATAATCGGCCGGGAAACCACCAAAACAGGTCCGCCGGCGAGGTCTAGAATTCCCGCCACCTTGCTGTCCAGGGCGTCATGCGTGAGCAGCAGCGAGCCGGGTTTCAGGTGCTCCTCAAGGCCGCCAGGAATCGGGATTTCGCCGGCATGCTGGAGATCGAAGCCCTCCGAGAATAGCTCGTGCCCCTTGCCATCCAGGACGACCACGAAGCTGATCTTGAGTTGCTGGAAGGTTGTTGCGGGGAACTCCGTCTTCACATAACTTGGATTTTCGCCGTGTACGTACGCGTACGTCGCATCCCATGAACCATATTCACTGGTGGTCCGATCCAGGGTACTGAGCTCGTTGTCCAGTGCACTCGAAGCGCGCCCCATGTCTTCGTGCGCGAAATCCTCTTCGAGCTTGGTGAACCCGCTCATCAGTAGGATATGCGACAGCCAATAGATTCCGCCCACCAGTCCGATCATGGTGATCGTGATGATGAGCAGCGTCTTCCGGCGCAGGGAGGACGGCGCGTGCAGTTGGGCTATCTGGAGGGGACCCAAGGCTCTGCCTCAAACGCAATTATATCGGCGTAAATCCGCGCGGGCAGGCCCTGCGGGCTTGGTCGTGCCCTAGTCGTACACGGCACGTTTGTGGAACGTGACCGAAATATTCGCAGCCGGATACGGGAGGGTTTATCCTGAAAGCATCTCGCCGGGGTGGGAAGGCATCCCTACTTCAGAGTGCGATGAGAGGGTTTATGACGAAGCGTTCAGTGCACCTCCAATACGCAGCCGCGCTAGCCATCACTCTGGGACTGGCGATTCCCGCTGCCGCTCAAGATGCGGGTCCAATGCCGCCCGCGCCTGCCAGCCAGCCTGCCCCGGTTGCGCAGAAGCCGCAGACTCCTGTATCACCGGACACCCCCGAACAAGCGCCGGCTCCGCCGGCCGCCGCAGTTCCAAGTTCAGCACCTGCCAGCGCCCCCGCGCAGGCTGCGGATGCGGCGCCGCCCGCGAATAAAGCGATTGCAAAAATCCAAGTACCGTCCGGCACGCATATTCCGCTTGTTCTGCACAACTCCATTTCTACGCGCAGCGCGCGTCCCGGCGATCCCGTTTATTTTGAGACGCTCTTCCCCATCATGATTGACGGCAAAGTGGTAATCCCGGCAGGGTCCTATGTGAGCGGAGAAGTCACCGAATCCAAGCGCCCGGGCCGCGTGAAAGGCCGGGGCGAACTCATGATCAAATTAACGACGCTTATTTTGCCGAACGCTTACATGGTGAACCTGAATGCAGTGCCGGGGAACGCGGGAACCGGCGGGAACGAAACCACCGACAGTGAAGGCAGAATTATCGGCGATTCCGAAAAAGGACATGACGTCGGCACGATAGCGAAGACCACCGCAGCCGGCGCGGGCATCGGCGGCGTCGCGACGCAAAGTGGCAGGGGCGTCGGAATTGGCGCGGCCGCCGGTGCCGCGGCAGGTTTGGCGGCGGTACTGCTGACGCGTGGGCCCGATGCCGAAATGCCGCGAGGCTCTACGGTGGAAGCCGTAATCGATCGCTCGATTTACCTGGATGCAGATAAAGTCCAGTTCACAGGCCCCGGCCAAGCATCCGCACTAGCAGGCCCCCCCAATCGCGAACCAGTGCGCAACCGCGACCCCTTTTAACTCGAACGGTTTCCGAATCAACGGCTTCTTCTAGCGTCGAGTTGTATTAAGCTCTGGGCATTGTGATGAAGCCTTTGATCCTTGGTATCTGTGTGGTCGCTCTCTGTGTTGCATTTGCGTTTGGCGGTCTGAGCGCGCAGACGCCCGCTTGGCAGCCATCGCCCGGACACACGCAAGTGCCGATATGGCCGGGAGCCGTGCCTGATCCTCAGCCTGTCGCGGGACCCGAGGCCGCTGAGACTTCGGGTAAGGACTTTCTCGTTGCCGGCAGGCCGGCGGTTGCCGTGAGCAACGTGACGCGGCCTACGACCACGGTCTATTCGCCGAACGGAAAGAATACGGGCGCCGCAGTGGTCGTATTTCCCGGCGGGGGCTATCAGGTTCTCGCCATCGATCTGGAAGGCACGGAGGTGTGCGACTGGCTGACGCCCAAGGGGATTACCTGTGTGCTGCTGAAATACCGCGTGACGGACGTCGGGCCGTATCCGAAATCGGGACCGTATCCGGAGTCACCGATGGCGTTGGAGGATGCCCAGAGGACGGTAGGGCTGGTGCGTTTTCACGCCGCGGAGTGGCACATTGATCCGCACAAAATTGGCGTGCTCGGGTTTTCGTCAGGAGGGCATCTGTCGGCAGCGATCAGCACGCATTTCGCGAAGCGTTTGTACCCGGCTGTCGATGCCGCCGACAAAGAAAGCTGCCGCCCGGACTTTGCGGTCGTTATCTATCCCGGACATCTGTCGCTTTCCGCGGCGGAATGGGATGCCAGGCAGGGCACCAAGAAATTTGTGGTCCGCCATCCGGCGAACGCCGATAGAGAGCTTGGATTGAATCCCGAGATTCCCGTGACTAAGCAGACGCCGCCTACTTTTTTGCTGCAGGCTGAGGATGACCACGTAGACAACGTAGACGACTCGCTCGCTTACTACCTTGCGCTGAAGAAGGCCGGCATTCCCGTGGAGATGCATTTGTACGCGCAGGGCGGGCATGCGTTTGGGCTGCGGCGCACGAACCTTCCGATTACGGGATGGCCTCAGTTGGTGGAGACTTGGCTGCGGACCATCGGGATGATTCCGGAGTGATTCGTATTTGAGTTCACTTCGGCCGCAAACCTTTATCCGCTCGTCCTCGCATGCGAGCGTGCCACAGTGAACCGCAACGGCGAAAAATTTTCCGCACTAAACTCCGCTTTCCCGTTGACGATCCAATCGCGCACAATCTTCGCCGTCGCCGGCGCAAGTAAAATTCCATTTCGATAATGGCCGGTCGCCATCATCAGTCCCTTCATTTCCGTCGGCCCGATGATCGGTAAATGATCAGGCGTATCCGGCCGCAATCCCGCCCACTGCTCCACAATTGTTGCTTCCGCAAGCGCTGGTGCCAATTCCACAGCGCCATCGAGAATCCGGCGGATTCCCTCCGGCGTAACCTGCTTCACGAAACCCGCGTCCTCTAGCGTGCTCCCGGCAATGATTCGGCCGTCGTTCCGAGGCACAAGGTAGCCGCGCTGCGAGCGCAAAACTTTCTTCAGCTTCACGCTTTCGGATTGCAGCGCGATCATTTGACCACGCACCGGACGCACCGGCGCGTAACGCGCCAGCTTCCCCGCCATCCCCGACGAGCAATCGCTGATCGTGCCGCAGAAACTTCCCGCCGCGATCACCACGTGCGCAGCTTCTATTTTTTCGCCGCCCACAACGACTCCAGTGCACGCGCCGCCCCGGCACAACAACGAATCAACCGCGCGACCCTCGCGAGTTTCTGCGCCACGCCGTTCGGCGCCAGTCAAAACCGCTTGCGTCAGAAGCCGCGGGTCAACCGTAGCTTCTTCGGGCAACCAAGCAATCGCCTCCGCTGCCGCGCCCAGCGAAGGCTCCACTTTGCGCGCCGCTTCCGGCGAAATCGTCTCAACCGCTAGTTCCAAGCGGCGATATTGTTCAACCATCGCGTCCCGCGCACTTTCACTCTGGGGCCCGGCAAAAATCTCAAAAGTTCCCTCACGCGCAAAATTCACCGTCATACCGGATGCTTCTTCCACTCCAGCGATGAATTCCGAATAAAGCTGCAGGCTCTCTTTCCCAAGTGGCACGAGCGGCATGGCTTCGGGCGAGTCGGGCCCGGGCGAAAGCATCCCTGCCGCAGCCCAGGATGCCTCGCGGCCCGGCTGCTGGCGGTCAATCAGGGCAACGCGCAGTTTTTCCCCGGCTAGCTCAAAAGCGATCGCCGAACCGATCAATCCGCCGCCGACAATTATCGCGTCGAAGTTTTTCACGCGTTCATATTATCAGGAAGGATGCTCACGCGGGATGCGTAGCGCCAGTCTACGAGCCGAGTGGCGCACTTCAGTGCGCCATCGATTTCGCGCCAACAAATAATGGCGGTCTGAAGACCGCCGCTACAAAAACCTTCGTTCCTGGGGGTGAAAGCGAGAGCACGGCTACAGCGAATCCACCAGCTCGACCGAAAGCAATCGCGCCTTCTGCGAAAGATTCTGCGCGCGCGCCCAGTCACCGGCCTTGCTGGCCTCGGTCGATTGGCTCAAGAAGCTCTGAATTTTTTCTACCAGATCGTGTTGCGCCGCGCTCAAGACCCGTCCGGACGACTGTTGCAAATTCTTTTGAGCGGTAACGACATCTTCTTGAGTCTTGTGCTGCAAGCTGGCTTGATCGCCCGGAGAAAGCTGCGGCGAAATCTGTGGCGCCGGCGTTCGAGCGGGCTGCTCGGTTGCCGAATCTCCGGTCGAGTCGGCGGGCGGTTTGCGCGCAGGAGGCGCCGGCTTCGTCTGTGCGGGCGCCACAGGCAACGGGGCGGCTGCCGCTGAAGCCGGATTCGGAGGCGGTGGCACATTCTCGGCCGGTGGCAGTGCGACGGTGTCCGGCGCGATATTCGTAAGAGGTTTGGAATCGGCAGCCTCCGACGCCGGGGCTGCTGCAACCGGCGCCGAGGCCTTCACGGTTTTTGGTTCGCAGCCGGTCATTGCGAGTGGCAACACGCACGCTGACACGAACAGGATTGCCAGAGTGGTAGCGTCTAATTTGCGTTGGCTGGGCATTTATCGTTTTTCTTCCGCGAATGGCTGTCCGAAATCCCGCAATTTTCCGGAAAGCCCCTCCGTCGAACGTGCTAACGGCAACTCCAATCGGAACGTGGTACCGCGCCCAGGTTCCGAATCAAATTCTATCCGACCGTTGTGCAGCTGGACAAATCGAAAGGTATTGGCAAGTCCTATACCGGTACCCCCCGGGCGAGTGGTAAAAAATAGCTGAAAAATCTTCTTCTGATTCTCCGGCGAAATTCCCTTGCCTGAATCGGATACTGCGATCACCGCAAATTCTCCATTGCGCCGCAGGCTCAAGGTAATCCGTCCGCCCGCGCTGGTGAAATCACTGGCATTCAACAGCAGATTCAAGACGGCTTGGTGTATCAACTGCGAGTCCACCATAACACGCGGGAATTGCGAAGGAAGTTCCACGCGCAGTTCGATTCCGGCCTTGACGATCGATGGTCGCGCTGCGTCGAGCGCTTCATCCAACAGCGCGCGCAGATCGGTCTCCTCCCGATTCAATTCCAACGGCTTGGTGAAATTCAAAAATGTCTTCACCGCGCGATCGAGCCGGTCAATTTCGTTATCGAGCATCTTCACGGCCTGCTGCGGCTCGGGTTCCACGGGCATATTGGCTTTCAATACTTCCAGCCACAGCCTCATCGAATTTAGCGGATTTTTTACTTCGTGCGCCACGCCCGCGGTCACGCGCCCCAGTGCGGCGAGGCGCTCGGAAACTTGCAGTTGGCTCCCGATACGCTCGAGCGATTCCACGTCCCGCAGCGTGACCAAAGATCCCATCGGATTGCCGTGTTCCCGGATCACCTGTGAGCTCACGCCGATTCTCTGCGGTCCCTGCGGGCCTTCCATCGTGACTTCCGCATTTTCCACGTGGCCGATGTGGTCTCCGCGAATCCCTAGCGTCTCACGCATGGGATGCCCGAGTGGAAAAATCTCGCTCGCGCGGCGGCCGCGCAATTCCTCCGGCGGGATGCCCAGAAATTTTTCCACCGACGGGCTCACTAGCACTGTGTAACCGCTGACATTAAAAAGGAGCAACCCATCTTCCAGGCCGCTCATCACCTGATCGAGATTCTCCCGCAACGTGCTGAAAATCTCGCGCACGTCTCGCAGCTGCTTTCCGATCCCGATGATTTTCGTGCTCACCGCGCCAAATTCGTCGCCGCGATGGACCGGCTCCAAATCGAATTCGCCCGCGGAGATCCTGTCCAGTTGTGCGGATATGCGGTCAATGGGCGCGAGCGAAGCGCGGCTCACCACCAGCGCCAGCAAAGTAGAGAGCAGCACCGATCCCAGCGCGTAATAGCCAGCGGACACAAGGCTCGGCGATATCTCGCTGCGAATCAGCGCCGACGAAAGCCCGATGCGAATGTCACCGAAAGGCCCGCCGCCAACATTAAAGGGCAGGGAATCCTCGTACACCAGCGGCGGCCCAAAAAGCGTCCGCAGCTGCTGAAAGAATCCTTCGCGCACCAGCGAACTCACCGGAGGACGCTGCGCAATTTTCTCGCCGCGCAACGCCGCGTCGCTCGACACCAGCACGATCCCGTCGCGATCGCTGATGCTGATCTCGTAAATCGTCGGAGAATATCCGACCGCCGATTCCATCACCGAATTCAGCGTGTTGCTCTCGTCCAGCGCCCGCTGCACATACGCGCGCAAATCGGCGGCACTGTCGGAAGCCGGAGTATCGCCGCGCGCCGCGGCATCGGTGAGCGAATTCTTGCAGGCCAGAAAAACTTGGTCAGCAACGAAGCGGGCCCGGTCATCCGCCTGGCGCAAAGTCTGCCGTGTGAGCCGCGCGATGTAGAGCGTCGAGACTACCGTCACCACTGCAAGGACCAGCAGCGAAGTCGCCAGGGTGAATTTAGTTTTCAGGCTGAGACGCATCTTTCCGCCCCGCCTCGTATTCTTTCAATTTGTTGTGCAGAGTTTTCAGGCTGATGCCGAGCAGCTCCGCCGCGCGCGTCTTGTTTTGGCTCGTCGCGCCCAGCGTTTGTATGATCAGCTCGCGCTCCACGGCATCCACGGTCGTCCCGATCGGAAAATGCAGCCCGCTCAATCCCGAGGTGGTCATCGCCGTCGCGTGCCCGAATTTCGAAGGCAGATGTTGCCGCGTGATGAACCCGCGGTCCGACGCAATCGCTGCACGCTCCAGTATATTGCGCAGCTCGCGCACGTTTCCCGGCCAGGGATACGACTTGAAAAGGTCCATCACGTCCGTGCCCACGCCGCCGATTTTCTTTTCGTGTTTCGCCGAAATATCCACCAGCAGATGATCCACCAGCAGCGGCAAATCTTCCTTGTGCTCGCGCAGCGGCGGCAAATGAACGTTGAAAACATTCAGGCGGAAATAAAGATCCTGCCGCAGATGCCCGTCTGCCACTGCTAGCTCCGGATCTTTGTTGGTCGCGGCCAGCACGCGCACATCCACGGGAGTTTCCACCTTGCTGCCCAGCCGCCGGACCTTGTGATCTTCCAGTACGCGCAATAATTTCGCCTGCGTCGGCGCGGGCATTTCGCCGATTTCATCGAGCAGCAGCGTGCCTCCGTCCGCCAGCTCGAAGCAGCCGATGCGCCGTTCGGCGGCGCCCGTAAACGCCCCCTTCTCGTGCCCGAAAATTTCGCTCTCCATCAGCGATTCAGGAATCGCCGAACAATTGATGGCAATGAATGGCCGCGACGCGCGCGGCGACAGCATGTGAATGGATCGCGCTACCATTTCCTTCCCCGAGCCGGTTTCGCCGGTGATCAGCACGGACGCGGTCGAAGGCGCTGCCATTTCCACCTGGCGCATCACGTCCTGCATCGCCGGGGACGTGCCCACCAGCGTGCCCAGTTTTCCAGCCGCGCGCAGGTCGCGCGTTAGTGCTACCACCGCTTGCTGGTCGCGCACTCGTCCCAGCGCGCGTTCGAGGAGGGCTCGTAATACGGGAGGTTTCAGCGGTTTTTCGATGTACCAGTAGGCGCCGGCTTCGATCGCCTGCACCACGCGTTCGTCGCTGCCGCGCCCGGTGATGATAATGACGGGAACGCGCAGAATTTCGTCGCCCAGCTGCTTAAGCAAGTCGAGGCCGTTCATCCCCGGCAGCTCGACGTCCGCCAGAATCAAACTCGGCTGAAACTCCTGGAATTTCGCGAGAGCGTCTTCGCCGCTCCCCACCCCAAGAATTTCCCAATTCCATTTGCGCAGCAAAGCCTCATAGCCCTTGCGCGCATTGTCTTCGTCTTCAACAATCAGGATGCGTTGCTGGTTGGTGCCGTCAGTAGCCATCTGAACTTGAATCTACCAGCACTAACCCCCGAAATCCAATAGAGCGAACGATCGAGCGAGCCGCCTCAAATCTTTCCGAAGTATAGCGGCCGCTCGAGCGCTAATTCCAGTTTCATATTCGGCTCTAGCTTCAACTCCTGTCCCAGCCCGGAGGTTGCCATGAAAGCCGTGGCCGCCCCCATCGCTGCGCCCATTGCCGCATCCTTCTTGTCCTTTTTGGAAAGCCCCGGCTCGGCTGCCACGAATGCCGCCTCGGCCATCGCCAGCATTTCATCGTCCCGCTTGCTGGTCGGAGCCTCGATCACACCTTCATGGTCGTACAGCACACGGATCGAATGAACTCCCGGCGCGTCAATCAAATCCGCCACCAGAGGAGTCCATCCGCTCGACGTGCGTATATCATCAAATGTCAGCCACAAACGCGCGCGTCCCACTTTGCCCGCGGCCTGCACCTTGTCAATGTGCCCGCGCACCAGCGCGCCTGAAGCAACAACGCTCCCATCGGCAGTCGGGATCGGCTCCAGCGTGCGCGCCAGCACCTGCTTTCCGGCTTTATCTTCTTTGGTGGAGACTGGTGTTTGCAGCGCGATTAAAAAGCGCGTTCCGCGTGCAGCGGTATTGGGCGGCGCATCCGGCGGTTGCGGCGCGGGGTCCGAATTTTGCGCGCGCAGCGGGATGCCCGAAAATACGAAAAGCACAGCCATAACGACAAAAACCCTCCAGCGATTCATAAACTCCTCCCAAATTGTGATTTGGCGTTTTCAGCTGGAGGCGAAAGCGCTTAACTCTTGCCCTGAATATACCAGATGTTTGCCCGTTGCGCCTACCACGTCATCTTTTCTTGAGCTCGACGCGATCCGGCTGGGCAGCGATGCCATCCAGAAAGCCCTCTCAATCGCGGCGAACAATTCATTCGTCCGAGTGGGTTTCTAAATGTAGCCGTCCATGCCCTCCCGCGAGGCATCGCGCCTCATCGCCCTTCAAGGCGTTGGCAGTCATCGCACTGATTTGGATGTGCGCACCGCTCAACTTTTCGTTTTCCCGAATCGCGGCGGTAGCTTCGAAGCCATCCATCTCCGGCATTTGTACGTCCATCAGCCCAAGGTCGGTAGTCGTAGGAGCCGGCCATCACGAGATCAGGCGAGGCCACAACTCCTCCTCTGTTGCATAAAAAGGCAACCCTGCAGCGTCCTTCATTAACCAGGATTGCCGCGACGCCGACACTGGCCATTGACGAAGCCAATAGTCAACGCCCAAGCCAAAGATCACTGCACAGGACAGTCGTGGACCAACGCAGCAATACGGAAGGGAATTCCATTTTGACTCAGCCGCGAGCCAGGTCAGGGCCGCCACAAAATCGCGACCCACTCGTAACTCCCGGCACGCCAGAAACCACGCGTGGTAGACTCCGCCCAGGCGTGTACTTCCAGGTCGGAATCAAGCCGCGCCCGGAGTCACATCGCCGCGAACGGAGACCGTTTGAACTGCCCGAAGTGTAACGCGAAGCTGATAGTGAAGCCGGTGCCGGGAGCGATCAGGTTCCCGCAAAGATTGGAATGTCCCGAACACGGCTGGCTGAAGGAAAGAGTGAAGCCGATCCGCATGCGATTCCACAAAGACGCGCCAAACTGGTGAGTGATAAAGGGAACGCAAAGCCCGCCTACGAATTGCCGCCACCGACAGCCAGAATGAATCCACCAGCCTTTATTGCACACGCCGGGTCGCAAATCGTCGCAACTTCGATCCCATAAATTCGTAACGCATCTCGCAGCGCCTCGGCGCCCGGAGGCAGGTCGTCTAATGCGTTCACCACGATCGACATGTCGTCAAATTGGCCGTTCCAGGTTGCCGCCAGCGCGCCCTCACTAACGTTCCATCCAATCACCTTGAAGATCGTCAAAAAATCCTGTGCATAATCATGCATGTCGCTAGCCGCAGGATCGTAGCAGACGCGAACCTGCTGCTCGGGAAACGTAAGTAGCACCTGAATCAGGACCGCCTTCTGGTGTGTGGTCAACCGCCGTGCGCTCGGCTGCATCTCTCAACCCCACCGAGTGTTGCCACAGCCCGCCACCACTGTCAATCATCTCCGTCTTTGCTATCCGTCGATTCTTGAAGTCGGTCAAGAGATCCTCTCCTGCCCCTGCACTTGCATCACCATGAGCGTAATGTCGTCTTTTTGCGACCGCCCCGCTGAGTAGGCACACAGTTCATCAAGAACGCACCGGGTAATTTGTTTCGGCGTATTGCCGCGACAAGTGCGCAGCAGACTTTCCAGCCGCCGCTGCCCCCATTGTTCACGTTCGGAGTTTTCCGATTCTGTAATTCCATCGGTGTAGGCAACCAGCACATCGCCGATTTGCAGTTGAAATGTTTTCGACCCAAATTGAGCGCCTTGAAAGAGCCCCACAGGTGTCCCCACCGCCTTCAAGTGAAACACCCCGCACTTTTTCCCTTTCCAGCGAAGCACCATCGGAGCATTGTGCCCCGCGTTCACGTATCTCAAGATGCGCGTGGCCGGGTCATACTCTGCGTAAAAAAGCGACGCGTAAAGATGATCGGGTGAGGCCGCATACACCAACCGGTCCACGTTCGCGATGAGCTCGGAAAGATCGGAATGAACGTGCAACGCCTGCGCGCGCAGCGAAGCCTGCAGGCTAGCCATCAGCAGCGCCGCGCCGATGCCTTTCCCAGACACATCACCAATCGCGATTCCCCAGCGGTCGCCCTGCAAGGACAGGAAATCGTAGTAGTCGCCACCGATGCTCTGAGCCGGCTTGTAGAACGTCTCGCAGCACAGGCCCGGTATCGCCAGATTCTGCTGTGGGAAAAACGCTGCCTGCACGCCCTTCGCGTTTTCCAGGTCGCTGCGTAGCGCTCGATGCACTGCCGAATCCGATTTCCTCAGAAACTCTACGAAGGTCTCCACGTGATTGCGCAACAGCGCTCCAGCTTCCCTTCCTTGTCCTCGCTCAAGAGCCTCTATGATCGGCTGGTGAGACTCGACCACATCCTGCAGGTTCTTCGTAACCTTTTCAATCGCGGCCCGTATGCGCAGATCACAAGCCAGCGTGTCCCACACCCGGATGAGCACATCGTTCTGCGACGCTTGCAGAATCCCTCGATGGAATTTCACGTCGTGTTCCGCGTAGGAGTCGAGATCGAGCTTGCGCACGGCCGCACGCATTGCGTCCAACTCGCGTCGTAGTGCCCCAGTGTTGCCTTTCAGTGCAGGCGCCGCGCTTCGGCCGCTGATTTCTTCCAGGGCAGCCCGTATCTCGTACGCCTCTTGCATCTCTTTCGGATTCGGCGGGTGGACGGTCGCGGAAAACCTTCCAGACATCGTAACCATCCCAAGCGTCTGGAATTCGCAAAGAACGCTTAGTACAGACTCGCGGTCGAGGTCATACTCCGTCTCGATTTCAAACAGTTGAACGGATTCCCCGGCGCGATATCGCCCATTGAAGAGATCTCGCGCCAACCGCACTAACGCCAGTTTGCGCGGTCGTTCGATGCGAAATGCACCGGTACCTGTTTCGCTGTCACTATTACTCAACAAAAGCATTTGCACGCTCCTGAAAATATTTGCCCTGGGTATCGATGGAATGCCCTGGCAAGTTATGAACAGAGTATGAGATGGGGGAAATTTATGTGTGACGTTCCCGTTCCGTTTCCGTGGAATCCTTGTATCGCCAAGGCATAGGACCGCATCTTAGTCTTCATCTGAGCGGTCGCCCTGAGCGTGGCGAGTGCGAATTTATGCCGTCACAATTTGTAACTTACGGCTCGTAGCAGTCCGTGGTGTATAGATAACATTAACCTTATACGGTTGTGCTTCCTTGGGGCGGGCGCAGAATAGGTCATAGAGAATGAAGTTGTTCCAGTCGTTTAGGCTTGACGCAGCAAACCATTGCCTCTGGCGTGGAGAAGAGCGGGTAATAATCACCCCAAAGGCGTTTGATGTCCTTCGCCACTTGGTCGAAAATGCGGGGCGTTTGGTTACTCCAAACGAACTCCTTGAGGCCCTTTGGCCGGAGACCTACGTAAACCAGGAAGTCCTCAGAAAATACATACTGGAAATTCGCAAAGCGCTGGGAGACCAGCACAAAAACCCCGCGTTCATCGAAACGGTGACCAAGCGCGGATACCGTTTCATTGCTCCCGTGGCAGATGACAGCGCGACCGAGCTCCCGGGCTTGCCTTCGCCAAGTGCAACGGGAAAAAAGGCGGGAGACGAAACGGCCACGCCAGAGCGGGAAAGGTTCTCTGGTAAGGGAAAGACATGGAAGCCGGCGATCATACCAGCGTTGGTGCTGGTCGTCGCGATGGCTTGCATGATTGGGCTCATCTGGCTTACGCGAAGCAGGTTGCACGCCTCATCCTTCAAAAATACTTCCATCGCAGTACTACCTTTTACCGATATGAGTCCGGGCCAAGACCAAGAGTATTTTGCCGATGGACTATCCGAGCAACTGATCAACGACCTCGCGAAAGTCTCGGGGCTCAAAGTCGTCGCACGATCCTCAGCGTTTCAGTTTAAGGGTAAGAGCGAAGACCTTCGCACTGTGGGCCATGAGCTCGGAGTTGCCAACATCCTCGAAGGAAGCCTGCGCAAGGAAGGCAACCACGTGCGCATTACCGCATCGCTCATCAAGGCTGACGACGGCTTTCAACTTTGGTCGGAAACCTACGACCGCGACGTTGATCACATTTTCGAAGCGCAGGACGACATTGCGCGGGACGTAACCTCGGCTTTGCAAATCAAGCTGTTGAAGCCCGCTGGATCCGCGATTTCAGCGCGCTCGCCCAGCACGAATCCGGAAGCCTATCAAGCCTATCTGCAAGGGCAATACTTCATTGCTCGCGGACAAGATAAAGAAGATCTCGATAAGGCCCTTTCCTATGCCGATCAAGCGATCAAGTGGGATGCTAGCTTTGCGCCCGCGTGGGCGCAGCGCTCGCAAGTGTTGCAAACCATGGCTTCCGTCGCGCTCATCGAGAACAAGGATGGATTTCGGCGCGCGCACGAAAGCGCAACGAAAGCGATTGCGCTTGATCCCAACCTCGCCACGGGTTACTTGGCCCTCGGGTTGATCCAGATCAACCACGACTGGGACTGGGATGGCGCGAATGCTTCTTTGAAAAAAGCTGGAGCACTGGAGCCGGGCAACGCCGACGTATTGTGCTATCGCGCTTACTTGGCAAGATACCTCGGGCACGTGGACGAGGCGATCGATCTCTACAAGCAAGCCATCGCCCTCGATCCGCTGAGGGCCAATTTTCATTTGGCTCTGGGCTATGAGCTGTTTTTTGTGGGCCGAAACGAGGAAGCCCTCGCCGACCTACAAAGAGCCGAAGAGTTGAACCCTCAAATTTCCTCGCTTCACCTCACGCGCGGCAAAATTCTGATGTCCCAGGGCCACCCGCAAGAAGCCCTCGCTGAGATGGAGAAGGAAACCGGCGAGTGGGAGAAATTTTCCGGCGAGACGATGGCTCGCCATCTACTCCGACAGCGGAAGCAGTCCGACCAAGCTCTGAAGCAACTGATTGCCACGCATCAAAACGACTGCGCGTATCAAATTGCCGAAGCCTACGCCTATCGCGGAGAGAACAACGAAGCATTTCATTGGCTGGACCGCGCCGTGCGACAACGCGACGCAGGCGCTCCAGAATTGAAAAGGAGCCCGCTGATGATTAGCCTCCGCCAAGACCCCCGCTACGCTGGGCTACTAAAACAGATGCACCTCGCTGACTAGCAGCCCGGAGATCGATCAGATTTTCATTTGGCGGGAACTCGAGTCTCTGCAATTCGAGCCGTTAATCGCGGGGATGCGAATGTAAGGAAGTCCGGCCTCGCCTCTCCAAGGAAACGAGGCCGGACCTCCCTCGGGCGTGCAAGTAAACCCGATTCGAGTTCGACGAGCCTGCGCTATTCGTCTCGTCCGTTACCCTCTCGTCGAGCCGCATCGGCCTCTTCCGCCAGGTTACGCATGACTTGAAAAAACTCCTGGTTTTTCTGACCGATGAAGAGCCCGTCGGCCATCAGGCTGTTAAACGCGGCCATGGCGCCCGAATTCTCCGTAGAGGTCGGACGAATAATCGCGACGGGCGGGAAGTTTTTGTCAAGGAAGTGAGTCGGTTCGGGCATGATCAGGTTGGCCTGCAAGGTATCCCCCTTCAGGGATTCCGGGTTCGTTTCGCCCTGGGCTTGAGCCAGGTTCGTAAACGTAACCTTTGCGCCCGTTCCGCCCGGTCCGTTGTCGGTATCCGAAATCGGAAGCGCATTGCCCGCTTTGTCCTGCCAAGTTTGAAAGTGCATCGTCTCGCTCGGACCGATGCTCAGCAAAACTCGCAAGACTTCCACATTGCTCACCTGCTGAGCGAGTGTCGGGTAGAGGCTGGTGCCGCCCTGCTCGATAAACGCGAAGTGGAAACCCGCCGTGAACGCGATCGCCTGCAAGTGAGCTGTGATGCTTTTCGTGTTGTCGCTGCTCAGAGAACTCCCCGCCGTGTCCGCATCCGTTCGAGGAATTGCCGTGTGCCGCCCGACGCCCAGGCTCGGCACTGCTTGCACGAACGGCGCGCCGCGATCGACATCGGGGTTCGTTATGCTGCGGTACCGCGACCAATAGCTGGTGTCTACGGTGAGTTGAGTCAGGTTTGTCAGCCGCAGCTTCTTGCTGGACCCTTGCGCGGTGCTGCCCGGGATCGTCGCAAAGGGGCTGAGGTCCACCGCCTCCGCGCCCTTCGATTCCAGGTACGCTTTCAGGAAAGCTACGTGGCTGATTTCGTCGTCGGTGTTGTCGGTGATGTATTGCGCCATGTCGCCGTCGAGGATCTCCAGGGCGCCGACGTAAAGCGGATTCCCTCCGTTGGCTCCCGGGATGGTGCTGTCCTGCACTCCTCCCAGTTCCGCGTATTGTAGCCAGAGGTCGGTTTCGATTTGTTCTACGGCATTGAGGAACCGCAGAATCGCAATGTCGCCCTTTGATGGTCTGCTGGAATTATCCTGCGGGAACGCGAATGCCTTGCCGCCGATGAATCCCGCGCCGATCGTCGCAGCGCCCCCCGCCAGCACTCCCTTTTTCAGGAATGACCGGCGATTTACTGGACGAGCCGTCACACGCTTTTCTTTCTCCATTACAAGCCTCCTGTGTATTGAGAAGCACACCGCAAGCCGCTACGGTACGCATCACCGCCTGGCCGCTTGTCACCGGAAAGTCAAAGGAATGTCCCGTTCTCGTCGCGATTTTGTGAATTGGCCCTCTTGTGGCACAGCCACTCCTGGCTGTGCTCTTGCCTTAAATCTGTCATCCTGACCGCAGCGAAGCCTGCCTGCTGCAGGTGGTCTCTAATGCTTTGGGAAACTC
>DATEVZ010000221.1:0-8292 GCA_035258265.1 Candidatus Acidiferrales bacterium
CATTGACTCCGCGTGTCTCGCCTTCGTCCCGTCATCTTCCGATTTCGCAAGACAGAGCGCCGAGGATGCGTACCTCGAAAAATATCGAACCCAGCGCCAGGCTCAGCAGGATATCGTTGAGACCGTCGCCCTCGCAGTTCCCCAAGGTGATGACCTGCTTCTTTTCGTTCCGGACGCTGAAGGCCATCACTTTGTGCGGACCACTTGGCCTTCGAACTGGACTCCTACTCACGATGAACTTTTCGCACGCGCGAATGGCGGACGTCCGGGACCGACCCGCCCTCAAATCCCTACGCTTCGCACCGTCCCACATTTTGGCCGCGAAGAAGAGGGCCGCCTGGGACGAACAATTGCGCGGGAGCAGGACTGGCTGGTTCTCAAGCTCAATGACGCCTACATCGCGCGGACCCTAGTTCCCGAAATGCTGAACGCTTATTTGGCCGTATCGGGCAAGTTGGACTACGACGCGCAGGTCGTCATCAATCAGATTCCTTTCACGCCCCTTTATGAATCGCAGTCACGCAGCGTGAGCCGCTGGATTCCGGATGCGTCCGTGGCCCTGTTAGAAATGACTCCGCCAGCCATGTCTTTTAGCAATGTGCAGGCGGCAAACGCGTCTCCTCTGGTGGCCCCGCCCTTTCCCGCGCGTGCATCTGGATCGTGGCTTTTGCGCGTACATCATCACGCAGGATCGCTCGAAGCGATCGTCGCCGGGGCGCGCCGCCGTAATATCGCTCTTTCAGTTGGACTGCTGCTTCTGATTCTCGCCACCGTCGCGTCGCTCGTGCGCTCTTCGCGTCGCGAGCGCCAAATGGCCGAATTGCAAATGAATTTCGTGGAAGGCGTTTCGCATGAATTGCGCACGCCGCTGACAGTGATCCGCACGGCAGCGTTCAACCTGCGCGGCAATCTTGCGCAGCGGCCGGAGCAGGTCGCTCGCTACGGAGCACTAATCCAAACCGAGAGCGAGAAATTGACCGCTCTCGTAGAGCAAGTCTTGCGCTACGGCAGCGCGCGTTCCGGCCGCGTGATCGCCAAACGCTCCCCGATAGCGATTGATGCATTGATCGAAAGCAGCTTACACTCCAGCCGACTCGGCCCGCAAAGCGCCAGTCTCCACATAGAAAAGAAAATCGCGCCGGATTTGCCGCTGGTACTCGCTGACCCCGAGGCCTTGGAGCACGTCCTGCAAAATCTTTTTGAAAACGCGGTGAAATACGGCACAGAATCGAGCAATTGGATCGGCATCTCCGCTGCCAACGCTCCCGCCAACGGCGAACCCGCAGTCGAAATTCGCGTGGCGGATCACGGCCCGGGAATTCCCCAAGAAGAACGCGAACACATTTTTGATTCCTTCTATCGCGGCCGCCGCGCAATGCAAGACCAGATTCACGGCACCGGACTTGGTTTGACCCTGGCGAAAAAAATCGTCGAAGCCCACGGCGGCACCATCGCAGTGAAAAGCGATCCAAGCCAAGGGACCGAGTTTATAGTCCGAATTCCCGCAGTCCCACCGGAGCACCAGAATGAGTTCGCGCATTCTCATCGTTGAGGACGAGCCCGGCCTGGTCCTGACCATTTCCGACTTGCTGACGGCCGAGGGCTACGAAGTCTCCACCGCGGCGGATGGGCCCACCGGCCTCGCGATGGCTTCCGAACAGCAATTCGCCGTCATTATTCTCGACGTGATGTTGCCAAAAAAGACCGGCTTCGACGTTTGCCGCGAACTCCGCCAAAGAGGCGTGGACTCCGCGATCTTGATGTTGACGGCCAAGACGCAGGTCGTAAATCGCGTCGTCGGACTGAAGCTCGGCGCCGACGACTACCTCGCCAAACCGTTCGAACCCACCGAGCTGCTCGCTCGCATCGAAGCACTGATACGCCGCGTTCGCAAAGAGCGTCGCATCGCCGTCCGCACGTTCCACTTCGACGACGTGGAAATAGATTTTGAGCGCTCCGAAATCCTGAAGGCCGGGCAGCGAGTCGATGTCGCCGCCAAGGAACTTCTGCTGCTACGTTATCTGGTGGATCACCGCGACCGCGTGGTGCCCCGCGAAGAAATCCTGCAGAAAGTCTGGGAATACGACAGCCAGGTCACATCCCGCACGGTAGACGTGCACGTCTCCTGGCTTCGCCAAAAACTCGATAACCCCCAAAACCCCAAACACATCCAAACAGTGCGAGGCAAAGGTTACCGCTTCACCGCCTGATTCACTGCGCGAAGGATGCGCGCTTCAGGTCGGGAACAACCTCGCGCATTCTCTGCGTTCTCTGCGCCCCTGCGGTAAAATCCTTTCACCGACGTTGCCCGCAGACGCTACGGCAACGCTGCAACTTATTTTTCGCGCTGCACGTCCTGAAAATCTGTGCGCACCTCTTCGATGTGCGCGCGGTAAACCTTGGCATCGCCATAGGGTAAAAAATGCCCATAACGATCGTGCGGATGCTGAATGCGGTGCGCATGGCGGATGGGGCACCAGTGCTGTTCCGTCCGCGCCGCGATTTCCACCACGTAAGCCATCAATCCGTTGCCATACGAGCAGTACGCGCAATTGATGCGCTCCAGCAAATTCAAATAGCATAATTTACCGCGGTCAAAAATGATGTAGTCCGAGCGCCGTACCTTGGGTATCCCGTAGATGGGAAACGAAAACCCCTGATACAGCGTGATGAACACATCCAAAATCATGAACGGAATGATGCAGCCATAAATAAATGGCGACGTCAGGGCCACGAAAAACCGTGAGTTGCGGACGTAACGCCATAGCGACTCCTTCAGCCGCTCGTGCTCGATTCGAATTTCATCAGAGAACCAGATTTTGCGCTTGCGCAGCTCGTAAAACGGGCCGCGAAATTCCTCATCGCGATCCGGGTCGGTCGCAACCTGCACCAACGGTTCGTTTTTTTTCACGGCGTGGTCACTCATACAATCAATCCGCCAAATTTAGTTTTTCCAGATAACTATTGTACGCGGCTTTCACCTTGGTCGCGTCCGGCGGAGCTTTCGTGTAATTTTCGAGTGGCGTGATGAAATCATCCATCGCCTTGTCAACCTGTTTGAACAGGGTCGGGTTGGTTTTGGAGAGCGCGGTATCTCCGCCGTAGTCCTCGGCTTTGTCCCAGACCCGCTCGAGAATTGTCGCCAGTTGCGCGGCCGTGGCGTAGTCCCCCTTTTGGCATGCGGCGAAAGCAAGACGCGCAAGCGCGCGATAAGGCCCCATCTTGGTTTTGTCCACGCCCGCATTTTGCGGCTGATGCGCTTCTTGCGCCAAAACTGGCGGAGCCGTAACGAACATCGTGGCCGGAACCATAAGCCCCGCCGCCGCAACAACCAAAAGCAAACCAATCCCGAGGGAGAGCGCTGATTTCCTGATGCTGTGCGAAGGGTGGATCATGCCGCCTCCTTGCGATTGTTTCAACGGCCTTCGCGCCGAGTAGATAGCACATTTTGCCGAACACCAGCCCGAAAATATTCGACGCCCATGCGCGTTGAGGCAAGGTACGCGGCTGATGGTATAATTGTGAACTTTTTACAAGCCGCCCGAACCAGTATAGCGGCGAGGAGCCGACGGAAAGGGCCAGCGACGGCGCATGAGAATCGAAGATTTCAACGAGCGGCTGAATCACGCAATCCTGGTCGGCGATGGAGCCATGGGCTCGCTGCTGTACGAGTCCGTTGGCCCGCAGCGTTGCGTGGATGAGCTCAACACCACGCACGGCGAAGCGGTGTTCCACGTTCATCAGACCTACATCGAAGCCGGCGCGCAGATCATCGAGACCAATACGTTCAGCGCCAACCGGCACAAGCTCGGCCAATTCGGCATGGCCGACCGCGTCGCGGAGTTGAATCATCGCGCGGTAAAAATTGCGCGCGAGGCGCGCGAGGCCGCCAAGCACGAAGTGCTGATCGCCGGCTCGATCGGTCCCCTGGGAATCGTCCAGCACGTGCGCGAGCTGCCGCACGAAGAGATCGTAGCAATTTTCAAGGAGCAAGCCGGAGCGCTCGAAGAGCGCGGCGTGGATTTATTTTTGCTCGAAACGTTCAGCGACCTTGACGAGATCCTCGCTGCGGTGGACGCCATTCGCTCCTTTTCGAGTCTCCCGATCGCGGCGGAATTGACCTATTCGGACGAAGGTTCCACCTTCGGCGGAACGCGTCCGCAAGACGCGTGGGAAAAACTGAAAGATAAGAACATTCAGACCTTCGGCGCGAACTGCACCATCGGTCCGCAACTCCTCTTACCGGTCCTGCGCGAACTGGCGGCGAGCGCAAAACTGCCGCTATCGGCCATGCCCAACGCCGGATTCCCCAAGCGGGTTGGCGACCGCATCGTGTACCCGAAATCTTCGCCGGAATATTTTGCGCAGTTCGCACAGGAAGCAGCGGAAATCGGCGCGCGAATTATTGGCGGCTGCTGCGGCACCACGCCCGAACACATCCGCGCGATCGCCCAAGCAGTACAGAAGCTGCGTCCAGGAAAATCCGCCGGGTCAAAAGACGGTTCGAACGGCTCAACCGGAACGATTGAAGTATTCGAGCCTGCCGAGCGCTTCCGCCGCATCGCAGCCCGCGAGCCCGAAAGCAAGCTCTGGCGCAAAATTCAGGCGGGACAATTCGTAACCTCGGTGGAAATCGATCCTCCCAAGGGCGTCACGATTGACCGCATCCTAGACCAGGTCGGCCGTGTGATGGCCTCTGAGCAGGTGGATTCCATTGACATCAATAGCGGCACGCTCGCCCGAGTCGGCATGGACGCGCTCGTGCTCGCCGGAGCGCTCGAAGCCCACGGCTTTGAAACCGTGCCGCACGTCACCACGCGCGACGCTAATATCATCGGTCTGCAAGCAATGCTTCTCGGCGCCTGGGCTGTCGGCGGTGTGCGCAACGTGCTCGCAATCACCGGCGACCCGCCGTCGCTCGGCGATCATCCCGAAACCAGCGGAGTGTACGAAGTCGATTCGATCGGCCTGGTAAAAGTCCTGTCGCGGTTGAATCAAGGCACGGACTGGGCCGGAAAAAGTTTGGGCGGCGCAACGAACTTCACCATCGGCGTCGCTGTGAATCCAGTCTCGGAAGATATCGATGAAGAGTTGCGGCGCTTCGAGGCCAAAATCGAAGCCGGCGCGCATTTCGCGATGACTCAGCCGATTTTCGATCCTGAGCACTGGCACGCGTTTCTGAAACGCCTCGGCGGAAAATCCCCCGTGCCAATCGTGGTGGGCCTGTGGCCGCTAACAAGTTTCAAGCAAGCGATGCGGCTGAACAACGAAGTGCCGGGCATCGTGATTCCAGAAGCTACATTACACGAAATGGAAAAAGCCGGAGAAGCCGCGCGAGAGCGTGGATTCGTGCTAGCCCGCCGCATGCTCGACTGGGCGCGTACCGCACGTAGCGAAAGCATAGCGGGCGCCTACTTGATCGCACCGTTCAAGCGCTACGAAGAAATCCTCCAGCTCTTTTCGTGAACCGTCCCCCAGGCAACGAATAGTTGTGCCTCGATCATTTCTGATTGCCTCGGTTTGCCAAAAACATCGCGACCTATCGTGGAGTGCGGCGACTTGCCGCCGCCTTACAGCGTAGGAAATCTAGAAAAACCAAAACCGCTTACGCTTCCGCAAGGGCGTAGCACCTGGACTCAACCCGACGTCCTCGTCTAATTCCGGCACCCAAGGCAACGAACGCCCCTCAAACACCGCGAGCGGATTATCCACCAACAGCGCCGAAGCGACATCGCCGCCGCGTTTCCGCGCGACATGATCGAAAACTTCCCTCAGCTTCAACGGCCGCGTCGTGACGTTATGCGCGTCGCTAGCCAGAAAATGCACCGCGTTCATCCCGATCCACTCTTCAGCCACTTCCTGCGCCGCCTTCCCGAATTTCCCTAGCAACGATTGCCCGGTCACCTGCGCGTAACAACCCTGCCGCAACCAGCGAAACAATCTCTCGGGCTTCGCGCGAATTAATGGATTGCGCTCCGGGTGCGTAATGATCGGACGCAGCCCCGCCAAATGCAATTCGTGTAGCGATTGATCCATCGAAGGCGGGATGGAATAGTCGGCAAACTCTACCAGCAAATAGTTCTTTTGATTCAGTGTAAACCGGCTTGGAGCGTGGCGAATCTCGCGCAAATTTTCAAAACTCAGATGAAAATCGCATCCGGTGGCAAAAATCAAGCGCCCTTCGAAACGCGACTGCAATTCATCACGGCGTGCCTTGACCAATTCGGGAACAAACGCGTGGTTTGGATGCGCATGCGGCGTGGAAATAACGTGCGTAACGCCATCCGCGATCGCCATTTCCGCCATCTCGAGCGACATTTCAATCGCGTCGGGACCGTCATCCAATCCGGGAAGTATGTGGCAATGAATATCAACCATCGCAGCCGAGAATAACGCAGCCCGAAACGGATGACAACGCGCGACAACCGGCTTGCGTGCGCCTCAAGCACTAGAAAGCCGCATATGAAATGGCCGGATGATTGCTCCTCAGGGGCGAGCCTTCATCACCGGCATCACTGGCCAGGATGGCTCTTCGCAACGAACGCGAACAAGGCAAGGAAATCTCGGTATACACCGCGTCCACCAAAGGTAACACCCTGCTACAAGTGTTTGGCCTCGATCACACCCTGATTCGTTCCGCCGCCGAACGTAACCCCGAAAAATGGGGCAAGCACACCGTCGGCACCTGGATTCCCATCGTCTCCGAAGCGGAAGCCCGCGCCCACGCCGACGATTTTCAGGGTCCTCCCCTGGCACTTCATGGAAGAAATTCAAACCCGCGAAAGCGATTTTCTGGCCCGCGGCGGCAAACTAATCGCAGCGCTCCCGAATCCTCGCATAATCACCGCCGACGGATGGCCCGACTGGCCTAAGCAAGCGCACAGGCGCGACGCTCGCTTGAAGTATGTCGTCCCTACTGGATGTGAAAATCCGCGACGATCAGCCTGGTATCCACAGTCACGTGCGGCGAAATCGCGTGGAAGCCCCACATGTGCACCCAAGCGTTGCCGGTGCGCATCGTAAGAAATGATTTCATCACGCCGGGAGGAAAGAAGGTCAAGAACACCACGATCACCGATAGAACGGAATCAGTGAATGTGTCGTAGCGCGTCCAGGATTCGAAGAGGTGCATGGCAGGATAGCTAGCTGCTCCCAGCAGAAACGCCGTCACCGGCGTCGTCAGCTTGGCATAACGCGGCAGCAGAATTGCGTAGATGAAGATCATCACCGGCAGATCGGTGCCGACGAGGTGAAAGATCAACGATAGCAAGCCGCCGACGACTTGCTGGTGGTGCGTCAGCCTCAAAAAAGTCCCGCCGAGCGCCAAATCCATAAAGCATCCGACGGCCATTGCCACGAAAATCACAATAGCGTCGCTTTTCAAGTTCGAGGACTTCAAATTCATCTGCTCGTGCGAATAGCCGCGTAGCCGGAACACCACATAAGGAATCAGGGCGAAGAATATTCCGTTGTAAGCCGCCCAAGTGTAAACCTCGCGCGGAGACTGCAGCCGTGTCGCCCCCACCAGGGAGCCATTCAGATGCAAAGCAATGCCTTCGCCAAAGAAGTGGAGGCCGATAACTCTTGCGGCCAACAGGACAACCACGCCGTAGATCCATAACAGTAACGTCTCGCGCAAAGCGACGCCGCGTTCCGGCGCGCGCTCCGCAAGGTCCGGGATCGGCCGCCGCCGCGTAATCAGCGCGACCAGCCCGATCTCCAGCACCAGAAAAACCAGTGCAATCGAACTGAAGATGACCATCGCCGACGGAAGACCCGGGTGCGGCCCGATCGGCAGCGGCATCGTCCCATGGCAAAGCGCTACCGCCGTCAGGCTGATGAAGACCCACAGAACCAGCGCGATCTGGAAACTGCGCTGCCGGATCAAGTAACTGACTTTCGAACCAAAAGTAGCCACGCCGAATGTTCCCGCACTTTTCACATGATAACTACCGAAATCGCGCAAGAAGCAGTCGAAGTTAAGAAAATCTCCATCCCTGTCACGACGCAGGGTCTTGAAGCGGCCGCTCTGTCCCGTCGTTTTTTCGGGATGCAGCGGACGTTTCATCTCGCATCGATCCGCTATGCTGCTCACGCTGCCTTTGTACAGATTCGGATTCTTGCTATAGTCATTTTTCGTCCTGAAAAGTACTTTTTAGCCGGTCGTGAACGCGGCCGCTGAAACTACCGACGCAATCGAGAGGAATAAAGTGGCCGTAGACCGCAAGCCGGAATTTTTCGCATCGAAAGACATCAAAATTGGAATCATCGGCTGCGGTTACGTCGGCCTGC
>DATEVZ010000222.1:0-17355 GCA_035258265.1 Candidatus Acidiferrales bacterium
AGTGGCTGTGCCGCCTATGCTTTTAGTTCCCAGGTGTCGCCGGCGCGCAGGAGCTTGGCTAGATCGCCCTTGCCTTTTTTAGCTTGAACATCGCGGATTTGCTGCGCGATCAAATCCTCGTAGCGCGGGACATTATTCCACGCACGAAGTACGCCGATAGGAGTTGGGAATCCCTCGCGATGTTCCATGTGTGCGAGTAGAAAGGCGTAGGCGGCGCGCGGATGCTGCTCGTCATGCACGAGCAGATCGTTTTCGGTGATGCCGTTGCCGAGTTCGACCACTTCCAGGTCGAACCCGTTCATGCGGATTCCCTTCTCGCGCTTCTTGCCGAAGATGAGCGGCTTGCCGTGCTCGAGATGGACGACATGCTCGCTGCGCGCGTCCTTTTCTGTGATGTCCTGCCACGCGCCGTCATTGAAGATATTGCAGTTCTGCAGAATCTCGACGTAGGCCGCGCCTTGATGAGCCGCCGCTTTCCGCAAAGTTTCCTTTAAATGCTGCTGGAAAATGTCCACAGAGCGCGCGACGAAGGTGGCTTCGGAACCAATCGCCAAAGAAATGGGATTGAACGGGCGGTCCGCGGTGCCGTAGGGCGTGGACTTGGTTTTCTTTCCGATCTCGGATGTCGGAGAGAATTGGCCCTTGGTGAGACCGTAAATCTTGTTGTTGAACATAAGAACTTTCAGGCCCACATTGCGGCGGAGCATGTGGATCGTGTGATTTCCGCCGATGGAAAGAGAATCACCGTCGCCGGTGGCAACCCAAACGTCAAGGTCAGGACGAACGAGTTTGATGCCCGTGGCAACGGCGGGGGCCCGGCCGTGAATCGTGTGGAAGCCGAAGGTGTTCATGTAATAGGGGAAACGGCTGGAGCAGCCGATGCCCGAGATAAAGACAAATTTTTCGCGCGGTACACCTAGCTCGGCGAAGACCATCTGCACCGCCGAGAGAATCGCGTAGTCGCCGCAGCCTGGACACCAGCGGATTTCCTGGTCGGTTTGGAAATCTTTTTTCGTGTAGACGGGCAACGTGGCCGTGGTCATTTTCGATCACCTCAAGAAATTCAAAGGCTGGCGGTCTGCAGACCGCCGCTACAACATCCTAATCGAGCAACTCTTCAATTTTGGCTTCGATTTCGGATTGCTTGAATGGCTTGCCTTGGATTTTGCCGTAGCTTTGCGCGTCGACTAGGAATTTCGCGCGCAGGAGCATAACGAGCTGGCCCATGTTCATTTCCGGCACAAGAACTTTTTTATAACGCTTCAGCAAATCGCCCAGATTTTTCGGCAGCGGGTTCAAGTAGCGCAGATGGACATGGCCGATGCGATGTCCTTTGGCGCGCTGGGCTTTCATGGCCGCTGTGATCGGTCCATGAGTGGAACCCCAAGCGACGATCAACACGTCACCCGAAGGATCACCCTCGGCTACTGCGTCCGGAATATCCTGCGCGATGCCTTCAACTTTCTCCGCCCGGGTGCGCACCATGTGCTCGTGGTTCAGCGGTTCGTAGTTCACGTTGCCGGTGACGTCCTGCTTTTCGATGCCACCCACGCGGTGCTCGAGGCCGGGAGTTCCGGGAATGGCCCAGGGACGCGCAAGCGTCTCGGGATCGCGCTTGTAGGGCTGAAAGCCTTCCGGATTGGTTTCAAAGTGCACGGGAATCGCCGGGAGATCTTCGACCGTGGGAACTTTCCAGGGCTCGGAACCGTTCGCGAGATATCCGTCGGAGAGGATGATGACGGGCACCATATACTTGATGGCGATGCGGCTTGCTTCCAGAGCAATCCAGAAGCAATCGCCGGGAGTAGCAGGAGCGAGCACCGGAATCGGAGCTTCGGAGTTGCGGCCGAACAGGGCTTGCAACAGATCGGCTTGTTCGGTCTTGGTCGGAAGGCCGGTCGAAGGCCCGCCGCGCTGGATGTCGCAGATTACCAGCGGTAATTCGACCATCACGGCGAGGCCGAGAGCTTCGGTTTTCAGGGCCATGCCCGGGCCGGAAGTAGAGGTGATGCCAAGTGCCCCAGCATATGCGGCGCCGATTGCGGAAGTAACCGCTGCGATTTCGTCTTCGGCTTGAAAGGTGGTGACGCCGAAGTCCTTGTACATGGAAAGCTCGTGAAGAATGTCGGAAGCTGGCGTGATGGGATAAGAGCCAAGAAAAAGCGTGATTCCCGCCTGCTGAGACGCGGCGACGAATCCCAGAGCCAGCGCAGCGTTCCCACTGATATTGCGATAGACGCCCGGCTGCAGCTTCGCGGGAGGAATCTCGTAGCTGATCTGGAACGCTTCGGTGGCTTCGCAATAGCTGTAGCCAGCCTGCATCGCAAGCTTATTAGCTTCGACGAGCTGTGGCTTGTTCTTGAATTTGTCCTCGAGCCAACGCAGTGTCGGCTGCATCGAGCGGTTATAGAGCCAGTAGCACATGCCCAGGGCGAAGAAATTCTTGCAGCGGTCCATGCTCTTGGCGTCGAGCCCCAATTCTTTCAGCGAGGCGCGCGTCAGTTTGGTGAGTTCCACGGCAAAGAGGCGATAGCCATCGAGCGAATGATCTTCAAGAGGGTTCTGAACGATCTGGGCCTTGCGAAGATCAGTTTCCTTGAAGCTATCGAGATTGACGATCAGAATGCCGTTGGTTTTCAGGTCCGGCAGGTTCATCTTCAGGGCAGCGGGATTCATGGCGATCAGGGCGTCCACCGAATCGCCGGGGGTATAAACATCGCTGGACGAAAAGTGAACCTGGAATCCGCTGACGCCGGGCAAGGTGCCCGCGGGGGCGCGAATCTCGGCTGGGAAATCGGGCAGCGTGGCGAGATCATTCCCATACAGGGCCACGGTGTTGGTGAACTGGCTGCCGGTAATCTGCATGCCGTCTCCGGAGTCACCGCAAAAGCGGATGACGGCCTTGTCTATGGTTTCTTTCTTGCGGCCCGATATGTCAGCAAGTGTACTGGACATTATGAATTCAACACCTCTTTTCGAGATTAGCGCACCACTGCCTGGGCTGGGCGTGTGTGACCCCTGTTTCTTTGACGCGCGTAAGCGACTTTCTGTTCAGCGAAACGCTAGCACAGTGCGAGGCTATATGGGGATCACAGATAAGGGACAAGGCGTCGAAATCGGACCATCGGATTGGCCGGTGATTCGAACCCGAGAAAGAAAAACGAAGCCATTCGCCGTGCCTTGGAGCGCGACGCGGCCTTGCGCGCGGTTTTTCCTCTTCCCGCATAACTCCAACTATAGGCTAGCACAACGTCAGGCACTTTGCCCGATGTACGAGCAGAATGTGTCGTTTTCGCCGCTACGGCGGAACCGGAACCTGGCATCGAGCGTCGAATGGATTGGGCACGGACTCAAGGGCGTGCGGCCATGAAGCTTGCACTGGCAAAACTTGCGCCGATGACAGCGGCCACGAAAGCGCACGCGGTACGGCATTGGCTCTTCACCCTGGGCGGTCCGGGTTTGATTCTGCTGGGGCTGATCGATAGTTCAGTGATCCCGGTCCCCGGCAGCATGGACGCGATGACGATTGTACTGTCGGCGCACGACCACGCCTGGTGGCCGTACTACGCCGTAATGGCTACAGCGGGCTCGGTAATCGGAGCCTATTTTACGTACCGGATCGCGCGAAACCGCGGTGAGAAAGCGCTGAAGGACCGGGTCTCGCCGCGAAACGTGAAGAAAGTAACCAAGGCATTCGAGCGCTGGGGCTTTGGGGCGATCGTGGTTCCGGCGTTCTTGCCGCCGCCTATGCCTATGGTGCCGTTTGTGATCGCGGCCGGCGCGCTGCAATACTCGCCCAAGAAATTTCTGATAGCGATGTCCGCTGGACGCATCTTGCGCTACTGCATCCTGGCTTACTTGGGAGCCGCTTATGGACGCCAGATATTTAGGGTGATCATGGCGCATGGCACCGCGGTCCTAATTGTGACGATTGCCCTGGCGGCGGCTGTCGCGCTCGTACTCGTTGTGTTTCACTTCAGACGAAAACGGGAGGCACTGGCGAACGTGCACTAAAAACCGCCCGCCTTTACTTTTTCGCACAATGCCGCCAACTGTAGCAGCTCGTGATAGACCGGAGTGCTAACGTTAAAGTTTCCCCCGGAGCACGTTGTGAGTGAATCCCACCGATCGAACGAACCTGGCGCGGAGAAGCGCCGCAGCACGCGCCTGGCAAAATCCGTGCCGATCAAGATTACTGGAACGGATGCACTCGGCCAGCCTTTCCACGAGTCCACCGCGACCGTGATGATCGATTGCTATGGCTGCAAGTATCAGTCCACGCATTATGCTCCCAAGGATTCAACCGTCAGGGTCGAAATTCGCCGCTTGGACGCGACGCGGTCCTCCAAAGTAGTGCAAGCCAGGGTTGTGTGGGTGCAGCGTCCGAAGACCTACCGGGAGGTCTATCACGTGGCCTTGGCTTTCGAGGTTCCCGGAAACGTCTGGGGAATTCCCTGGCCACCGAGTGACTGGTTTCCTTGCCCTGGTGAAGAGGTTGCCGTGGCGGAGCCGCCCGTCGAAGAGTCGGTGGCGGCTTCTATAGCTTCTTCGCCATTAACCGAGACCGGCCGAGGCTTGTCCGCACAGTTGGCGGTAGCGGACGAGGTGGTGCTGGATTGCACAGTGGAAATGATGACGGCTCTAGAGAAAAGTAAGCCGCGACCGCGGGTAGCCAGCGAAAGCACCCACGAATCGCAACTCGCGGAGATGCGGGAGACGGCCGGGCTGGCTGCAGCCGAAGCGGTCGCGGAACAGATCGCGGCGATGAGGGAATTGATCGAGGAAAATACAGTGCGGGTGAGTGCGGCGCTGGAGGAAACACGCAGGGAGCTGCAGGCGTTGCGCGAAGTTCTAAACGCGCAACCGGCCAAGCGAGCTAGGGGACAATCGATCAAGCGCCGGTCGAAGGTGCCGATCTCCGGAGCAGAGTGAACTGTCGGCTGCCAGAGAAGCTCAAACCCAGCAGACAGGTAACTGCTGAAAAAAGGCCAGCCTGTCCGCAAGTACCATTGACTTTCGCTTTTAATTCGCCTACACTCCGGCCTTCAAACTCGGGGTCGAGGGGTCTGAAATGGCGCTCACAAAGAGGCAGAAGGAAGTCCTGAACTACTTGGTCGGGTTCCTCAACAAGAACGGCTATTCGCCGAGTTTTGAGGAAATTGCGCACGCGCTGAAGCTCACTTCGCTGGCGACGGTGCACAAGCATCTTTCGACGCTCGAAAAAAAAGGATTTATCCGCCGCGGCTACAACCAGAGCCGTTCCATTGAAGTAGTCCAATTGCCCAAACCGATTCGCGAGCAGGTCCTGGACCGCCATGTGGTGGAACTGCCCTTGGCCGGACGTATCGCGGCAGGCCACCCGCTCGAAGCCGTGGAACAGAACGAGACGATTTCGTTAGCGGATTTTGCGCGCGGGCAAGGAACGTTCGTGCTGCAGGTGAAGGGCGAGTCCATGCGCGACGATCACATTTTGGACGGAGATTATATCGTCGTGGAGCAGACCCAAGTGGCGAACCCGGGCGAGATTGTAGTGGCGCTGGTGGGTGAGGATGACGCAACGGTAAAGAGATTCTACCGCGAGCCAGGTGGCAAGGTGCGATTGCAGCCGGCGAATTCGGCGATGTCTCCGATCGTGGTCCAGGGCGCAGACGTCAAGATTCAAGGAAGAGTGGTCGGTGTTCTGCGCAAGTATTAGTCGGGGCTGAGGCCGTCGAGCTATGAGCCTGCCAGGACGCGACGAAGCAGCGCCTTACTACTTCACCTACATTGATCGGATCGCGAGCGACGATATTGTCAGTGTGCTGACAAACCAGCTGCAAGAAGTTCCTGCCTTTTTGTCCCAAATTTCCGAAGAGAAGTCCTTGCATCGCTATGCGCCGGAGAAGTGGAGCATCCGGCAAGTGCTGAATCACGTGAACGACACCGAACGAACATTTGCTTTTCGCGCGCTGTGGTTTGGTCGCGGTTTTAGCGAACCGCTGGCGAGCTTCGATCAGAATACTGCCGCGAATGGCGCTCGAGCAGACGATTATTCGTGGGCAAGCCATGTCACCGACCTTCGCGACGTTCGCAATGCGACCCTGTCCCTACTCCAGAACCTTCCGGAGGAAGCATGGTCGCGCAAAGGCGTGGCCAGCGGAAACGCCGTGACGGTCAGAGCACTAGCGTACATTATCGCTGGTCACCTCTTGCATCACATCGCAATCGTGCAAGAGCGTTACCTGTGATGTTCGGTCGCTACAGGCACTGAATTATTTCGTGCTTGCGCTGCGCGGGATGAAGACTTACGATGCGGCTCCCCAGCATCTAGGTAGAGCGTTACCTCACCGGACACATCTGTACCATTTTGGATTTGGCAGGGTTTCCGCGCGGGACTACATTCAAAGACCCGGTCCTATGACGAATCGAATTTGTGATTCTGGCGCGGTTCGGCGCAAGGAGGGTAAATGTGGGGAGACAAGAAGCCGGAAGCTCCGGCGAAGAATCCGCTCCCGCAGCAAGGGCAACAATCGCAGCAAGTACGGCCAAATATTCCGAGTGCAAACGCACCGGCAATTCCTGGGGAGGCAAAAACGATGGCACCGATTGATTCGACGTATCCAAGCACGAGTTCGGGCGGCACGGCACGATTGGGGTCGAGCCTGCACGTGAAAGGCGAGATCACCGGCAACGAAGACCTGCTGATTGATGGCAGCGTCGAGGGGTTGGTACAGCTCGAAGACCGCAAGCTGACCGTGGGCGCCAGCGCCAAGGTGACGGCGGACGTAATTGCCCGCGAAGTAGTGGTGTACGGCAACGTGAAGGGCAATCTGCGGGCACGCGACCGGATCGAGATCAAAAAGGACGGCTCGGTGATCGGCGATTTGACAACGGCGCGTATTTCGATCGAGGACGGGGCGTATTTCAAGGGCTCAATCGAGATTGACAAGACCGGCGACGCGAGCGATGACAGTTCCAAGTCCTACGCGCGCAACCGTACTACGGCCGCGGCTACTTCCTAGTCCGGCTCGATTCAACGATTTGTTTCTGCCTCCCCAAACAGGGCGGGCCGCCACGGTGGCCCGCTGCTGAACCCGTAGTTTTGCGTTCCTCGCGCTCGTTTCACTCGTTGACATAGGCAACAAGCTACTTTAGAATCAGTGTTTATCTTTACCGGGAAAGGTGTGACTGAGCAGATGCCGACGTATGTTCCAAGAGGCCGCGAGGCCGAAGAATTGATGGTGGGGAAGAACTGGTTCGTGATTGACGCCCAGGGAGTAGTGCTTGGGCGGCTGGCGACGCGCGTCGCGCGTCTTCTGATCGGCAAGGATAAACCGACCTACACGCCGCATCTGGATTGCGGCGATCACGTTGTGGTTGTAAACGCTGAGAAGATAAAGCTGACGGGCAACAAGATCGATCAGAAGTTGTATCGTCATCACAGTGGCTGGCCGGGCGGATTGAAGGAAGTGCCGATCCGCACGCTGTTGCAACGGCGGCCCGAAGAGGTTGTGCGCGAAGCGGTGCTTGGGATGCTGCCGAAGAACAAGCTCCGCGCGCGAAGAGCAAAGAAGCTGCGTGTTTATGCCGGAAGTGAAGGCCTCGCCCGCCACACCGGACAAAAGCCTCAGCCACTCTCGCTATAGCCTCGCGACACACAGGGATTTGGAAATTTTTCGCTTGGGGGTACATCCGTCAGGGCCCGCTCTGTCGGCCTGTGCATACGGGGTATTTCCTAGCTCCAAGACGCGCTGAGTAAACAGGAGGAACTTTGAGTTCAGCTGCGAGCTCACTAGAAGGAAAGGCAAAGCAATTTTACGGCACCGGACGCCGGCGAGAATCGATTGCGCGCGTGTATATCAAGCAGGGCGCGGCGCGATTCACGGTGAACGGCCGGCCGGTGGACGAGTATTTTCGCAACGTCGCGTGGAACACGGCGGCTGTTGAGCCACTGAAGTTCACGCAGATGCTGGACCAGGTGGAAGTCAAGGCAATCGTAAAGGGCGGCGGCGTGGGCGGGCAGTCGGGAGCGGTGCGCATGGGTCTTTCGCGCGCGCTTTCGAGGTTGAACCCGGAATTGCGGCCGGCGCTGCGCAAGAATGGTTTTCTGACGCGCGACCCGCGCATGAAGGAACGCAAGAAGTACGGGCAGAAGGGCGCGCGGCGCAGGTTCCAGTTCAGTAAGCGGTAATCGGGCGGGCTTTTAGTTAGGATCCGGCTTCGATTCGTCGGGACCGGATTAAATTCACGGCCGGCAAGGAACCGGCAGAAAAGGATGCTGCTCCGATCGCTGGAGTATCAAGCATCCCTTCAAACAAGGAGGCACTTTGGGAGTTGAAATAACCATGAAGGAATTGCTGGAGGCTGGAGTTCATTTCGGCCACCAGACGCGGCGCTGGAACCCGAAGATGAAGGAATATATTTTTGGGGAACGCAATGGAATCCACATCATCGATTTGCAAAAGACCTTGAAGATGTTCCGCGATGCGGCTCGTTACGTTTCCGAGCTGGCCGGACAAGGCAAACGAATTCTTTTTCTGGGCACCAAGCGCCAGGCGCAAGAAGCTATCGCCGAAGAGGCGAACCGCTGCGGCATGTTCTATGTGAATCACCGCTGGCTGGGTGGCACGATGACGAACTGGGTGACCCTGCAGAAATCCATCAAGCGATTGAAGCTGCTGAAGGGCATGGTCGAAGACGGGCGCATGGCGCAGTTTTCGAAGAAGGAAGCGGCACGCCTGGAGCGCGAACTGAAGCACCTGCAGCAGAATTTTGCGGGCGTGGAGAATATGACCACGCTGCCGGATGCTATGTTCGTGATCGATCCCAACGCGGAATTGATCGCCGTACACGAAGCACGGCGTATGGGCATCCCGGTGGTCGCGATCGTGGATACGAATTGCGATCCTGACCTGGTCGATTGGGTTATCCCCGGCAATGACGACGCCTTGCGCGCGATTCGTTTGTTCACCTCGAAGATCTCCGACGCCGTGATCGTGGGCCATCAGTCGTTCGAGCAGACTCAGATTGCCGATCAGAAAGCTGTCGATGGTAGCGGTGAAGAAGGCGTGGATTACGTGGACACTAGCGCCTACGAAGTTTACGAAAAGCAGGAAGGCGATTTCGTGGAAGGCGAGCCGGGCGATCTGGTCGCGCCCGAAGAAGCCGCAGCAGCCGCCATACCCACCGAAGACGAGACACATCAGCATCGATAGACAGGGCGGGAGTTACCTTCTGTGTGAGCCGCCCGCCGCCCGAGCAAATCAAATCCAGGCGGGCCGACCGAACCGGTACTAAGTCCTGAAATCATTCAAAGGAATTGAGTACATCCATGGCAACAGCAGACGGAAAGCCGAATATATCCGCGCAGCAGGTGAAGGAGCTGCGGGATCGCACGGGTGTGGGTTTCGCGGCGTGCCGCGATGCCTTGGTGGAGACCGGCGGCGACATCGAACGCGCGATCGATATTCTGCGCAAGAAGGGACAAGCCACGGCGGCGAAGAAGGCGCAGCGCACGACTTCCGAAGGCTTGGTCAGCTGCTACATCCACGCGGGCGGAAAAATAGGCGTGCTGGTGGAAGTGAATTGCGAGAGCGATTTCGTCGCGCGTACGGACGATTTCCAGCGTTTGTGCCATGACGTGGCAATGCACATTGCTGCGCTCGATCCACGTTTTCTGCGGCGCGAGGAAGTGACGCAGGAAACGCTCGACCGCGAACGTGAAATTTACAAGGAACAGGCCAAGGCCACGGGCAAGCCCGAGGCGGTGATCGAGAAGATCGTCAGCGGCAAGATGGAGAAGTTCTACGAAGAGAATTGCCTTTACGAGCAGCACTTCATCAAAGACGAAGGCATGACGGTGAAAGAGCTGATCGACCACACCATCGCAAAGATCGGCGAGAATATTTCAGTAAGGCGTTTTTCGCGATTCAAGGTTGGGGAGATGGATGGTGCTGGCGGCCAACGGGCAGCCTCTGGCGTTGAGCCCGAGGGCCCAGCGCCTGTGTCGCTCGCATAATCGCCGAAAGCGAAATCTGGCTGCGTTTCGAGTCCGCCGCGCTTGCGGCGGATTTTTTTTGCACGGACTTCCAACCGCCGGACATCGCACAGCGCAAGCAGGTTATTGAGCTGCGGGGAGCGAAGAAGTTGGGGCTGGCAGGGATGCCGGTGTGGCGTTCTTGGCTAGTGAGGTTCCCTCTCGCGATGGGAGCGCGGGCATTAATGCCAGGGCTTGGTCGCGGGCTGCCGCGAATTCGCTCCAGTCGCGCTTCGACACTGGGTCGGAGGGCGGCAGCGGCAGGCGCTCGAAATTCAGAAAGTCTTTGCCGCGCTGAATGCGGAAATCTAGATGCGGGCCGGTGGCAAGGCCCGTCATGCCTACCAGCCCGATGCGCTGGCCCTGCTCGACGCGTTGGCCGGAGTGCACCAGCACGCGCGAGAGGTGCATATAGTAGGTGGTATAGCCATTCGAGTGTTGCACCTCGATCAAATTCCCTGCCCCGCCTTTCATTCCCGCAAAAATCACGCGTCCATCACCGATCGTCTGCACCGGAGTGCCGCTGGGCGCGGCGTAATCAATTCCGAGGTGCGGCCGGTACTCTTTCAGGATCGGATGGAATCGGTGTTCGCTGAAATGCGAGGTAATCACCGCGGCAAATTTCAGCGGCGAATGCAGAAACGCCTTCTTCATGGATTTGCCGTCGGGTGTGTAATATGCCGGCACGCCGCCGGGGCCATGAAACAGGACTGCGCGGTAAGGATGATTGCCATTGTTGTATTCCGCCATGAGAATGCGGCCGTAAGAAGAGAGCTCGCCGTTCGCGAGCATTCTCTTTTCCACCACCACGCGGAAAGTGTCGCCCGGACGCGGATCGGTATAGAAGTCCAGGTCCCAGCCGAAAATTTCCGCCAGGCGCATGGCCAGTTCCGGCTTTTCACCGGCGTCCGTCACGGCATTGAATAGCGAGCCTTGAATTTCGCCGGTGACACCCACCGTTTTGGTTTCAGACGGAATGGTCTGAATCTCTGAATGGAAATCGCCGCCCTGCGGGGCAATATCCAAGACACGGTCCGCGTCGATGCGGTAGCGGATTTCGCGGAGCTCGCCGAGAATCGAGCGCCCCACGGCAATGCGATTGCCCGCGCGCATATGGCGGAAATCGAAAACCGACTGTGCCGAGGCTACCAAGCGAGCTGCGTCATCCGGAGCAATGCCGAGTCCTTGGAGGAAATCCTGGAACGGCAGGCGAGCCGGGACGATGCCCTCCGTGAAAAGAACCAGCTGCTGAATATGATGGGCTTCTTCCCGCGCGAAAGATTCCTTCATCGCGACGTCATTTTCGGCGGAGATGCGCGCATTATAAGCGGCTGCCACGCACGCTGCACCGGCAACGACCACCAACGTAACCCCGATGATTGCTTGCCACCTTTTATTCATGGTCCGCACCACTCGGATTTAGGAAAAACAGCATAACGCAGCGTGGTTACAGGCGAAAAGAAAATTGCGCGATATTTTTCTTGGGAGTAACGGCGCTGACTAACCGCAGAGACGCAGAGAAAACCTCTAGTGGGAAGCGCCGGCGGCTGTGGCGTATTGGGCGCGGCGTGCAGCTTCAGCGAAATAATTTCGTTCGCGCAGGCCATGATAGATGCGTCCGGCAATTTCCGAGGCGTGCGGGCCGCTAACGGAGCGGCTACCGCCGCGAATCAAAACGACCAGCACGATTTTCGGATGGGCTTGATCGGCGTAAGAAACAAACCATCCGAGGCGGCCGCCGAGAGCTTCATCGTTGCAGGTGCCAGTCTTGCCGAGAGCTTGCTCACCGTCTGGGTCGTAACTTTGTTTCGCGGTCCCGTACATCACGGCGGCCAACATCCCTTCACGGAGGTCCGGCAGCAGGGGCGCGATGTCGAGCTGCTGGCGCACGCGCGGCTGGAAACTGGTGCGCTCCTGCTCGGTGCGGGGATATTGCAGGTAATACTGCGTGCCGCCATTCGCGAGAGTGGCGACCAGCGAAGCGAGTTGCAGCGGGGTAAGGCGAATTCCTTCGCCGAAGCTGGACATGCGCGCGACTCCGCCATAGGCCGGCGGATACGACGGCAACAGGCCGGGCTGCTCTTCTGCAATGTTGTAACCGGCGCGTTCGCCGAGGCCCACCAAGCGCGCATATTGATGTACTCGGGCGAACCCAAGCCGCGTGCCCACTTCCTCGAAATAGACATTGTTGGAGTGAGCCATCGCTTCGGTGAGGTCCATGTAGCGGCGATGGCCAATCTTGATCATGGTGTCGCGCGTGATGACGCCTTCTTGCAAACCGGCGAGCGCGATGACGGGCTTGATAGTGGAGCAAGGTTCGAAGCCCGAAGAAAACGCCATTTTCTGATTGACGATGGTGAGAATACGGCCGGTGGCCGGATCCATGGCGAGCACCGAACCGTTGGCGTGGCCCAGCGCGTCCACCGCGACCTGGCGGATGACGGGATCGTCATAGTCGGCGTTGTCGTCTTTTGTGGGATCACCGTACGCGGAGATGCCGCTCTTGCGATGGTGCGTGCGGGTCGTTGAGCCGGACTTGGATTTCGTCGGCGTCGCGCCGGAAGCGGCAGCGAAGGCGCCTGCAAGAAAAAGACACAGGACCGGGACAAGCTGTTTGGCGGCTGGGTGGCGTCGCATTGAGTTCTCTATCGGCCCGAAGACTATCTGCTTCAACCGAAGAGGCTTTAGTTTACGGAAATGTTACAGGCCAGCGCAACTGGAAAGGCGAACAGTTTTCCTGAATGACACGACTGGACGAAGGTACAGATGCGCAAAGGCAAAAAACGCGGCGAAACTAGATGCCAGGAGCGAGGCGGATTCATACATGCCCCGCTACGTGGCGTCGAACTATTTCAGGTTGACTCGTCGCATGGTTACCTGCCTGCTCGGCCTTGTGCCGCGACTGCCGCCTTGGGCGGTTGCTTCGCAGCTTCGGCGGCTAGTTTTTGCGCTTCGGGCGACGGCTTGCCGTTTCCTTCCGCAGTCACTGCGGGATGCGCCAGCAAACCCAGCTGCTTGCGCAGTTCGTGCTCGATCTTGCCACGAATGTCGGCGTTCTCTTTCAGGAACACGCGAGCATTTTCGCGGCCCTGGCCCAGGCGCTCGTTCTTGTACGAAATCCAGGTGCCGGATTTTTCGAGTAAGCCTTTGTTGACGCCGAGGTCAATCAAATCGCCTTCGCGCGAGACGCCTTCGCCGTAAATAATGTCGAATTCGGCTTCGCGGAACGGCGCTGCAACTTTGTTCTTTACAACTTTCGCGCGGGTGCGCGAACCGACCACGCGGTCGCCTTCCTTGATGGCCTGAATGCGGCGGATATCCACGCGGATCGAAGAATAAAACTTCAGCGCCCGGCCGCCAGTGGTGGTTTCCGGGTTGCCGAACATCACGCCAATCTTTTCGCGGATCTGGTTGATGAAGATCAAGCAGGTTTTTGATTTGGAGACGATCGCGGTCAGTTTGCGCAGCGCTTGCGACATCAACCGGGCCTGCAAACCCATTTGCGCGTCGCCCATGTCACCTTCGAGTTCGGCGCGCGGAACGAGGGCCGCGACCGAATCCACCACGATGATGTCCACGGCATTCGACCGAATCAGCGCTTCAGCGATTTCGAGCGCTTGCTCACCATTGTCCGGCTGCGATACCAGCAAGTTGTCCACATCCACGCCCAGTTTGCGCGCATACGATGGGTCGAGCGCGTGTTCGGCGTCGATGAAGGCGGCCTGGCCGCCCAGCTTTTGTGCCTCGGCGATCACGTGCAGAGTGAGCGTGGTCTTGCCGCCCGACTCCGGGCCGTACACTTCGATGACGCGGCCGCGCGGGAAACCGCCTACACCGAGCGCTGCGTCAATCGAGATCGAGCCGGTGGGAATCACGTTCACGGGTACCAGCACATCCTTGTTCCCCAGGCGCATGATGGAGCCCTTGCCGTACTGCTTTTCAATCTGGGATATAGCCAAATCGAGGTTTTTTGTCTTTTCGTCGTTCACAGTGCCACCTCTACAGGGCTTTCATTTTTGGTCTTAGCTGGAGACCGAGGCGGGCCAAGTGTACCAGAGTGCCGAGGTCCCTACCCAGCCTTTCTGGAACGCAGATTAGCACAAGGCGAAGAAAAAGCAAAAGGTATTTTGAGAGATTTCTTAGGCCTTAGATTCGAGGGGCACGCCGAGAAATCGACTGTAGCGCTCCGCTTCGTCTGCGAGGGCAGAGGTTTTCCGTGTTTTTGGTGAAGTGAAGAAGTTTGTGTTGATGACGACTATGTTTTTCTTGAACATGCGCCTCCAGGTGCCTTCGACGCGGCCCTTTGTCACGATGGTGGGCAAATACATTCCGCCCTTGCCGGGCACGATCTTCGGAGCATCCCGTGGATCGAGCGATGCACTGCGATCTTTGTAGGCGAGCAGAAATTCATCAAAGCTGGGCAGCAGGTTCACCTGCGCCGAAAGGTCCGGCGCGACCCGCTTGTCTTGAGACATCCAGTAAACGCTACCGCCAATCGTTTCCTGTGTGAGGCGCGACGAGACCATTTCGAGAGCGGCCTTGGCATCTGAAACTTTCAATCCCGCCCACCAGGCAAAATCTTGCAACATGGCCGGGCCGCGGCTGGTGAAATAGCGCAGGGCAAGTTCGGCCAGAGCCTCATCATGTGCCAATTTCCTGGCTCTGGGTGCCCATTCATCGAGCAAAACGAAAGTCGGTTGCTTGCCTGCGTGCGCCCCAAAGCAAATGAGCCCCTCTTGCGCGAGGCGCGACAAAATATGAATACCGCGTTGGCCGGCGGGAGAGATGCGGGAACGTTCCAACTGCTCATACATTTGATCGCGAGTGAGAGCCACGCCGCCTTGCAAGGCTTTGATGAAAACCTTTTCGACGCGCAGAAAAATGGTGGTGTTGAGTTCGAGCTGGCGGTAGCGGCCGGCACTACTCGCGATAATCCGTGGCGCTAATAATTCGAGCATCCAACGGACATCCGCGGCTGCCACGAAATGCAAGGTGCCGCGCATAGGCCACGTGCGGATAATCGTCCGATCGGCGATGGCCTGTTTGACCTCGGCTTCTGTGGCGTGCGGCAAGCGAAGGCCAATCGCCCAGAGCGCACCAAGAAAGTCTTGAGCTTGCATGGCGCCGAGTGCAGCCACGACGTCACACGGTTTCTTGTGCGACGGAGCTGCAATCTGCTGATTGATTAATCGTTGGTGGGCGATGTCACGGGGAAGCATGGTCGATCAGTTTACCCTAGCGCGCCTACTGATCGAGATTGCTGGTGTGGGCCAGCGTCGAATAAACTCGCTGCATAAAGTCGTGTTCAGCGGGGACGGGCTTGGGAGCGAACCACGGCTTCCAGATTTCGGGAAGGCCTTCAGCAACAATATCCTTTTCACTTTTCCCCGTGGAAATCTCTTGCCTGACGTGCTCGATCGTCTGCTGCAGGAGCGGAACGTACAGCGCCAGGTCACGACGATTCTCGAGGTCACCATGCCCGCCGACGATGATCGTGTCGTCGTTGATGCGATCCAGGACGGAGGAGAGAGAACGCGCGATGCCCTCCATGTCCAAACCGGCTGCCAAGTCTCCCCTGCTGCTGAAAAGGTCGCCGACGACTACGATGTTCGCCGGCGCGAAATACACGATGGAGTCGCCGTCGGTGTGCCCGTTGGCATAATGATCGAGTTCGATGTCCTCACCGGCGAAATGAACGGTGACCGAATCGCGGAAGGTGATACGCGGCCAGGCACGTTCCGGATATGGACCAATCGGCACCGGGGACCAAGGAGGGGTTTGCTTGGTTATCAGGCGTTTGCGGACATTTTCGTGCGCGACAATCACCGCATTCGGACCGTAAATCTCGTTGCCGCCGACGTGGTCGTAATGCCAATGAGTGTTCAGGAGAAATCGGACGGGTTGTTTTCCAAGATCGTCGAGGGCTTTCTGGATGATGGGATTGGAGGCGGCCTCAGGATGATCCACGAGCAGATAGCCGTCGGGACCAGCCAGCACGACGATATTGTTGAGGTCTTGGGGCGTCTCAATGCGAATTAGCGTCATGCTGGCGCGCAGCGGAATGATTTTCGTCTGTGCTCTGGTGAAATCCGTTTGGCCCATCTGTAGCGCGAAGGACGGACGGCAAGCGAAAAGAAGCAAGAGCACGATGATGGAGCGATACACAATTTTCATGACGACCCTCGGACTAGGAGGTGATGCTGGTCGCTTAGACGTGAGCGTAGCGCCAGTGTGAGCGATCGGATAATGCAATCTTGCTACCGATGGACTGGTAGGAGTCAGTATTTGTAGAACCCGCGACCGGATTTACGGCCTAGCCAGCCGGCGGCTACATATTTTCGGAGAAGCGGACAGGCGCGATATTTGGGATCGCCGAAACCGGTTTGCAAGACTTCGAGGATATTCACGCAGACGTCGAGGCCGATGAAGTCGGCTAGCTCAAGCGGACCCATCGGATGGTTCATGCCCATTTTCATCACAGCGTCCACGGCCTCGGGAGTGGCGACGCCTTCCAGCACCGCGAAGGCGGCTTCGTTGATCAGCGGCATTAGGACGCGATTGGAGACGAAGCCAGGCGCGTCGTTTACCGCGACGGGCTTTTTTTCGAGTTTTTCGCAGATTGACATAGTGATGTGAAACGTTTCGTCGCTGGTCGCGAGGCCACGGATTACTTCGACCAGCGCCATCACTGGAACCGGATTCATGAAGTGCATGCCGATGAAGCGTTCGGGACGGCTGGTTTGCGCGGCGAGTTGCGTGATGGAAATCGAAGACGTGTTGCTGGCGAGGATGGCGCCGGGTTTCAGAACCGCGTCCACATCTTTCAGGAGACGGACTTTCAGGTCGAGCTGTTCAGGCACGGCTTCGACCGCGAAGTCGGCGGCGGCTAGCGCCGAGATTTCGGTGATCGGCTGGATGCGGGCGAGGACCGCCGGCTTGTCGGCTTCGCTGATCTTGCCTTTCTTTACTTCGCGATCGAGATTTTTCGTGATGGTTTCGATGCCGCGGTCGAGGAAGCGCTTTTCGACGTCGCGCAGGATCACTATGCAGCCCGAGCGCGCAAAAACGTGCGCGATGCCGTTGCCCATAGTGCCCGCGCCGAGCACAGCGACAGTCTTGATTGCGTCAGCCGACATCAAACCTTCCTTTCTGACTTACGTGCCGTAAAACAAGCGTCAAACAATTATAGGATGCGAGAGATGACCTTTAGCGGACGTTTTCTTGCAGCGTCCAGTTGCCGGTGCCGTTCCCGTTCGGATTGGCGTTGATGTTGTTGGTCTGGACGCGGTCGCCTTGCTCGTTGACCCATGTGTAGTTATAGGCGCTGGAATCTTTAGTGA
>DATEVZ010000223.1:0-3856 GCA_035258265.1 Candidatus Acidiferrales bacterium
TGGGTTCCACTTCGTTTGGTGCGAAGAAAAACCGATGCCCGGGCTGCCGCATCAGGCCGACGTCTCTGCCGGGATCGTCTTCCACCACGACGCAGACATGCAGATTGCCTTCGTAGTCTTGCTCGAGGGATTCAACCGCCGCAGTTTTTCCCGCGAGCGCCAAATCGAATACGTCGCCGCCGGCGCGTGGACGAAGCCTCACGCGATCACCGCGCCGCAGTTGCACGCCTTGTATTTCAACCGACTCGATCGGAGTCTTATCTTCCAGGAGCTGCCATTCCCATTCGTTCATGGCTGCTGCTCCCTTGCTGGGCGGAGCCCACGCAAAACTCCATGAAGCTTTGCAAAATGCTCTTCAGGCAACGCTTCGGTTCGCTCCAGAATATGACGCGCGCGATCGTCAGACTGCCGCATTTCGCGTTTTTCTTCGTCCGTCATGGTCAATATGCGTAGCGAGAGAATCTCGTCGATCTCGGCGCCGTCGAACAAATCGCCGGGACTTTCCGGGGCGATCTGCGGATAGTCGTAAAGTATGATCGGCGAGGAGAGCATGGTGTTGCGCTGGCCTTCTTCACCCACTAGAACGGGCCAAGTTCCCAAGTTTTGGCACGCGCTAGCGTAACAGCGGTACGCATTTGGAGGATCGACGAGAGAAACGAATCCGCCCTCGCGCACTTCCAGAATCGTGTGCGCCGAAACCAAGGACCGCGCCAGCGCTTCATCGCGGGTGGCCGTCACGCACGCTTCGACCTGCGAATCGTTCGAGATGCGCGTCGTGAGCTTGTACAGGCCTTGTTCCAGGCATTGGGCGGCGAACTCGATCTTTCCTGCCACACGGGACTTATCGCGCTGAATGATTCCAACCATCAGTCCACGCTCGTCCCGAACCGTTTCTCGCTCATGCCTGGCGGACAGCCGGAAAGGCCACTGCATCGGCTGCGCTGCCAGCGCGGAGAGGTTGAACTCCGTCACTTCGATTACTTCTTCCACCGCCTCTTGCCATGCTTGGTAGAACGTGCCGTTGACTTCCAGCCGTTCGACCTTCTCAATGTTTGCATCCGTTACCCAGGAGAGCTCACTCAAAGGCGTTCGCACCTTCGCGATGGAACGCGCCACCATGCGCAAAAACCTAACGCACACGAGGCACTGCGTGCCGTCATTCCCTTGCACGAGACATTCTGTTTGCATCGTGCACGCGTCCGTGCCGCCTTGCGCCTCGCTATACACGCGCGGGTAGACAACGCCGAAATTGAATCTTTGGCGGTTCTTCACTGCGGAAGGCCGGTACGGATACAGCATGTAACCTTCGTAAAGCACAGCCTTCACGATGCCGTCCACGAGCGCCGCGTTCATGACCGCACCGTTTCCGGAAGAGCGCTCAAAGCTCTCTCCAGCGTTTCTTCCCACGTGGGAATGCCTTCGCGCACCTTAAATTGATAAAGCTTTTCGAATGTGTCGCGCTGCAACGACAGCCACGCGGAATTCGGGTAATACATGTCGATCAAGTCCTTCCAAACCTTCACCGGCAGCCGGTACTTCGCTTCCTTGTCCCAAGAAATGGGCGCTACTTGCAGTGCGTCGTCCTCGCCCTGATAGAAGACCGTTCCGCTGAATTGGAAACAAAGAGGCAAATCGCCGCTGGTCACGCCGTGAAAATATTTTGTCGCGGCGACATTGAAATCGAATGTGCACGGCACGGGCACATCCGTGGTGATACCTCCCGTAAAGCGCGGCACGACCACGCTCGCGTGAGTCCACAACATGCTGCGCAAAGTCTGGCCCCAGCGGCTGGGCTCGCCGAAAAGGTCCTGCAGCCGCGCCTGTTCGTTGGCGTCATACTTTCGGCGGGTCACTTCAATTTGGATTTGGGCTCGCAACGCGAGGGTGTGAATGATTTCATCGCTCGGATGATTGGCGATTCGCACCTTGAACACGAGTAGCGGCGTGGCCGCATACGGGACGACCTCCGCGCCTTCGATGCTGAGTTGCAGGTCAGGCATTCGAATCCTCTTCAACGAAACCGGCTCTCTTCTTGAGTGCCGCGAAAAACGCGCCGATCTCGCGCCAAACTTCCGTCCCGCCGGAAAGCCCGCGCCAGTGCGTACGAATCAGTCCCACCAGCTTGTAACATTCATCAATCGGCACCAGGTAATACTCCGCCGGCGCCACTCTCCTGGCATGGCCCACGCGGTTAACGAGCAACGCCGTCACGTCCGATTCCATTTCGTTCAAGACCGGATTCATCTCCACGATATCGGTCCAGGTATCCAGCGGAAGCAGCGATTCCGTGGGTCCCGCCGGACTCGGATACAGTGCGATCACTTTTTCCTGCGGCGTGCTTTTGAAAAAGAAGGCCATTTCGATGGGGACCATCAGTCCGTCCCACTGGCCGTCGCTCAATTGAAAATCCCGCAGAAACAACACTCGCCGCGGAACGCGCTTGTACTTCGTGCCAGCCTGGCCTTCAAAAAGAATCGCGCACGCGCCGCAAGCGCAGATCAATTTGCGGCTGGCGGGTTCCACCAGGTGCTCGTGATCGGCGGCAAGCTCGCGGCTGCACATTTCACAGCGCTCCACCAGCGCACGCTTGCGGGCAAATTGCCGTAGAGCAGCAAACGCGCTTTCCTGTTGCGGTGGAAGCGCGGGGGGCATGTCAGTCATCGCCTCCTGCGACGCGTCCGCCGGATAAAGGTGCCACCGCGCCGCTGCTCTGGAGCTGAGCCAAGGAAACGAATCCGGTCTGTTTCAGCGCCGCAGCTGGATCTTCGACAACAATCGAAGTGGCATCTGGGGCTGCGTCCTGTATTGCGGATTCGAGAGTTGATTTGACTGTGGCTGCCGTTGAGCCACAACTGCCAACCTTCAGATTTACACGCACGGAAACTTTTCCGTAGTCGTCAATCGAAACGAGTTCTGCAATAGCAGAATGAGATTGCAGGAAGGGCTGCGTCTTCGCCAGCGCGTACATCACTCGCGAGTGCAAATCCTCCGGATGCAGCCCATAAAGAAGCAGCAAGCCGCTGACTACTTCATCGCGTCCACACTTCCGGATGATCTTCTCGCCCATTTCTCCAGCTTCGGCCATTAAGTCAAGGATTCGTGCCAGGCCCGCGCCGTGTAATGCCATCAGGGATTCAACCAACTCGCGGGCCATCGCACGCGCGTTGGGATCAGCAGCGGATTCCAGTCGCTCGACCATTTCCCCGATCCGCTGCATCTTCTTTTGAAGTTCAGTGTCCTGCGCCATGGTTTCCTTCAAAGACACAGGGAGGTAAGCAACCGCAATTGAGGGGGCAAACCCCTCCAGCTGCGTTCGTGCCTACCTCCTCGTTCTAGTTTCAACGTCTAGCGTCCCGCCGATCGCCGCGCGACTTCAGGCGTGCGTGCCGAACATCGGCGAATGATGCGTTTCCAGCACCTTGCCGTTTCCAAGGTACATGTGCACACCACACGGCAAGCAAGGATCGAAACTCCTCACGGCGCGCATGATGTCTATACCCTTGAATTTGTCCGGCCCGTTTTCCTCGAAGATCGGCGTGTTCTGTACCGCATCTTCGTAGGGTCCCGGCGTTCCATAGATGTCGCGAGGATTCGCGTTCCACGGCGTTGGTGGGTATGGATGGTAATTTGCGATTTTGCCGTCGCGAATCACGACGTGGTGCGACAGCACGCCGCGCACAGCTTCGTGGAATCCGCAACCGATAGCGTCCTGAGGCACCGTGAACTCCGACCAGGTCTTTGTCCGGCCGGCGTGCAATTCCGCTAGAGCTTGTTCCGCAAAGTGAAGTGCGGCACAAGCGGCGTACACCTGGAAGTAGGTGCGCGCGCGGTCGCGTTCAATGGCGTTGCTCCACTT
>DATEVZ010000224.1:0-13354 GCA_035258265.1 Candidatus Acidiferrales bacterium
AAAAATCTCAAGTTCAATTCAGGAGCTCGCACCGAACATGTCGCGATACACGCCCATGCCGCCGCAGAATTTCGGCGGACTTCCCGAGGAATTCTCGAAGTATGAGACGGCGCGCGCGGTAATTTTTCCCGTGCCGTTGGAGCGCACGGCAACCTATGAGCGCGGGACACGCAACGGTCCCTCGGCGATTCTGGAAGCCAGCCGCCACATGGAGCTGTACGACGAGGAATTGGAACTCGATCCTAGCCAACACATCGGAATCGCCACTTGGCCGCCCATCGACACGATGGATGGCACGTTCGAGGAAGTACTGAGCGAACTTTATACCGCGCAGCTGGAATTGCTGGACGCTGGAAAATTTCCCGTGGCGCTGGGCGGCGAACATTCGCTCACTCCGCCGCTGGTTTCGGCCACCGTGAAAAAATTCAAGGACCTTTGCGTACTGCACATCGGCGCGCACGCCGAAATGCGCAACGAATTCCAGGGCAATCCCGGCAGCCACGTGTGCACGATGCGGCGCGTAGTGGAAATGTGTCCCGCGGTGCAGGTGGGCGTGCGTTCGCTTTCTGAAGAAGAATCAAAAGTGCTGCCGAAACTGCCCACCAAGGTTTACTGGTCGAAAGATATCGTGCGCGCACCCGTGAAAGCGTGGATTGCGAAGGTGCTGGAGGACTTGGGGCCGCGCGTGTACCTCACCGTGAACGTGGACGGGTTCGATTCTTCCATTGTTTCGGCCACTGGCGCGCCGGAACCCGGGGGTCTCGATTGGTATCAAGTGACTTCGCTGATCCGCGCCGTGGCGGATCACAAAAAGATCGTGGCGATGGATGTGGCCGAGCTTTCGCCGCGCCCGCGCGACCACGCCTCGGATTTTCTCGCCGCCAAACTAATCTATAAGACTTTAGGGTATATTTTTTGTCAGGCGTAATTTTCGGAGGATGGACTTATATGACTGCACTCGCAGCCTTGTATCAGCGCACTCCTACGACAGAGCATGACTGGATTGTTTACATTGAGACTCACGGAATCATCTGGTGGATCCTCATCGGCCTGATCGCCGGATGGCTAGCAGGAACGATCGCGCGCGGCCGCGGATTTGGCTGCATCACCGACGTGATTCTTGGCTTGGTGGGCGCGGTGATCGGTGGCTGGATATTCTCAAGGCTGGGAATCGCGACGTTCGGATTTTTGGGTAGCCTAGCAGCCGCCACGGTGGGCGCGGTCTTGCTTGTGGCCGTTGCGCGACTCTTCGCAGGTGGCGGAAGAGAGTAACGCCGCGCGCCTCTCCAGGAGCATCGTAAGCCCAACAACTCGGGGCGATTTATATCGAGTGCGGGAGTTTGCACCCGCCTTTGCAAGGCCAGGTTTGCCTCGCCGGAGTTGCCGCCGCACGAATCGCACCGCCTCGCAGGAAATTCCGTGCTGGGCTGTAATGGCAAGGCGGCGGCAAGTCGCCGCACTCCCCATGATTTTGCGCTTCGAGACCATACGCGCCGTTGCTGCCGTTGCTCCCTCTCGATTGTGAATGTGATACGATTACGCAAGACTGAGCAACCAGACGCTGCGTAGCACACACTTGAGCCGACCTTCATTGCGGGCACCGCGGCCGCTGCAGGAAATACCTTTGAACGAGCTGAGCGAGAAAGCCGGAAATATAAATTGAGCCAACCATCGTTGTGGGCCATTCCGCTGGGCGGACTGGGCGAGTTCGGTATGAACATGCTCGCGCTGCGCACCGGCGACGACATTATTGTGATTGACGCGGGATTGATGTTTCCCGAGCAAGAACTGCTGGGTGTGGACATCGTCATCCCGGACATCACCTACTTGAAGCAGAACAAGCGCATGGTGCGGGCGATCGTCTTGACCCACGCGCACGAAGACCACATCGGCGCAATTCCCTACTTGCTGGGCGATTTGAACGTTCCGATCTACGGTACGGAATTCACACTGGCGATCGTACGCAAAAAGCTCGAAGAGCATGCGCTGTTGGACAAAGCCAAGCTGAATGAAGTAAAGGCCGGACAAACCACCACGCTCGGGCCGTTTTCGATTGAATACCTGCACGTTACGCACAGCACGATCGATTGCGTCGCGCTAGCGATCCGCACGCCCGTGGGCGTCGTTATTCACACTGGCGACTTCAAAATCGATCACACGCCGGTGGATGGCAAGCCGTTTGACATGCACGCGTTCGGACGCTACGGCCAGGAAGGCGTGCTGGCGCTTTTCAGCGACAGCACGAACGTCGAGCGGCCGGGATTTACGCCATCGGAGCGCGCCGTAGTGGTGCGTCTGGAAGAATTATTTCGCGCTGCGCCGGGGAAAGTTGTCGTCTCGTGTTTTTCGAGTTCCGTACACCGCGTACAGCAAGTAATTGATATTGCGCGCATGGTGGGCCGCAAGATCGGCTTCGTTGGGCGCAGCATGGTGGATAACGTCGAGATCGCTCATGGTCTCGGCAAGCTGCGCGTGCCGGACGGCAGCGTGGTGCGCCCGCAAGACATTCGCACTTTCGATCCACAAAGGCTGGTGGTTCTAGCCAGCGGAACGCAGGCGGAGCCACTTTCAGCGCTTTCGCGCATTGCCGTCGATAACCACCGGCTCATGAGCATCGCGGAAAACGATACGGTAATTTTGTCGTCGCGCATCATCCCCGGAAACGAAAAAGCGATTTTCCGCATGATTGACCATTTCTTCCGCCGCCGCGTTTTGGTGTATTACGAGGGCGGCCGTTCGGCGCCGATTCACGTCTCCGGACACGCCAGCCAGGAAGAAATGAAAATCCTGTTGCAACTCGTGCGACCGAAATATTTCATTCCGATTCACGGCGAATACCGGCAGCTCTTTCGTCATGCGGCGCTCGCCGAACAATTGGGCGCAGTTGGCAGCCAGATATTTTTGCTGGAGAGCGGACAGCCAGTGGAATTCACGGCGGATGGTACCGCACACCGGCGCGAACCCGTCACCGCCGGGCGCGTGCTGGTAGATTCCGGGTCGCTCGAAGAAATCGAAGAGGTGGTGATTCGCGACCGGCGGCACTTATCGGAAGACGGCGTCGTGGTGCCCATCATGGTCATCAACAAGCACACCGGGCGCATGGAAACTCCGCCGGAAATCGTGACGCGCGGATTCTTGCCGTCCGAAGATGGCGCCGAAATCCTCACTTCCGCGCGCGAGATCATTTTGCGCACGATCGAACAATCCACGCAGGAAGAAAAGACGGACTGGAGTGTGATCAAGGAAAAAATTCGCGCCGACCTGAAGCGTTTCCTCAACAAGCAGACGGCGAAGCGCCCACTCATACTGCCGGTGATCCTGGAGGTATAGACCTCCGGCTGTGAACATCACTCTTAGGAACAATACGCCCGAGGATTTCGAGACTCTTCACGAAATCGATCAACTTTGTTATGAAGAAGAGGTCGCCTACTCGAAGCGCGAGTTGCGCGCCTATCTGCGATTTCGCGGCTCTGAGTGCGTGGTGGCCGAAGTGAATGGCGAGGTTGCCGGGTTTTGCATTAGCGCGCGCCAGGACGAACGCGGCTACATCGTAACGATTGACGTGTTGCCGCAATTCCGGCGCCTGCATGTCGGCACGGCACTGTTGAAAGAAATCGAGCGGAGATTGCTGGAAAACGGCGTTCGCGAAATAGCGCTCGAGACGGCGACAGATAATGAATCGGCGGTTTCGTTTTGGAAGAAACATGGATATCGCAGCCGTGGCGTTCGAGAAAATTACTATCCCAATGGACGCGACGCTTTCGCGATGGTCAAGCTTCTCGACTGATGCCGCACAGCCGCTTTGGGCGCGCGATCGCTCTGGCGCTCCGGCAATCATGATTTGAAATCACTAGCACTAATGAAAGTGGGGTTACCCTGATGTGGTTTTTGCACGTAATTCTTCTGGCGATTGTGCAGGGCCTGGCTGAACTGCTACCTGTTTCAAGTTCGGCGCACGTGATCGTCGCCGAACGGCTGATGGGAATGGACGCAACCGCACCGACTAGCACCTTGTTGCTGGTAATGCTCCATACTGGGACGATGCTGGCTGTCATCGTCTATTTCTGGGGACGTTGGCGGCGTGCTTTCTTTCAAAACGCTGCTGATTTTAAACAATTTGTCATTGCGCTGATCCTAGCCACGGCGGTAACCGGCATCATCGGCTACGGGTTGATCAAGGCGATCGAGAAATTTGCGTTTCCCGGCAAGCCGCACGCGTGGGTGGAAGAACTGTTGTTTGGACGTCTCGACCTGATCGCCGCAGCGCTGGCTGCAGCGGGAATCCTGATCTTGGTCGCCGGCCTAACGGAAAAACGCTCGCGCGCGGCGCAAACGCCAGCGACGCAAATGAACACCAAGCAGGCATTCTGGATCGGCGCATTGCAAGGGCTGTGCCTGCCGTTTCGCGGATTTTCCCGGTCTGGCGCGACCATCTCGACCGGCATGTTGACGGGTGTGCAGAAAGCGCGAGCCGAAGATTTCAGTTTCGCGCTGGCAGTGATTCTAACTCCTGCGGCGATCACGCGCGAACTTTGGCGGCTGCATCAATCAGACCACACCGGACTGGCGACGAGCCTAGGGCCCGGCATGGTTGGCGCGTTGTTTGCGTTTTTGGCCGGCCTGCTTGCGCTGAAATGGTTGAGCCGCTGGCTGGAAACCGGGCGCTGGTATCTATTCGGCATCTATTGCCTTGTGGCGTCTGTCGTCGTGGCCCTGCTCTATCACGCGGGCTACTGAGCTAAGGTTTTCAAGCCGGGCATCGGGTTTGTTATCAGTGCGGTACGGCCTCGCAATTTTTCCATCTCCCATCCGCAACCTCCTTTGGTATAGTCTTGTGGTTGCTCGCGTTCCTCCCACTGGGCTCCGCGCGATAGCGCCGGCGCGACCCAGGTTCTACGCGGCGGCCTTCCCCTAGTTGTATCTGCTCAGCCTGACGGACGCCACGTAGCAAGTCCCAGGGCAACCTTTGTCTGGAGAGCCAGGACTTAGTGTTGGTCCTTCCTCGCGCGTGCCTGTGTTAGCCGCGTGGTCGAGGGTTAAGGGGAGATAGCCTTGCGCATCTTGACGCCTAGCGATAACAAACGCATCAACGAACTCATTGGGTTCGTTGGCTTAAGCCTTGCAGTTCTGCTCACGCTCAGCCTGCTGTCCTATTCACCGCATGACGCTTCGTTCAACGTTTCCGCGCCGGCGCCCGGGGCGGGGCCTGCTCGGAACTGGATTGGACCCGTGGGCGCGCACATGGCGGATCTCCTTTTCCAGTTTTGCGGCTTTGCGGCGTTTCTGTTTCCAGTCGGAATGTTTCTGGTGGCGATGAAATGGTTCCGCAGCCAGTTGCTCGATGCGCCGGTGGCGAAAGTGATTGGATTCACGATGCTGCTGGCTTCCCTTTCGTCGGAACTGGTGCTGGTCCACGTGATGCCAGACGTGCGCGGCGCGCTGCCTCCCGGCGGACTGCTGGGAACAATTCTCGCCGAGGGTTTGCGCGCGGCATTCAATCCCGTGGGCGCAAATCTGGTTTCGATTGTCACGCTACTCACGGCCCTTTTTCTCACCACAAGCTTTTCCTTCCGCGCGGCTGTGCATTGGCTGAAGAAGCCGATGGCGAGCGACGGCTACGTAGGCCAATTACTTGCGCGTATAAAAGATTGGCGCGAGTCGCGCGAATCGGACCGTCTGCGCAAGCGCGTCGAGGAGATCAAAATTGCCGGACGTCCTCCGGTGCAGCAGCAACGCGTTTCGACGAAGGAACTCGCGCAGGATGAGGACGAAGAAGAAGAGGAAGACGAGGAACCAAAAGTGGAGGCGCGCCGCGGAGGGCCGGCCGTAATCAAATTCCACGAAAATGAACTGGTGACCGCCCCGCCGTCGAAAAAGAAATCTTCCGAGCCGAAGATTTCGCTCGGCAAGACAAATTACAAGCTGCCTTCGCCCTCCCTGCTCGGCAGCGCCGAGCGCGGCGAGAAAATGGATGAGTCCGAGCTGAAAGAACGCGCCCGCGCCATCGAACAGAAGTGCATGGAGTTCGATATTGGCGGCCACGTCACGCAGATCAATCCGGGCCCGGTCGTTACCACATTCGAATTCAAGCCTGAGGCTGGCATCAAATATAGCCGCATCACCGGTCTGGGCGACGATTTGTGTTTGGCGCTACAAGCGGAATCCATTCTGATCGAGCGCATCCCCGGCAAATCTACCGTAGGCATTGAAGTTCCCAACGTGCATCGCGAGACGATTGCCTTGCGCGACGTGGTGGAATCGCCAGAATTCAGCCATTCGCCTTCGAAGTTAACGCTGCCCTTCGGCAAGGACCTGATTGGGCGCATCCGCGCCGGCGACCTAACCCAAATGCCGCACTTGCTCATTGCCGGGTCCACCGGAACCGGCAAGAGCGTTTTCCTCAATTCCCTGCTGATGGGCATGCTGTTCAAATCCACACCCGACGAATTGAAACTGGTCCTGATTGATCCTAAACAGCTCGAAATGGGACTCTATGCGGATATTCCGCACTTGTTCACGCCAGTGGTGACGAATCCGAAAGTGGCAGCGAACGTCATGCGCAACGCTACACGCGAAATGGAGCGGCGCCTGAAGCTGCTCGCAGCCCGCGGCGTGCGCAATATTGACCAGTACAATCGGACATTCGAGAAGGGCCAATCGCTTTCGCTATTCGATGGCGCCGAGGAAGACGAGCACAAGCCACTTCCCTACATGGTGATCGTCATTGACGAATTGGCCGATCTGATGATGGTGGACACAAATGGCGTGGAGGAATCCATCACGCGCTTGGCGCAAATGGCGCGCGCGGTGGGCATCCACTTGATCCTGGCGACGCAAAGGCCGTCGGTGGATGTCATCACCGGTTTGATCAAGGCCAACTTCCCCGCACGCATTTCATTCCGCGTCGCAAGCAAGGTGGACTCGCGCACAATTCTCGACGCAAACGGGTCGGAATCGCTGCTCGGCAAGGGCGACATGCTCTACTTGCCGGCCGGATCTTCACGCTTGCATCGCATCCATGGACCGTACGTCAACGAGCGCGAAGTGGAAGCGGTTTGCGATTTCTGGCGCGATCAGGCCCAAGCCATCTACAACGAAGAGATGCTCAAGCCTCCGAAGGACGAGAACGCCATGGGCGAAGGCGCCTCGGGTGGAGCCGGAGGCGAGGGCGGCGAGGAAGTGGACGACGAGCTCTACCAGGATGCCGTTCGTGTGGTGTGCGACATGGGTCGTGCGTCAACTTCGACCTTGCAGCGCCGCCTGCGCATCGGCTACGGTCGCGCCGCGCGTCTGATTGACTTGATGGAGAAGGACGGCATCGTTGGCCCGGCTGATGGCTCCAAAGCGCGCGAAGTCCTCAAAAACAGGAATTGGATGAAGGAGTACGACGATTCGGTGAAGTGACAACCTTCTGGGATCCACGCATTTTTCCGCATTCGCGGGCTGCAGGCCCTGCTCCGCAGCGAGATTAGGTTTCGATGTAGAGTGTTTTCGTTTGTCACACCGCAGGAATTTCCGTAGAATTGTTCGACCCACCGGTGCCGAGGTAGCTCACCGGTAGAGCGCGGCCCTGAAAAGGCCGGCGTAGCCAGTCCGATTCTGGCCCTCGGCACCATCGTCCCCTTCTATTTCGGTGGATAATTCTTCAACAACTTCTGCATGGCTTTATCGAGATTCTTCTGTCTCTTTTCTTGGTTGGCTCCGGGATCTAGCGTCTTGGTCGCCCTTCCGGTCCACACGAGTTGCTTGCTCCCCGGGTCATACATATCCAGAACAAGGGTACCTACGCTGATCTTGGAGCTCGTCGCGTTTGCCATTCCACCACCCCAGCGCAAACCGCCAGTGCCGTAAGCGTTCCACTGCTTTTCTTGATCGACGGAGGCCTGGTAGCCGATGTAGAGATCGGCCTTGTCGGCATCGGTTTTGGTTAAGCCTTTGGCGGCCAATTGCGAATCGATGGAGCTTTTGATCTGCGTGTCCACAATCTGGTTCGGATAAGTAGCGCCCTGAATCCCCACCCACTTATAGGTGTGGTATTTCGTGAAGTCGGTTCCCGGCATGGAGTTGAACGTTACATCCTGGGCTAGCGCCGCACCGCACGCCAACAGTGCCAACAACAACCCGATACCGAACTTTGCCGCTCTGGTTAGAGTTTCTGGCGTCATGTTTTTCTTCCCCTAAATAATCTTCCGCTTTGCGGTCCGCTCTGAATGCTTGATGGCTTGGAACTACAGACCCAAACCATACTCGAGTTGCTCAATACCGACGAGGATACTCCCTCCGTGACACCGAAACAATTGTCGCAAGTGACGGTCTTGGCCACCTGCGATTTGCGGGAGACTTGTCGGTCTTGATAATTTCGTCGAATCCGTTTGAATGCTTACGCCGACTGCCAGTTTGCGAGTGTCGTCGCTCGCGCCCATCGGAGACTACGCTCGAGAGTGATGTGGTGTAAGCAGAAAGGCTGAAAGGCCGCCCGGTGCGAATAACGCGATTCGTACTAGCGGCTCACGGGGGCACGAGACTCGGCACCAGCTACTCACGCAAAATTACCCGCCTCGAGAGGAAATCAATCCTGCTCGTCTGACTTTGGGCCCTCGCCGCTGTGGTTTAACACTCCAGAGCGCAGCAATTCCTCAGTTTTGGGTTGACACGCATCGTCGCCGGCGATACTTTCATCGCAATGATTGGGGTGGGTGCTGTACCGGATTCGATCTAGCTACACAAGAAAATTCGCGCGTCTCGATAGGCCTGTACGCAAATAGGGCTTTGCGTATCAGGTTTATTTACATTGCAGAGCCCCGGGCGTTCCTAGGGAGGACTTACACATGTTCAAGAAACTCATTCTTGCCGTGGCTACGCTTTTGGCTGTGATGATCTTTGCAGTGCTTCCGACTGCGGCGCAGGTCACCACTGCCTCCGTGAGCGGTCATGTATCCGATCCGAAAGGATTGGCGATCGTCGGTGCCAGAGTTACCGTATCAAACGCAAGCGCCGGATTTGTGCGCCAGGTCACTACGAACGAATCAGGCGATTTCAGTGTCCTGCAAATTCCGCCGGGGACCTATACCATCTCCATCGAAGAGCAAGGCTTCGCGACTGCCGTTTACGATGCGGTTCAGTTAAATGTAGGCAATAGTCGCAGCTTTGATGCCACACTTGCGATCGGGAAGTCCTCACAGACAGTGATGGTCACCGAGGAGGTCCCGCTCATTCAGACCGGCGAATCTCAAATCCAGGGGAATGTGACGCCAATCGAAGTCAGCAACCTGCCTGTTATCGACCGCAATTTCGCGGGCCTCATGACGCTGGTCCCCGGCGTACGTCCGGCGGAAAATTTTGATCCGACCAAAACGCGCTCTGGAAACGTGACCGTCAATGGTTCGGACGGCCGGGCGATTGATTACAATGTGGATGGCGGCGACAACAAGGATAACGTGATCGGCGGCATCGTCCAGAACTACACGATGGAAGGGATCCAGGAATTCAACGTTGTCACCGACCGTTACTCGGCGGATTCAGGGCGGGCCGTGGGTGCTGTGGTTAACGTAATCACGAAATCCGGGACGGACCAGTATCACGGCAGCTTATTCGGACTGTTCCAGAATAGCGGCCTGAACGCCAAGCCCTTTACTGCCGGCGATAATCCGAACCCGAAATTTCACCGCTACCAGTACGGCGGCTCAGTGGGCGGCCCGATAAAGAGGGACAAGCTCTTCTTTTTCGGAGCTTTCGAGCAAAAGCGCGAGCCTGGAAATCTGCCGGTTGACCCGAATGCGATATCGAATCTGACGCTGCTCGGTACCCAAGGCGCACCGTTTGACAGCTGGGCCCATGTGGTGAACGGCGTACCGTTTCCCTATATTGACGACCTGGTGACGGTGAAGGTGGACTGGAAGATCACCGACAAGCAGAGTGCCTATGCTCGTTATGGAAGAGAAAAATGGACGAATCCGAACGATCAGCTCGGTAACCCGGTGGTCTCCGATTTGTCTCAGACAAACGGCGATACCAATCAATTCCACAGTTTGGTGCTCTCGCACAATTACGTCTTGGCGCCGAACAAAATCAATACCGCCTCGGTTCAATTCCAGGATTTCGTGAATGCCATCTCCGCGGCGCCTGGAAGTATGTTTACCTATCCGGTTGCTGGCGGAGGAACCGCGACAAACCCGAATATTTGTTTCGGCGTCAATCCAGGCTGCGGCGGCGGCGCTCCCGAGGTCGAACTGGGGACGAATGTAAACGTTCCGCAGCAGACGCTGATCCGGAAGTATCAGTTTCGCGATGACTTCAACTGGATCATCGGGCGGCATAGTCTGAAATTGGGGGTCAACTATATCTATCTCGCCAAACTCGGAGGGTTCTTCTTCTCGGGTGCGAACGGGTATGAGTTGACGCTCTTCGACACCCCTCAGAATATCTTGGCCAACCCTGCGATTTATCCCCAGGGACTCTCCACGCCCGGAACCGTCGAGGAACTGACCTTCAACGGCGGCAGCGGATCGACTCAGCAACCTCCGGCCCATGAAGTCGGCGCTTACGCTCAAGACGACTTCAAGGTTAACAGCCGCCTGACGTTGAACCTTGGCCTTCGCTGGGACGCTATGCCGAACTTCTTCGTGCCGCAGTTGACGAACAACCCGCTCACGACGAACCGAACGATCGCCGTCTTGCAACAAGTTTTGGCATCGCCGGCGGTGAATGATCCGGTAGCCGCCGACGGAGTGGCCCGAGCGGAGCTTCTCGCGGGCAATGATTCTAAACTCGAAAAAACTGGGCCGGGACTACATGAATTTCAGCCTCGGCTGGGCTTCGCATGGGATCCTACGGGTGCCGGAAAATTGGTCATTCGCGGCGGCTACGGTATCGCTCGCGACCAAATCTTTCAGAACCTTACTCTGTGGTCCATCCAGCAGTCCCAGCCAACCATCTATCAGACGATCATTGACCTAACGGCCAACAATCCGGGAACCACTTGCACGAACGGTGCCCTGTGCTCTTACGTGCTCGGGAGCCCCCTACCGGCGCCCGCGCCGGGCATCACCACTCTCGCCCAAGGCGCACGCGGACGGATTAGCGACCCCAATCTTACGGACGCGTGGGCGCAGCAAAGTTCAATCGGTTTTGCCTACCAGGCGTCGAGCGACTATGTGGTTTCGGTGGATTACTATCACGTCCTGGGAACGCATGAGCCGCGCATGATCCAGGACAATCCCGAGATCGCACCGCTATGCGATGCAGTGAACTTCCCAGCAACCGCGAATCCCGCCGATCCGCGCTGCGTGAACGGGCCTGTCACCCGCTTGCTGGACGCTGCCTTCGCGGACGCCGGCCTGGAGACACCCGATCCGACCGGCGTACATCCCGACCAGCGGCTCAAGGAAATCCGCACGGCTTCGGCGACTAACCGTTCACATTACGATGGCATCAATTTCAACCTTCAAAAACGCTTCAGCCACGGGTTTACTTTCCGCGCCAGTGATGTCGTTTCCTGGTCGAGCTCCTACGGCGGACAAGCCACCGCGTCTTACGGCGGAAGCAATCTGGATGTCCTGCGGCAGAACCAGTTTCTCCCGGGCGAGTACGGCCCAACGCAGTTCGACGAACGCAACCGCATCAGCATTAGCGGTGTCTTTCAGTTTCCGCACGGATTCCAGCTCGCGCCCGTCTTCCAGTGGTCTACCGCGCGTCCCTACACAGCGCTTGCGGGAACGGATCTCAACGGAGACGGCCAGGCCGTTCTCGACCGTGCTTGTGTCGGATTTGGTCCTGCGGTAAAAGGCTGCGACATGGTCAAACCGAACAGCTTCCGCGGAAAGGCTCTGATCCAGCTGGACCTGACGGCGTCAAAAACGTTCAACTTTGGGGATCGGATGAGGTTGCAAATTCTGGGGCAAATGTTCAACCTCTTCAATCGCCAGAATTCGTGCAATAACGTGGATACAACTTTTTACAACTCGTCGGGGACTGAGAGCGACACGTTCGGAACTCGCGCCGGTTATTGCGGGGGGCAAGGTCCTGGTGCCACGTTCGGAGGTCCATACAAGACTCAACTGGGATTCCGCTTCGAATTCTAGCTGCGATTCACAACCTCGGGGATGCGGGCACTGGCTCGCATCTCCGACTTTTTTTGCCGGCCTCAAATCAAACATTGTTTACGTGAATTTCGTGGGTGTGGGATGCGGGATCAAGAGCATTTCGCTTGAGGGCTGTGGTCCGTCCTAATCAGTTGTCGGCGTTGACCAGCGAAGGTTCCACCTAACGAGGCACTTGTAACGATGGGGCGGTCACCGCTGGGGCACGGTTTACCGTCGTGGCCGACGAGCAAATGTTTCAGCAGGGCGTCAATTTTCTTATGCTCGTCGCGGCTAAGCTCTGAGTCCTGATAAAACGATAAATCCTTGCTCCAGCGAATCCTCCTCGCTTCCAGGACCGCCGTCACAGCCTCGTGCCTCAGTCTATTGTGCTCTTCGCACACGACCTTCGACCCCATGGCGCGCCATTTTATATGTGTTCCGAGTCCGCGCAACGGTACTTTCGTACTAAGGTCGCTGACGCGCTGACGCACAGCCGTCTTTCGATTTTCATTTGCTCTCGCGATGATCCGCTTCGGGGCGAAGACGCCTCCGTCCGCGAATTCTTCGGCGGCGTCGGCATGCAAGAACCCGGTAAATCGGAGTTATCATGCATGGCTCGCTAAGGGGGAGTCTTGAAGACACGCACGCTTCAGTTCGCCATGCTGTGTTTCTGCCTTTACACTGCGGGCGCGCTACCTGCGCAGACTCCCAATTCAAAGAACGCCACGGCACAAAACGATCCCGCGTCTGGCGCGAACGCAAAGAGCCCGGCCCCTGCTCATGAGATCGCGATCAAAGCAGGACACCTGGTGGATGTGGACTCCGGAACGGTTTTGAGCGATCAAGTGATTCTAGTTCGCGACAATCGCGTAATCGCGGTCGGAAAAGCTCTCGCAATCCCGACAAGCGCCACCGTGATCGACCTCTCGAACATGACCGTGCTGCCCGGCCTGATTGACTGCCACACGCACCTCGCCGATGGTGCGCGCGACCCGAGCGGCGATCCCCTCTCCTATCTGAAAAGAACCGCCGCCGAGGTCGCGCTGGAATCGGTGCCCAATGCGAAAGACACTTTGGATTCGGGATTTACGACGGTGCGCGACGTCGGTGTTTACCGCGCGCTGACGGATGTCGCCCTGCGCGACGCGATCGCGCGAGGAAACATTTCCGGTCCTCGCATGTATGTCGCGGGCGCCTACGTCACTATAACCGGTGGTGCAGGGGCGCTGACCGGCGCAGCACCCGACATTCAATTGCCCTGGGATCTGCGCTAC
>DATEVZ010000225.1:0-13524 GCA_035258265.1 Candidatus Acidiferrales bacterium
CACGCCCACCTCGATCGAAACATTCGTCGCCGAAGTCTTCGCCCCGGCCTACATGGCTATGTCCGCAAAGGCCTAGCGTCAGCTTGCCTGGCGGTAGGCAGGCGCCTCGCCCGCTCTTGCTTTTGACCTGGCATTTGCAGCGGCGCACTTCCGTGCGCCATTGGCGTTACGCCAGGAAATGATGGCGGTCTAAAAGACCGCCGCTACGAAACCTTCTTGCTGTGGGCCAAACCCACATCGCCAGTGGCCTTTTACTCCCTCTCGGCGTTAGTATCCTTTCGCCCATGCCCGACTGGCTGATTACTGGCTGCTCGCAGCTGCTCACGCTGCACGGCCCCGTTCCGCGACGCGGCAAGGTTCTCCGCGAGCTCGGCATCATTCGCGACGGCGCCATCTTCGTTCGCGAAGACCGCATCGCTGCCATCGGCCCGCGGCGCCGCATCGAAAAAATCCGCGCCGCGCGTCGCGCGGAGAAACTCGATCTCGGAGGACGCGTCGTCCTTCCCGGTTTCGTGGATTCCCACACGCACCTGATTTTCCCCGCCAGTCGCGCGGCGGAATACGAACAACGCATCGCCGGCGCCAGTTACGAGGAAATTGCTCGCAAAAGCGGCGGCATCCGCTCGACGGTCAAAAAATTACGTCGCGCGCCCGCCAGTCAACTCGAAGCCCGCGCGATCGCGAACCTGAACGAATTCGTAACTCACGGCACTACCACCATCGAAGCCAAGAGCGGCTACGGCCTCGATTGGAAGAGCGAGCTGAAAATTCTCGAGCTTCTCTCGCAGCTTCATCAGCGCCATCCCGTGGATATTCGAGCCACGTTTCTCGGCGCGCATGTGGTTCCGCCTGAATTTCGCAAACGCCCGGACGCCTACGTGGATCTACTGGTCCAACGATGGATTCCGACGGTCGCGATGGCCGGCCTCGCCGAATTCTGCGACGTCTTTTGCGATCGCGGCGCGTTCACGGTCGCGCAGGCGCGCAGGATCCTCACCGCAGGGCGCGCTGGGGGCCTGGTTCCACGCATTCACGCCGAGCAACTCGCCAACACCGGTGCCTCGCGGCTAGCCATCGACTTGCATGCCGCGAGCGCCGATCATCTCGAAAAAATCAATGCCGCTGACATCCGCGCCCTCGCTTTGTCTAACGTTGTTTGTACACTGCTTCCCGGCTGCTGTTTTCATCTCGGCCTCAGTCACTACGCGCCCGCGCGTCCGCTCATTGACGCCGGAGCCATCGTCGGCATCGCCACCGACTTCAATCCCGGCACCAGCCCCACGCTCAGCATGTCCATGATCCTTTCACTCGCTTGCACGCAGATGCGCATGACGCCCGCGGAAGCAATCGTCGCCGCAACCATCAACCCCGCTTATTCGCTTCGCCAGCACGATCGCGTCGGTTCGCTCGAGGTTGGCAAATATGCCGACATCGCCGCCTTTGACGTGGCCGACTACCGCGAAATCCCGTATTATTTTGGTGTGAATCTTTGCAGCTTCACCATGAAACGCGGCGCGGTAATCCACTCAAAGAATTTCTGATTCCATGAAACGACTTGTCGAATGTGTACCGAATTTCTCCGAAGGGCGCGATGCGTCCAAAATTGACGCTATCGTCGCGGCTATGCGCGAAGTTCCCGGCGTCTACTTACTCGACCGCGAAAGTGACGCCGATCATAACCGCAGCGTGGCGACGATTGCCGGCGAACCCGAAGCCGTCGCCGAAGCGGCATTGCGCGGCGTCGGCAAAGCGGCTGAGCTGATTGACCTCACCAGACATTCCGGAGCGCATCCGCGCATGGGCGCGACCGACGTTGTCCCGTTCATCCCGGTCGAAGGCCTAACCATCGAGGATTGTGTAGCCCTCGCGAAAAAAGTCGGCCGTGAAATCTGGGAACGCTATCGCATCCCGGTTTATTTCTACGAAGCCGCTGCGCAGCGTCCCGAACGCACCAACCTTGAGAACATCCGCAAAGGACAATTCGAAGGCTTGCTCGCGGAAGTTCCCAAGAATCCTGAGCGCGCTCCCGATATCGGTGATGCGCGCTTGCATCCTACGGCCGGAGCCACCGTCGTAGGTGCACGCAAGTTCCTGATCGCGTACAACATTAACCTCAACACTTCCGATATCGAAATCGCCAAGAAAATCGGCAAGAACATCCGTTTTTCAAATGGCGGGCTGCGCTACGTGAAAGCCATGGGCGTGGACCTGCGCGCGCGCCATCTCGCGCAGGTCTCCATCAACATGACCGACTTCGAGCAAACACCTCTGCACCGGGTCTTCGAAATGGTGAAGCGCGAGGCGGAACGCTACGGCGTTACCATCGTTGGCAGCGAAATCGTCGGACTGATTCCGAAGCGCGCCATCGAACTCACCGCCGACTTCTACTTGCAACTGGAAAACTTTACGCCGGCGCAAGTGTTTGAAAACCGTATCGAGGCCTCCCTGGGCGGAACCATCGCACCCGAAGGCCCGGGCAAATTTGCGTCGCTCGTGCAACCGTTTCTTGACGCCGTCGCGGAACCAACGGCCACTCCGGGAGGTGGCTCTGTCGCGGCGCTCGCGGGTGCGCTCGGAGCGAGCCTAGGACAGATGGTCGCCGGCCTCTCGCGCAAGAAAAAGTCACAGGCCGCGCACCTGGACCAATTGAGCGAAGCCGTCGCCCGGTTTCAGGCCGCCTCCCGCGCGCTCGCCGAAGCGATTGACCGCGATTCCGCCTCCTTCGAGCAAGTAATGGCTGCTTACAAGCTGCCAAAAGAAACGTCTGACGAGGAGAGGCATCGCGACGCCGCAATCCAGACGGCTTTGCATGGCGCGGCGAGTGTCCCGCTCGAAGTCGCTCGCAGGGCAGCGGAAGTATTTGACCGGCTCGGGCAACTGGAACCCATCGCAAGCCCGTCTATGTATTCAGACATCCGCGTGGGGCGTTTGATGGCAGCCGCCGCTGTTCGTGGCGCGCTCGAAAATGTAGCCATCAATCTGGAATCCATCACCGATAGCGCGTTTGCATCCAGGCTGCGTTTGGAGTCTGCTTCACTGGCTGCGCGCGTCACCGAAAGCCCTGTGAACGTCGGTCGCTAAAGTTTCAAGTGAGCATGAAGGATTGGAACTGAGGGGATAACAAGTGAAACATTCAATCGTTCGATCCGCGATTTCGAGCCTGCTGGCCGCTGGGCTGCTCTTGAGCACCGTCACGATTACCCCCAGCCGCATCTCGGCCGGAACGCTCAGCACCGCGGTAATTGGCATGTTCCCGAAGAGCGTCGGTGAATTTGCCTACGCCGACCTGAAAGCCGCGCGAAAATTTTCCTGGTTCTCCCAGCTGAACGACCAGGTACTCCCGCCGCGCTTCAAGCAATTCGAACAATTCCTAGGCACCTCCGGAGTCGATCCGAACTCCCAGGTGGAGGAGATCGCCTGGGCCAACGTCACCAACAGTGGAAAGGGCGATGACGTTGCCGGAATCGCCCTCGGCCAGTTCGATCCCAGCGCCGCGGAAGCCAAACTTAAGGCCCAAAAGGTTCCCACGGTCGAGGTCCAGGGATTCCACCTTTACGCATTCGGCAGCGGCGCCGCGGCCGGCGACATCCTGTTTGTCTTCTTCGACGCCAACACCGCCGCCTTCGGCAATCGCTCCGTCCTCGAACATCTGATCAACGTCCGCATGGGCGGCGAAGAAACCCTGCTCACCGGCAAGCTCTTTCCGCTGATCACGGAAGCCAACGGCAATGGAATCATCTGGGCCGTGCTGGACCAGGACCACACGCACCTCGCCATGCAACAGTTGGTTCCGCAGGCCAGTCAATTTCCGCAGGCAGCGGCGATCATCGGGCGTATGCACGCCATGATCATCAACATTGACGCCGATAGCGGCGTGGACGCCCACTTCACGGCAGTCTGCGACTCCGTGGACGACGCCAACCTGCTAAGCGCAGCTATGCAAGCCGGCCTCATGTATCGGCGCTATCAGGAAGCCCAGACCAATCCCGCGCTAGCCAAAACGCTCGATCAGGTTCGCGTCACGCCCAGCGGCGACCGCCTGAAAGTAGAAGCTCCCGTGAGCCAGGATCAGTTGATGACGCTCATCCAAACCAAAGCCTTCGCCGCGCCGATGTAGAGTGAAGCGAGCAAGTTACGCACGTTAGATTCTGGGAGTATCGGAGGCCCGCCGCCGGTGGCCGACTTGCCGCCGGCTTGCGCTTTCTGAAGGATCCGAGCCCGCCACGAGTTCGAGGAACTTCAACTGCAGATTAATCCGACTGCGCCTTGGTTCTGCTGCCGTCGCAATACTTAATCAACGTCATGCGCGAGACGCCTTCGTGCGTTTCATATTGCACGCGGTCCACTTGAGTCGCCTGCAGCGCCATGCTCAATCCCGCCCCGGAACCCGCCACGGCGTCCTTCACAAAAGTATCCAGTCCTGCAGTCGGCAGCGCTTCGCCCCGATGCTCGATGGCCACTTCGACGCGGTCCGGAAAATCCGAAACCACCACGCGTACCTTCGGTTCTCCCGCTGCTTGTCCTTCCATCAAGGGAAATGTCTCTCGCGCCGCTTCGATCGCCGCAGCCGCCAGTCCCTCCTGCGATTCAGTGGAGAGCCCGCAGCGCTGCGACGCGTGCTGCACCACCGGCGTGATCGCGGCCAGCAACCGCTCGTCGTCGGGCAGCATGAGTTCGGTTCGCGCCGGATCGTTGCTCATCGCTCAGTTCTCATCGGTAAAGACCGCAGCTGAAAACCGCAAGTGCAATCTTAAGGTCAGTGATGTTCGGCGTCGGCCAGCCGCACGTCGCAGGCCTCCCGGCAATCAGGACAATAATACATTCCGTCCACAGCCAGATGAATATTGTGCTGAGACTGGCAGAAGCAGCAGAACTTCTCGCACGTGCATTGCGATTCCGGCTTGTCGCACTGCGCGCAGAGCGTAATCACGGTTGACGCCTCTCTTGAACGCTCACGGTTTCCGTTCGACCAATAGTAGGGCAACCGCGACGCAGTCACAAGCGCCTTGCGCGCCGCGATTACCTCAGCAACATTTAGTTGTAGTTGGCTTCTCCCTAACCACTTAGCCTTTCCCGAACAGGGCACTCGACCACGGCAATTTTGCGAGCATTCTCGGTGAACTCCATCTGTTCCGAACTCTGCGTTCTCTGTGTTGAATCTTTTGACTTTGGCCCGACCTCCAGCAGCACTCGCGCCCGTCAAGCCGTCAAGCCCCGTTCCTTGACACTAAAAAACTCGCATGCTAGCGTCGATGTTTCGTCGCTTTCATGAGAAATCCTCTGTGAACACGTCGGCCGCCGTCGAATTGCGCAAAACAGCACTGAATTCCGTCCACCGCCGCCTCGGCGCTAAGATGGTCAATTTCGGCGGCTGGGATATGCCCCTGGAATACTCCGGCATCATCGCCGAGCATGAAGCCGTGCGCACCCGCGCCGGCCTGTTCGACGTTAGCCACATGGGCGAAATCGAAATCCGCGGCCCCGGCGCGTTGCAACTCGTCCAGTGGGTCAGTTGCAACAACGCCACGAAACTCACTGTCGGCCAAGCTCACTATTCCGGCCTGATGACGTCAGGCGGCACTTTCGTTGACGACTTGCTCGTCCATAAAATTTCGGACACGCACTATCTGCTGTGCGTCAATGCCAGCAATCAGGACGCTGATTTCGACCACCTCGTCGCCAACAACAAGTTTGACGCCGAAATCGAAAACTCCGGCCCGCGCTATTCGCAACTCGCGATCCAAGGCCCGCGCGCCAAGGAGATCTTGCAACACCTCACCCCGGTTGCGCTCGAGCCTATCCGCTACTATCATTTCACTTTTGGCAAAGTCAGCGGCGTTGATTGCCTGATCGCGCGCACGGGCTACACTGGCGAGGACGGCTTCGAAATTTACTTCGCTCCCGATCATTCCGAAAAGTTGTGGCAAGATCTACTGCACGCGGACGAATCAGCCAAAATGATTCCCTGCGGCCTCGGCGCGCGCAACACGCTTCGCCTGGAGGCCGGAATGTGCCTCTACGGCCATGAAATTGACGACACCACCACGCCCTGGGAAGCCGGGCTGGGCTGGATCTGCAAGATGGAAAAGGCCCCCTTTCTCGGCAGCGACGTGCTCGCGCGCCAAAAAGAAACCGGCGTTCCGCGCAAGCTCGTCGGCTTTGAAATGCTCGATAAGCGCATCGGACGCGACGGCTACCCCGTGCAGATCGGCGGGCACGAAGCGGGCCGCGTCACCAGCGGGTGCCCCGCGCCGTTCTTGAAGAAAAATATCGGCATGGCCTACGTCCCGCCGCAATCGGGCGCTGTCGGCACGGACATCGAAATCAGCATCCGCGGCCAGGCCGCGGCGGCACGAATCGTCCCAATACCGTTCTACAAGCGACCGCATTAACGCGACTGCATCCAAACAGAGAGGCCCAATGTATCCAACGGATTATCGCTACACAAAACAGCACGAATGGGTCCAGGCTCAGGGCGAGGTTGCCACGATCGGCATCACCGACTACGCGCAACAGGAACTCGGCGACGTCGTGTTCGTCGAAATGCCCAAAGTCGGCGCGAAGCTGAAAGCCGGCTCGTCCTTCGGCACGGTTGAATCCGTGAAAGCCGTCAGCGAAATCTACAGTCCCGTTTCCGGCGAAGTCACCGAAACGAATGCCGCGCTCGTCAATGAGCCGGAGAAAATCAATAAGGACCCGCACAGCTCTGCGTGGCTGATCAAAGTGAAACTCGCGGATCCCAAGGAAGTTTCCAGCCTGATGGATGCCGCCGCCTATCAAGCCTACATTGCCGAAGCCGCAAAGGAACACTCCGCCTGATGCGCTATCTCCCCAAAAGCCCTTCCGAACGCCAGGAAATGCTAGCGGCCATCGGCGTTCGTTCGATCGAAGACTTGTTTAAGTCCATCCCCGAAAAATTTCGTCTGCGCGAGCCCCTGCATCTGCCGGGAGCGCTTTCCGAAGCGGAGATCATCCAATACTTTCAGGCGCGCGCGGCAGAAAATGCCCGTGGCTACACTTCGTTTCTCGGCGCGGGCGTATATCAGCATCTGCGTTCGGTCACAGCTGACGCGCTGATCCAGCGCGGCGAATTCCTCACCTCGTACACCCCGTATCAAGCCGAATTTGCGCAAGGCACGCTCACCGCAATCTTCGAATTTCAAACACTGATGTGCCAGCTCACCGGCCAGGAAGTCGCTAATGCTTCCATGTACGACGGTTCCACCGCGCTCACCGAAGCCGTTTTGATGGCCGAACGCCTCACCAACCGCCGACACGTGCTCGTCGCGCGCTCCGTGCATCCCGAATATCGCCAGGTTCTGAAAACCTACGCCAAGAACCTCGGACTCGAAGTCGAGGAAATCGGCTACACCGACTCGGGCCAAATGGATCGCGCAGCGCTGAAGGCGGAAACACTCGGCAAGGCCGCGGCGGTCGTCGTACAGTCACCCAATTTCTTTGGCGTCCTCGAAGACCTGCCCGCGCTCGGCGAAATCGCGCACGCTCACGGCTCTCTGCTGCTCTCGACAATCACCGAAGCGGTGTCGCTCGGAATCGTGCAGCCTCCAGCCGAAGCGGACATCGTCGCCATGGAAGGCCAAGCCTTCGGCATCGCTCCTAGTTATGGTGGCCCATACGTAGGCGTGATCGCCACGCGTGATAAATTTGTCCGTCAGATGCCCGGTCGCCTTGCTGGCCAAACCACCGACGCCGAAGGCAATCGCGGCTTCGTTCTGACTCTCGCCACGCGCGAACAGCACATCCGCCGCGAGAAGGCCACGTCCAACATCTGTACCAACGAAGCTCTCTACGCCCTCGCTGCCACAATCCATCTGTGCCTCATCGGCAAAGAGGGTTTGCGTGAGCAGGCGCTGCAAAATCTCGCCAAGGCGCGTTTCGCCCAGATGGAACTGGAAAAAATTCCCGGCGTGCGCCGCGTTTTCAGCGGCCCCACATTCAACGAGTTCACGCTCGAATTCCCGCGCTCAGTAAAAATGATCAACGGCGAGATGCTGAAGGAAAAGATCATCGGCCCGTACGCGCTCGGTACCCATTACCCAGATCTGACCAAGCGCGCCGTAGTCTGCGTGACCGAAACCACGCCGCGCACCGAGATCGAGCGCTTCGCCACCGCCGTCCGCCGCATTTTGGAGAAGCCAGTCTAGCTGCTAGCGGTTCAGGTTATCGAACCGGGCCGTTTTTGTCGGTGTTGATTCGGTATTGATTTTGTAGCGGCGGACTTCACTCCGCCAGCCTTCTTTCTGAATCGCAGCAAGGAGTCGTAACACTTTGAACCCAAAGGTCACCGATCTCGAAGCACCTGTAAAGAACGTGGGCAAAGCACGCGCGCACGTCAGCCAGAACGAAGGCCTGATCTTCGAGCGCTCGGCCCCCGGCAAGCGCGGTATGGAACTGCCACCGCTCGACGTCCCAGCCGTTGATCCAAAAGCCGCGCTCGGCCCCGCCTACACGCGCGACTCGATCGAAGGCTTCCCCGAAGTCAGCGAGATCGAAGTCATCCGCCACTTCACGCGCCTATCCACTTGGAATTACGCGATCGACCTGGGCATGTACCCGCTGGGTTCCTGCACGATGAAATACAATCCACGCGTCAACGAATTCGTCGCGCGCCTGGAAGGCCTGGCCACCGAGCATCCGGAACAACCTGGCGAAGTTTCGCAAGGCTGCCTGCGCATCCTTCATGATCTACAGAAATGCTTGCTCAGCATTACGGGCATGGACGCGGCCACCCTTCAGCCCGCCGCAGGCGCGCAGGGCGAACTTACCGGCTTGCTGATGATTCGCGCCTATCTCGAAAGCCAGGGAAACGCGCGCCATAAAGTACTCATCCCCGATTCCGCGCACGGCACGAATCCAGCCTCCGTCGTCATCGCCGGATACGAAGTGCAAAACATCAAATCCAATAGCCGCGGCCAGCTCGACACCGATCACCTGCGCGAATTCGTCACCGACGACGTCGCCGCGCTAATGCTCACCAACCCCAGCACTCTCGGAGTGTTCGAAGAACGTATTGCCGAAATCGCCGCGATCCTGCACGAACGCGGCGCTCTGCTCTACATGGACGGTGCCAATATGAACGCGCTCGCCGGGGTGACTCGCCCGGGCGATTTCGGTGTGGACGTCATGCATCTGAACCTCCACAAAACTTTCTCGACCCCGCACGGCGGAGGCGGACCCGGCGCAGGACCGGTGATGGTCAAGAAAATCCTCGAACCGTACTTGCCGGTCCCGGTGGTCGTACAAAAGCAAGACGGCACCTACGCCCTCGACCACAATCGCCCGAAATCTGTCGGCCGCGTTCGCGCCTACGCCGGCAATTTCGGCGTGCTGCTCCGCGCGCTCGCTTACACGCTGGCCTATGGCCCCGGCATCCGTCAAGCCACCGAAGACGCGGTGCTCAACGCCAACTACATTCGCAAACATCTCGAACCCTATTTCGATCTGCCCTACAATCTCCCTTCGATGCACGAAGTCGTTTTCAGCGACGCGCGTCAGAAGGCTCGTGGCGTCAACACCATGGACATCGCCAAGCGTCTGATCGACTATGGCTTCCATCCCTACACCACCGCGTTCCCGTTGATCGTTCCCGGCGCCATGATGATTGAGCCCACGGAATCAGAGTCCAAGCAGGAATGTGACATGTTCATAGATGCCATGCGTTCGATCGCCGCCGAAGTCGACGCGAATCCCGAACTCGTGAAGACAGCGCCGCACTGTACGCGCGTCGGCCGCCTGGACGAAGTGGCCGCCGCGCGCAAACCAATCCTGCGCTGGAAACCTGCGTAAAGATTCATCGCGCAGCGTTTCGGTTGTGATACGTTCCACGGCGGCGTACGGCTTTTAGCCGTGTCGCGTGCATCTGATAGACATTTGGCGTTGGTTTATCCTGTGTCACCGATTGAATCGGGGACAGGGATCGCTGAAGGTTTCGATCCGTCAGTTTGTGCGAAGGAGCTGTAACATGACGCCCGAGCAAGCAAAATTTCTCGCCGACATCTTTCTGCCGATGGTGCAAAAGGAATACGGCACCACACGGCGCGTCTTGCGAGCGGTGCCCCCTCCCAAGGACACCTACCGTCCCCACCCGGATTCCCGCAGCGCGCTCGAACTCACCTGGCACATCGCATCCTCGGAAATCTGGTTCCTCGACGGCTTCCTCAGCGGAAAATTTGAAATGGACGACGATTCCATGCCAGGCGACATCGGCAATACCGAAGACATCGTCGCTCTCTATGAAGACGGCTTTGAAACGAAATTCCCAAAAGTCGCCCAGATTTCCCCCGAATCCTGGGCCACGGAAGTGCCATTCTTCGGTATCTACAATAATCCGACGGCTCTCTATCTTCAGTTCATGATGAACCACACGATCCACCATCGCGGCCAGTTGTGCGCCTACTTGCGCCAAATGGGCGCCAAAGTCCCCAACATCTACGGCGGCAGCTTCGACGAACCCTTCACTCCGCCCTCCGACGACTAGCCCTCACTAAGTGATGGACCGACCAAGCGCGTAGCGTCTCACCGGGCTCTAGCATTTGACCTTGTAGCGGCGCACTTTAGTGCGCCATCGGCGTCAAGCCAACGAACCGCCCGTCAAAAAGCTGTGTCATCCCGAGCGCAGCGAGGGATCTACTTCTGAATTTGTTATCCCCATTCGAGCGAGATCAATCACTTGGTGGCGGCGTCAGCGCCGGAGGCGCGGAATAAGCCCGGCCCGGAAGGGCCGAGAAAGGCGCAAAAAAGGTCGCGAGCGCCGTAGGTGCGAGACGCTCACTCCTGGATCCGAGCCAAAATTGGTGTACGAGAAACTCATGGAGTCAAGTCGCGAGGTGGGCGCAGAAAGGGCGCCGGAAAGCTTCCCAGCGCCCGCCGCAAAAGAGGAAAACTGCTTCTAGACGGCTCTACTTCTTGTCGTTCTTCGCCTTTTCCACGGGCAAACCGCGAGCAGCCGTTGGCGGCGCCACCGTCTTCGCGGAAGTAAGATCCGCCGCGGCGGTCGCGGGCGGAAATAGCGCAGTGCGGCCGTCGGAAGTTGCCGCAGCGGCGTCGGCCAGGCGTTCGGTCGCAGGCGAAGGCACCGGAACCAGCGCGCCTTCGGCTTCCTTCAGAAACGTCAGGCTCATGTCTCCGCTGTGCCAGTCAATTGAAATCACGTCACCCAACGAGACCTGCTCGGTCGCCAGCAAACTCGCCAACGGATACACCACGTGCCGCTCGATGGCTCGTTTCAGGTGCCGCGCGCCGTACTTCATGTCCGTCCCTTCGCGCAACAAAAAGTCCCGCGCCGGCTGCGTCACGCGAAATAGGAAGCGTCCCTTGGCCGTCTCGAGCACCCGCTGTTGCACCATCCCCAGCTCGATCTCCAGAATCTGTTCCAGTTGTTCCGAGCGCAACGGATGAAACACCACCGTCTTGTCGATCCGGTTCATGAATTCCGGCGCGAATTTGCGTTTGGCTGCTTCCGCCGCCGTCTTCTCCACCTTCTCGTCCAGTCGCACCGTGGTATCCGCGCGCTGCACCGGCGCAAAACCCATTCCGCCCGTCATCAGCTCGGTGATCTCCACGCCACCCAAGTTCGACGTCATGAAAATCATCGTCTGCGACAGATCCACTCTGCGGTTGTCGCCCAGCGTCAGCGTGGCCTTGTCCAAAATCCCCAGTAGCAGTTGCCACAAGGCATCGCTGGCCTTTTCGATTTCGTCGAACAGCAAGAAGCTGATCTTCAGCTTCTCGGTGTGATATTGCGCGAGCGCTTCCTGTGTGATCAATGGATGCGTTTCGCGGTGCCCCAAATATCCCGGAGGCGACCCGATCAATTTCGCAATCTCGTGCGAGTGCTGAAATTCCGCGCAATCCACCTTGATCACCGCCCGCGGATCTCCAAACAGCACTTCCGCTGTGGCTTCCACGACGCGCGTCTTCCCCGCTCCGGTCGGCCCCAAAAACAGCAAATTCCCTACTGGCCGCCCCGGCGAATTCAATCCGGCGCGAAACACCTGGTACAGATCCACCACCGCCTGCACCGCTTCGTCCTGCCCCACGATTTTCCGCCGCAGCCCCGCCTCGAAATCTCGGGATTCCACACTCCGCTGGGTTGGATCGAGTTGTAGTCCTTGCGCGCCCACGGTCTTGCTCCCCTACCGGAACTTTCTGCCGCTTTCCGGCTCCCGCGGCCCTGTGCGCTCGAATTGGTCCAGCTTCACATCGAGCGTTGACCGCAGCAACCGTAATTGCGTGACCAGTTCCCGGCTCGAATTGGCTCGATCTGCCAAGAGCAACAACGGCGGCGATAGATCGGCCAGGTCCAGGTTAAGGTTGCGTAACGAATGCATCAGGTTCTGCACATACGGCGAGCGGATATCGAACAACTCCACTCTTCCATTCACTTGCTCCCGCAGCTGCGACCAGTCCAGATCCAGGAACGGATGGTTTCGCGATACCCTGCGCACCACGTCGTCCGTAATCCGCGGCCGTTCCCCCAGCCTCGCCAAATGCAACTGCTGCACTTTTCCTTGCCGGCGCACATTGTGCACCAGAAAGTATGTGTTGCCTTTGCGCCGAACGAAAGCCATTACAGCTCCTTGTCGGGCGGGAACTTCCAACTTCCGGCGTAGTGTATTGATGCTCCACTACACCGTCAATAGTACGATGCGCTAAATTAGTGAATGTTTGTATCGAATCCGTCATTACTTTGTCGTATTTTTGCGCAGCTTCTGTACACACCGTGTTTCCCCGTGTTCTTGCGCCCATTCTGCTGCATGCGCCCCGCAACTTCCATTCAAAAAACGAATATGTAAAATCAGGTAAAATGCCAGCATGTCCTGGGACTCGGTTTATCGCCTCGTGCAACAAATTCCTCGCGGCCGTGTTGCTACCTATGGGGCCATTGCGCAAGCTCTGCGCCTGCCCGGCGGAGCGCGCGCCGTCGGTTATGCAATGGCCGCCTGCCCCAATGGGCGCGGCATTCCGTGGCATCGCGTGATCGGCGCAGGAGGCCGCACGCGCATGCCCGAACCACACGCCAGCCTGCAACGCCGCCTCCTCAGTTCGGAACGCGTGGCCGTCGACGGCAACAAAATAGACATGAAACTCTATGGCTGGACGCCCCAAAAATCGCCCGGCAATTCTCGCAAATCGAAACGCAAACCCGCCCGCCGAGCCAAGCCGAAGTTACGCGCCTGACATCCGAGTGTGATACAAAAGATTGCTTCACATCTCATAGGAATCTCTCTTGGCTGAACCAATCATTCAGGTGGAAGGTCTTTATAAGAGCTACGGCGCGGTAGAAGCCGTGCGCGGCCTCAGTTTTGCGGTCGAAGAAGGTGAAGTCTTCGGCCTGCTCGGCCCCAACGGCGCGGGTAAAACCACTACCGTCGAAATCCTCGAAGGCATGCGCACGCCCGACCGCGGCATCGCCCGCGTCTGCGGCCTGGACCCCGAAAAAAGCGGCTCGGCGTTCAAACAGAGAATCGGCGCCGTGCTGCAATCCACTTCCCTGCCAGACAA
>DATEVZ010000226.1:0-7329 GCA_035258265.1 Candidatus Acidiferrales bacterium
GCAGAATTGTCAAAAATTTGTAAATTCAGGTTCTGACAACGATCTTGGTTCCTGGGTAGTTGCAACGTGTCAGGTTCGAAGGATGGTCCCTGGAAGTTTCCTTTGAGTCACAATTCCGTAATATTCGCGCACGGCTGATAAGCGGTGTCCCTTCGCGGTCGCCGTGAAAACGTAGTAGGCTCTTGCGTGATGAATAGTCAAGAGACGCAAAAACTGCGAAACTTGCTGGCTCGCCGAGAGTGGCAAGCGCTCATTGAACAATTGCAGCGGATCGGTCCCGGTGTCGCTGCCGATTTCTTCATGACTGTGTCGTATGACGAGCAGAGCGCGTTGTTTCACGAGATGCCGGTCGAGGTGGCGGCGCCGCTCATCGTGCACCTGCCTTATTACCATGCCTACGTGCTACTGCATTCGCGTCCGAGCCAGGACATGCGAAACATCATCGACGCGATGAGCCCGGGCGAGCGCAACCATTTTCTCGACGCGCTGCCAGAAGAAGCGTGGCAATGCTTGATGGACGAACTGGCCGCGGCGGGATCGGGCGCGCCCTACTGCGCTGTTACCGGCGCGGAAACGGGCGAAGTAACCACGGAATTCGCGCCCGCCGCCGTGGACGTCGAACCAATCATTCAGGCCAAGCAAATCGAGAAAAGCTACCAGCAACCGGATGGACGGCAGATTCAAGTAATCGCTCCAGTAGATTTTTCCATCGAGCCCAACACGATCATCGCCCTGCTGGGGCCTTCCGGCTCGGGCAAATCAACTCTGCTGCGCATTCTTTCGGGGCTCGCAGCTCCCTCGGCTGGCGAAGTGCTGTGGCACGGAAAGCCGATGAGCCAATCGAGCCCCAACGTGTCCATCGTGTTCCAAAGTTTTGCGCTTTTTCCGTGGCTGACGGTCCTGGAAAACGTGGAAGCGCCGCTGCTGGCACGCGGCAGCACGCATTTTGAACGTCACCGCCGGGCGCTACGTGCGCTGGCTTCGGTGGGATTACACGGATTCGAATCCGCCTATCCGAAGGAATTGTCGGGAGGCATGAAGCAGCGCGTGGGGTTTGCACGGGCGCTGGCGGTGGAACCGGAAATCCTGTTCATGGACGAACCATTTTCCGCGCTCGATGTGCTCACAGCGGAAAACCTGCGTGGCGAATTGCTGGAGCTGTGGCTGGCCAAAAAAATCCCCACGCGCAGCATTTTCATCGTCACCCACAACATCGAAGAGGCCGTGCTGCTGGCGGATCGCATCATCGTTCTCGGGCGCAACCCCGCAAAGATTCGCGCGGACTTCCGTGTGCCCCTGCAACATCCGCGCGATCGCAAGTCTGCCGCTTTCGTCTTATACGTCGATTACATCTACAAAGTGATGACGCAGCCACAACTGGAACTTGCGCCTCCCTCGACGTCGGAGCGCAAGGAAAGAGCGCCCACGCAGATGCTGCCTCATTCGCGTCCGGGAGGAGTGGCCGGCCTGATCGAACTCCTCAACGATCGTGGCGGCGAAGAGGATCTCTACCACATCGCCGAGGAATTGCTCCTGGAAGTGGACGACCTGCTTCCGATTCTGGACGCTGCGACGCTACTCGGGTTCGCGACAGCGCACGAAGGAGATGTCCGCATCACCCCGGCCGGAGGTACCTACGCGGAAGCCGACATTCCTACCCGCAAGGAACTGTTCCGCAAGGCTGTGCTGGAAAATGTTGCCCTTCTGCAGCAAATGTACACGTCTTTGGAAAAGAAATCCGATCACACCATGCCTGTCGAATTCTTTCGTGACTTGCTCGACGAACGTTTCACTCAGGTAGAGGTGGAGCAGCAGATTGAAACCGCGCTGAACTGGGGCCGCTACGCCGAACTTTTTACTTACGACCCCGAAGAAGACAGCGTGCGTCTCCATCAGCCCGATCACCATGACGAAAATTCCAAGGAAAGCGCTTCCTTGCACTGATGCCGCCGCGACTTGAAAAAACATCGTCCGGAGTGGTGGCCTGGGGGGCCATTCCCTCGACCGTACCTTCTATCTTCCGCGATTTGCCGATCCTTTTCGCTGCGCTGGCGCTTTTTTACGCCGTGCTGTCCATGACGCATTACTGGCTCTCGCCCGCTGGCGCGCCGACGGAAATCCACCTGGAACCCAGTGCGCTGCCGAAATACGCCATGTTCTCCGTGCTGCGCATCGCCGCCGCGTATTTCATCAGCCTCGCGTTCACCGTGGTTTACGGCTACATCGCCGCATACAACGCGAGAGCCGAGAAATTCATGGTGCCGCTGCTCGATACTTTGCAGTCCATCCCGGTACTGAGCTTTCTGCCCGGAGTTATGGTGGCGATGGTCGCGTTATTTCCCACGCGGCAATTGGGCGTGGAGCTGGGTTCCATCCTGCTAATTTTTACCGGGCAGGTGTGGAATATGACCTTCAGTTTCTATTCCTCGCTCAAGAATATTCCGCGCGAGATGCGCGAAGTCGCCGAGGTTTACCGCTGGAGTTGGTGGCAGCGCTTCACGCAGATGGAGCTGCCTTATTCGATCATTGGGCTGGTGTGGAATTCGATGATGTCGGTAGCGGGCGGCTGGTTTTTCCTGATGGCCTGCGAAATGTTCACGCTGGGGAATCGCGACTTGCGTTTGCCGGGCCTGGGCTCCTATTTGCAAACCGCCGCGAATGTCGGGAACACGCGCGCGATTGTCTGGGGGCTGGGAGTGATGATCGGGATCATCATTTTGATCGACCAGATTATCTGGCGTCCCGTGATCGCCTGGGCGGAGAAGTTCAAGTTCGAGCAAGTGGAATCAGTGGACGCGCCGCAGTCACCAGTTTTGGATTTGCTGCGCAGCTCGAGAATTCTGCCGTTTGTCGCGCGGTTCACGGTCCGACCCGCAAGCGAAGCGCTGAGTCTACATTTTGCCCGCACGCATGCTTTGGTCAAAGCGGACGGTGCGGTGCGCAAGACTTTCCTGTGGATTATTCGGCTGTTGCTGGTCGCGCTGCTGGTGGGAATCGTCTACGCGTTTAGTAAAATGGTTTTGCTGCTTGCTCACCTCACAGGCTCGGAACTGAAAAGCATTTTTCTTGGCGCGGGCGCCACATTTCTTCGCGTCGCGTTCACATTGCTGCTTGCCGGACTGTGGACGATTCCCGTTGGCGTGCTGATTGGGCTGAAGCCCAAACTTTCGGCAATCGCACAGCCGATCGCTCAGGTGGCGGCTTCCGTGCCGGCTACTGCGCTTTTCCCTATCATTTTGCTCGTGCTCATTCGTGCCGGCGGCGGACTCGGAATCGGTTCGATCGTGTTGCTGTTGCTCGGAACGCAGTGGTACATCCTGTTCAACGTGATCGCTGGTGCGATCGCCATTCCGACAGACCTGAAAGAGGTCTGTGCCATTTTTCGTTTCGGCCGGATGGAACGCTGGCGGGAACTCCTGCTTCCTGGAATTTTCCCGTTCTTAATCACGGGGTTTGTGACGGCATCCGGCGGAGCGTGGAATGCGAGCATCATCGCCGAATACTTTAGATTTCAGGGCCACACATATTTGACGACAGGGCTTGGCGCGGTAATCAGCAATGCCACGGACACCGGAAATTTTCGTGTGCTGCTGGCGGCGACGATCCTGATGGCGGCAATGGTGGTCACCATCAACCGCCTAGTCTGGCGGCGGCTCTACAATCTGGCCTCTACGCGCTTCCGGCTCGAAAATTAGCCTCGCATCGGTCTGGCACACTGAGCTTCAAGAAACGATCGTTTTACCGCCCGGTGCAGACCGATGCCCCCGAAAATAAACCCGCGTGCATCTACTCGTTCGTAGCCCATGTTCTGCAGCATGCAGGAAAAATCCGTCACCGAGACGAAACTGCGAATCGAGTCTGGAATGTACGTATACGTGCGCGGACGGCCATGCAGCAAAGTACCCCAGAAGGCCCCTTGTGCGTACAAAAAGCCCAAGTAGAGCTGGCGAAAGAGGCGGTTGTGCGGAAGGAAAAAATCGAGGCTTACCATCAGGCCGTTGGGTTTCGTGACGCGTTCAATTTCACGCACGGCAGTTGCAAGGCACGGAAAATTTCGCAAGCCGTAGCCGATGAAGACGCAATCGAAGGTGGCATCGGCAAACGGCAACAGCGTTGCGTCGCTGCACACAGCTTCGTCCAAGCCGTGTGCCCGCGCCAACTGCAGCATGCCTTCGGTTAGATCCACAGCGACGGAGCGAGCCGCAGGCAAATTTTCAAGTACCAGCCGCGAGAAGTCGCCGGTTCCAGAGGCTAGGTCCAAAACCATCGCATTTTCCGGCAGGGCAGCTTGCGTGACGCCGAGACGCTTCCAGCGGCCGTCCATACCGTAGGAAATGACGCGCGTGATGAAATCGTATTTCGGCGCGATGGCGGTGAACATCTCGCGCATCAGCCGCGTATCCTGGCGTTCGACGGGAGTCCCCATGATTCGGTTCGCTGTGAATCTTACACGGATTAGTGCTCGCGAAAGCGAGCTAATTTTCGGGCGAAGCTAGCCTTACGCTCGCGGCTCGCGCAAGCAGAGCCGCGAGCTCCTTTTGCGTCACGTCGGCCTTTTTGCCCATCTTGTTTGCCACCTGAAGGCGTTCAGCGTGAACCGTTGCTAGGTCGCTGCCGCTCGTGCCAGCCAGCAAGCTTTCAGCGTGTAGAAGGCATGCGTAAACGATCTCATCCGGCTGGTTGTGTCGTCGCAGGAATTGACCGTAGTTGAACCAATCGAAAGCCTCGCTCCGCGGGTCGCCAGTCTTGGAATCGAGGGCCAGGCCGCGTTGAAACGATTGCGCAGCGGCCGGGATGTCGCCGGTCTTGTCTTGTAAGTCCGCGCGGTGAGCCAACGCTAGGCTCTCTAGTTTCGCGTCGTTGCCTTTCTCCGCCAAAGCAACTACGGAATCATATCTCGCCAGCGCGGTGGGCGCCTGATTGGTCCGCGCTTCATCGTCCGCCAGTTGAATTGCGGCGGTGATCACGTGCTGACGGGCCAGCGCTGGATCCTGCGACGCGTCCGCTGGCTGTGCGTTCGCAAGTTGCAGGAATGAATTCCAATGGCGAGCGGCGGCGGCAAATTCGTCGCGCTGGTCGAAGGCTTCCGCGAGATAAAGGTGAGCGTTCGGCTGGTTGGGATTTACGTCCACTGATTTTTCCCATGCATCCATCGCCTCATCCGGATGCCCAAGCCGTGCGGCGAGCAAACCGTAATTCACCAAGGAATCCGCGTCGCGCGGAAACTTTTCGAGCACCTTCTGGTAGTGCGCGTATGCGTCCGCGTAACGGCCATCTTCAATCATGGCGCGCGCGCAGGCTTGTTGCAGGCCGAGGCTGCTGGGATTGATTTCGACGGCGCGCGTGAGCGCTGCCACAGCTTCATCGCGCTGACCCGACTGCGATTCCGCTCGCGCGATACGCGCCTGGACGGCGCTATCGTAAGGATTTATTTGGGCCGCGCGCAGCAGAGCCGGCAGATTGTCTTCGTCAGTGCCTAATGAGAAGTGCAATTGATCGAGGCCGCCCCAGAGAAAGAGCAGCCCCGCAAGAGAAATCCGCAGAGCCGGCGCGGATAGAACGCGCGAGGGAAAGCTTGGATGGGTGTGGAGATTTCGTGAAGGTGCAGACGCTGAATTCCCCGAAACCCGCAATGCCTTACCGCCGCGGTCCACCAGCAGAGACGAAACTCGCGAATCGCGCAGCTTCCAAAGCGCGCCGTCGAGAATGAAGTGATGAATATTCACAAGTGACATGAAAATCAGGAAGCTCGTCGTGAAATCGTAATGAAACAGATAGCTGACGAGCCAGGGTCCAGGGATGAACAGCGCAATCCCACCAGCGACGAGCGTTGCGAAATATGCGGCCATATGCCAGCTTTGCTGGCCTGCGGCACGAGCTTCACGGCGCTGATAATAACTGGTGATCCAGATGTACTGCGCCGAATGCAGCACGGCGAGAATGCCGCTGCTATAGCGCGTCTGCGGCACCTGCGAGGCGGAGTTTAATTCCAGCAGCGTGGGCAGCACGAACCACAGGAATTGCGTGAATGCCAGGGTGAGCGGCGCAACCAGCGAGCGCGCGCCTCTTGCGCGAATCAACCTCTGAAAACCAAGCAGGGTGAAAAGCAAGAACGCGCCGCCGAACACAAGCCGCATGGAAAGCGTAAATTTCGCGGGCAGCCCCAGGGAGAGGATCAAGGGATCAGTCGAGCCGCCGGTTTCAAAGCTCGCGAGCAGCATTAGATAGGAAGCCACGAAGGCGCCGCGCAGCCACCGTTTTTCGTTCGCGGTGATCTCCGCGCCGCTCCGCCGCACAAACATCATCAGCAGGCCATAGTTCTGACCCGAGTAATGCCAGGGGCTCCAGCAGATGTACAGCGTGAATACCCAGGGAAAAAGGCGAGGCGACGCGTGCATCACAATTCCGGTGAGGATGATCAAGAGCGTGACGTGCAGCGTGACGAACTTGTATTTCTCGAAGTCCGCGCGAGTGTGGTACGCGCGATAAATCGTGGCCATGAAGTGCGGATAATTAAAGACAATCGCGAGCAGATAAAACGCCACAGCCCAGCCGTGCGCGTGCATCGGGCTCATCCACATCGCCACACCCAGCAGCGGAGCGGACCACCCGCCGCAGCCTACCAGAAGATCGAGCCACGAACGGTAAATCCACGGACTCGTGGGTGCGGGAGCCGGCGCGGATGGCCCGGACGGTGTTACAGCGATTGTTTCGACCTGAGTGCTCAAGCCACGAACCTCGCAATTTCCGCCTATGACAAATCCAAATACGCAGCGACACGCGTAAGCGCTTAGAGGAAAGTGTGGTCTGACAGTTTACTTCGATTGCGGCGCGGTCTTACCCTCCGCCGACGGAGCTATGTTGAAAGCGTAACTTCCATGTGGTACAGGAATGGAGGGTCCCGAGCGAGCTGCTGAGATTGAAATTATGCGAGCGCCGCAAAATATGGCCTAATAACATGGAGGATGATTCGTGAGTCGCAGGCAGTCAGAAGCGGAAGATTCGTCAATTCTTGGCAACGCGATCTCGGCCATTCTTGCGACCTGGCGCGGGGCGCCGGAATCATAGCTTCATGAGAGGAGCACCAAAATGCAATTGGGAATGATTGGTCTGGGGCGAATGGGCGCCAACATGGTTCGGCGCCTGATGAAGGCGGGGCACGAGTGCGTGGTGTTCGACCGGTCGGCGGCGACCGTGCAAGCGTTGGCAAAAGAAGGCGCCGCGGGCGGAAGTTCGCTCGATGATTTTATCGCGAAGCTGAAACCGCCTCGCGTGATTTGGCTGATGGTGCCCGCGGCGGTGGTGGATAGCACGCTGGCGCAACTGATG
>DATEVZ010000227.1:0-5223 GCA_035258265.1 Candidatus Acidiferrales bacterium
AGGCGACACTGCACTTTGACGTTGCCGCAGTCGCGGACGACGGGAATGCCAATGCCAGCGCGATCGAAACTGTGCCAGTAGTACTCCAACCCGGCGAGATGCGCTCGCCGGCGGTTTACCCGAAGGACTCGCTGGTGCTCACTGCCGAGTCCTACCACGCACGGGTGGTGCTTTCACCTGCGGAATTTCGGGTGTTGCTGCACGTCTCGGCCACGGTACACAACCCGCATACTGACGCAGACGAAACTTACAGCGGCGTTCCACTCGCCACGCTGCTGGCCATGATCAACGCGCCCATCGGAAAGCAGCTGCACGGAGAAGCGCTCGCGACCTACCTGGTCGCCACGGGCACCGATGGATACTCAGCAGTTCTGTCTCTCGCTGAAGCGGATCCAAGTTTTCATGGCGGTCAAATCCTGGTGGCCGACACGCGCGACGGCCAGCCGCTTGGAAAGTCCGGGCCGTTTCAACTGATCGTCTCCGAGGACAAGCATCCGGCCCGCTGGGTACACAATCTCGCCGCGATTGCGTTGCAAAGCGCCCATTGATTGGCGTGCAAATTGACAGGAGCGGATGCGTCGGATATTCTTGGTAATTCGAAATAGACCATGGAGGAGTACTGAATGGCTCAGGGTGCGGCTGTAAAGCATAAGAAGAAGACGAAATCGGTTTTGAAGAATATCCGGCAGTCGGCGCACCGCGCGGCGGTGAACCGCATGAATCGCACGCGCGTGCGGACTTCGATCCGCCGGATGCGCGCGGCCCTGGCGGCCGGCGATACGGCGACGGCGCAAAGCCTGGCTTCGACCACGTTTTCCGATTTGGACAAGGCCATTCGCAAGAGGACGCTCTCTGAAAACACGGCGAACCGTTACAAGTCGCGCCTGACGCTAGCGTTGAACGCACTGAAAGCGAAGAAGAAGGCGTAGGCACAGGCGTTCCGAGAGATTCGTAGGACGAAGCGCTCCGAGAAGTCGGGACGCTTTTTTTGTTTGGGTCCTCACTGCTTGGCCAGCGGATCGATGTAGGCGCTTGCCGCTACAACCGGCACGTTCCAAAGCGGATTAGGTCCCGGCACTTTCGTTCCGAAACGAAACTCGCGGCTGTGGGCGAGCTTAATTTAAATCGGGGTCTACCAGTCGTTTCTTGTGCTTTGGAGGCTTTTTCCGTTTGTCGGGAACGACGCGTTCGCTGGGAGGCGGGCCAATCCCCAAGCGCGCGAGCCGCCGCGCTTCTTTGTGCACTCGCAGCCGGTCTTTTTTCTTCCTGGGCATGATCAACGCTACGAACCTACCACGTTTTTCTACTTTCGATGCGCGCCACGCGGTTCGATTGCCCACGAATCCAACCGGGAACGCCTTGCGTCCAAGGCCAAGGATGCAAGGCTTCTTGGGCATGCAAAAAGCTCTGCGCGTCGCAGCAACGTCGATCTGGATTATCCTGCTCGTCGCGCTGACGTTGCGGCTGGGTTTCATGTGGCAGTACCGGCTGATTCATCCGAAGCAAGCGGTCAGCGTGATTCCGTTCCTCTTTGAATCGGGCAACATCGCTCATTCTCTTGCCACCGGCCAGGGATTCAGTTCGCCCTTTCGCGTGGATACCGGGCCAACCGCCTGGATGACGCCAGCGTATCCGCTGCTGCTCGCCGGAGTTTTTCGATTATTCGGCGCGTACACGTTCGGTGCGTGGGCAGCGGCCGTGCTGGTGAACATTTTGTGCTGCACGCTCGCTTGCGTGCCGATTTTTTACGCCGGAAAGCGAATTAGCGGCGTTGGCTTGGGTGCCAGTACTGCTTGGCTGTGGGCCATTTTCCCGAACGCCATTCTGATTCCGGTGGAAAGCATGTGGGACGCGTCTATTTCGGCATTGCTGGTGGCGACGATTCTGTGGGCCACGATTGCGCTACCGGATTCAGAACGCATGCGCGATTGGTGCGCTTATGGGTTGCTGTGGGGCACCGCGCTCATGGTCAACGCCACCCTCGCGGCGCTGTTTCCATTGCTGCTCGGATGGTTGGCTTATCGCGCGCGCAGAGCAAACCGCCCTTGGGAGAGACGAGCTGCGGCGGCAGTCGTCATCGTGATGCTATGCTGCGTTCCTTGGACCATTCGCAACTATAGGGCGTTTCACCACTTCGTTCCGCTGCGTTCAGTTCTCGGATTGCAGTTGTGGCTGGGAAACAACGATCAAACGCAGGACATCTTCCGGGGCGACCTGCATCCCATCTACAACGAGACCGAACGCGAGCACTACATTGCCATGGGCGAAATTGCGTACATGCACGAGAAGCGGCAGGAAGCCGTGCGATACATACTGTCGCATCCGGTCCGCGAAGCGCACCTGATTGCCAACCGCTTCATTTCTATCTGGTCAGGCGGCACGCCGAATCCGGTGACGGACTTCCTGGGGACGCCATCGCCGTGGTTCCGCTTCATTCTCGCGTTCAATTTCCTTGTTGCGATTGGCGCGCTGTGCGGAGTTATCATTCTCTTTCGCTGTCAAAATGCGTTCTGGTTTCCCGTCGCGGTATTTCCCGTCGTTTATCCTTGGGCCTACTACCTTACGTTGGCTTTGCCGCGCTACCGCCTGCCGATAGATCCAATCGTCCTTTTGCTCACCGCCGTCGCGCTTCGGCAAATATTTTACGCGCGCAAGCGGCCCGTGGCACAATCCACAGCACCGAAACGCAGGCGGCGCGTCTAAGGTTCCATGCAACCCGCGGTGAAAACAAGGAGGCAGCCATGGCAACAACTGCTCCGGATAACGGCATCATCGACAAGCTCAGCAGTCATTCGGTGGACAAAACCGTCGAGAAACTGAAGAACATCCTCCAAGTGAAGGGCGTCATGCTGTTCGCGCTGGTTGACCACAGCGGCGAGGCGGAAAAGGCGGGGTTGAAAATGCGTCCCACCAAGTTGCTGATTTTCGGCAGTCCCACAGGCGGCACGCCGGTGATGCTGGCGGCTCCCAGCAGCGCGATTGACCTTCCTTTGAAGATCCTGGTCTGGGAAGACGACTTGGGCAAAGTCTGGCTGTCGTACAACAGTCCCGCATATCTGCAGGGACGGCACAGCATCCCGCCTGAGTTAGTAAAGAACATCGCCGTGACGGAAGCCTTGGCCGAGCAGGCTGCGGCGTAATCCGGCCGGTCCTTGTGGCGGACGAAGAAATTCCCGTACAATCAATGGCGAACAAAATAATGCCGATGCAACCTGTGTCGTCAAATTCCCGGAAGGTTATGCTCAAAAACATGATTATTTTATTCACAACCGGCGCGATCGCAGCGGGTGCCAGCTTGATTGCCGCTAAGGCCGACGATGCGAAGTTCGGTCCATCGAACCCGTTTTACGCGCCGAGTGCGCTGCCGTTCCATGCTCCGCCCTTTGACAAGATCAAAGATGAGGACTACCAGCCGGCCATCGAAGCGGGCATGGACCAGGAAATCGCCGAAATTCAGGCGATCGCTGACAATCCAGCGCCGCCGACCTTCGAGAATACGCTCGTGGCCATGGAGAAGACCGGGCAGCTCCTGCACCGGGCGCAGAATGCGTTTGGCGCGGTAAGCGAAGCGAACACCAATCCTCTGCTGCTCAAAGTCCGAGCCGACGAGGCACCGAAACTAGCGGCGCATCACGACGCCATCTATCTGAACGCCAAGCTTTTTGCGCGCGTGAGCGCGCTGTATGGGCAGCGCGACTCGTTGAAGCTCGATCCGGAATCGCAGCGGCTACTGCAGATCACGTATGACGAGTTCGTTCATTCCGGCGCCAAGCTTTCGGATGCGGACAAAGTCGAGTTGAAGAAACTGAACGAAGAAATCTCTACACTCGCAAACAGCTTCTCGACGAAGGTTCTGGACGCTACCAAGAACGGCGCCTTCGCAACGAGCGTCAAAGACGCGCTAGCTGGCTTGAGCGACGCGCAGATTGCCGCGGCCCAGCAAGCGGCGCAGAGCCGCAAGCAGGAAGGCTACGTGCTCCCGCTGCAGAATACGACGCAGCAGCCGGACCTCTCATCGCTGAGCGCGCGAGCCACTCGCGAAACGCTATTCGAGAATTCCTGGAATCGCGCCGAGCACGGAGAGGCGAACGACACGCGCGACACCATCGCGCGAATGGCGCAGTTGCGGGCGCAGCGCGCAAAACTGCTCGGCTTTCCGAATCACGCGGCCTGGAAGCTGCAAGACCAGATGGCGAAAACTCCCGACGCAGCCATGAAATTCCTCGATGCCCTGGTGCCCGGTGCAACCGCCAAAGCCGCTAGCGAGGGCAAGGACATTCAGGACCTGATCGACGCGCAAAAGGGCGGCTTCACCTTGCAGCCCTGGGACTGGAATTTCTACTCCGAACAGGTGCGCAAGGCCAAGTTCGACCTGAACGAAGCGGAGGTGAAGCCGTACTTCGAATTGAACAACGTGCTCGAAAACGGCGTGTTTTACGCGGCCACTCAGCTTTACGGGATTACGTTCAAGGAACGCAAGGACATCCCGGTGTATCAAGCGGATGTGCGCGTGTTCGAAGTTTCGGACGCGGGCGGCAAGCCGCTCGCGCTTTTCTATTGCGACTACTTCAAGCGCGACAATAAGAACGGCGGCGCGTGGATGAGCAACTTCGTCGACCAGTCAAAGCTGCTGGGCAATCTTCCGGTGGTGTACAACGTCGCGAATTTCTCAAAGCCCGCGCCGGGCGAGCCCGCGCTCATCAGCTTCAGCGATGTGACCACCATGTTCCACGAGTTCGGCCACGGGTTGCACGGCATGTTCGCGAACACCGAGTATCCGAGCCTTTCTGGCACTTCGACGCCGCGAGACTTCGTCGAGTTCCCTTCACAATTCAACGAGCATTGGGCGCTCTACCCCGCTGTGTTCAATCATTACGCCAAGCACTACAAGACCGGCGCGCCTATGCCTGCGGAATTGGTGGCGAAGGTGAGGAAAGCCAAGACGTTTAATCAGGGATACATGCTGACGGAACTGCTCGCAGCCGCCGAACTGGACATGCAGTGGCACACGCTTCCGGCCAGCGCTCCATTGCAACAGCCGGATGAGTTCGAGAAACAGGCACTGGAGAAAACGCATCTGCAGCTCAGCACCGTTCCGCCGCGCTACCGCTCCACCTATTTCGGCCACATCTGGGGCGGAGGCTACTCCGCCGGCTACTACGCCTATCTTTGGACGGAGATGCTCGATGACGACGCATATCAGTGGTTCGAAGAGCACGGCGG
>DATEVZ010000228.1:0-8223 GCA_035258265.1 Candidatus Acidiferrales bacterium
TGCGGGAAAGGGTCATTGCTTCCTCCGTGTTTTACGCCGCGCGGGAACAATGGCCTTTGGTGGAATCTTTGCAAGACCGCCCGGTTATGAACAGCATTTCATAATTCTAATGAGACGCGTTGTCAACGGCTAAAGTGCAGCGTGTTTTCACGCCGAGTTCTGATGTCGTTAATTCCCAACTCTTTGATATGGAATTCGTTCGCGCACCTCAGGCCCGACCGGGTCGCCTCAGTGGATCGCGGACCCCGGTTTTTTGGCAAAATCCAGCCAGGATGCGTTCTCGTTGGCTATTATTGATTCAGCTCGTTCAGCAAATATCCGCTGCGGGTCCGGAGCACTTGTGTAAACGTCGCCGCGCGCCTGTAACAAACCTGGCTTCGCGCCGCAGCTTTTCGCAAGTCACTCTGTAATTCAGCCAGTGCTCTTGAAACGAGAAGAGATTCAGAATCCCAGCCAGAATCACGACTGCCACTGATGTGACAACGGGCAAATACGCCATCCAATCGTGCACTTCGCCGCTCCCCCAGAGGTGGATCGTTGTCACTACCGCGGTGATCGCTGCCAGAATTAGAAGTGCCGCCTCAAGGCCCAAATACCAATGACGGTATCGAATGGCGTGGCTGTCATACCATTCTATTTGCCTGCGGTACACGTCGGGAATTTCTTGATTTAATTCGCCATCCGAAGTCGGCATAGTCATCTGCCACCTCCGTTGCAGTTTGGCAATTGAATAGGGTCGCCGATGGCCGTCGCAAGACAGGACTCTAGCGCAGAGGATAGCCTGTCAGCGATATATGCTCACGCTGATAGCGACCCAGCGAACCGCTAGGCGCGTCGACTAAAGAGAATGCTCACCTTGACATTCTACCGAAACGCCTTTATGCTCACCTAGGATGTCTACCAAAGAACAGGAACGGCGTATCGAATTGTTGCAGGGTACTTTGGACTTACTGATTTTGCGGACGCTTTTGCTTGGTCCCGCGCATGGGCACGCGATTGCCAAGGCGATCGAATTCAGATCTGACGACGTGTTGCAAGTTGAGCAGGGTTCGCTATATCCCGCTTTGCACCGGCTGATCAAGCGCGGATGGATTTCGTCCGAAGAGGGCACGTCGGAGAACAATCGGCGAGCGAAATTTTACCGGCTGACCGCCAAGGGGCGGAAGCAACTCGCCCTTGAGACCAGCAAGTGGGACAAGCTGGCGGGAGCGATCGCGCAGATTCTGCGGCCGTCGGAGCAGGAGGGCAAGCCATGAAGCGGCGCCAGCGCATGCTGGAAGAACTCGACCAGGACCTTCGCGCACATATAGAGATCGAAACGCGCGACAACATCGAGCGAGGCATGACGCCCGACGAAGCGCACTACGAGGCTTTGCGGAAGTTCGGCAACGTGAGGCGCGTGCAGGAAGAAACGCGCGAGGTGTGGAGCCGCGTGTGGCTGGAGCAGCTATGGCAGGATGTCCGCTACGCCGCACGCATGCTGCGCAAATCTCCCGGCTTCACGGCAGTCGCGGTGCTGACGTTGGCGCTTGGCATCGGCGCGAATACCGCAATTTTCAGCGTGGTGTACGCGGTCCTTTTGCGGCCTCTGCCGTACGCCGATCCCGGGCAGCTAGTGATCATATTTCAAGCGAAGCCCCAAGAGCAGGTGCCCTTCACGGGCATTAACTACGTAAATTTCGCCGAGTGTCGCACGCAGAGCCATGCGTTTGCGGAGATGGCCGCGAATCAAGCGCACCAGCTCACTCTGACCGGAGTCGGCGAGCCTTCCGTCCTCACCACCATGGTCGTGACACCGGAGATTTTTTCTCTCTTGGAGGCGCAACCGCTGCTTGGACGCACGTTCCTACCTGAGGATGGCAAGCGCGGCGCAACGCCCGTCGTCATCCTCAGCGAAAACCTCTGGCGCAGCCAGTTTGGCTCCGATCCCAACCTAGTCGGCCGCTCCATCAGCCTGGACAAACGTTTATTTACCGTCGTCGGGATCATGCCCGCGGGCTTTCATTCCCTGCTGCTCACCGCGCACGAAGACATCTGGATACCCATTGCTCAGGACCCTCTTTTCGGACCCTGGATGTCGCGGTTCAGCGGCCATTGGCTGCGCGTCATTGGACGTTTGAAACCGGGCGTGTCGCTCGCGCAGGCCCAAGCGGAAATGGACGCGATGAGTGCTGCGCTGGCCAAGGAAGATCCTGCCGATAACGCCGGATGGCAAATCCGCGTAGCGCCTCTTCAAGAGAATATTGTCGGCGAGTCGAGACCCGCATTGCTCGTTTTGCTCGCTGCCGTCGGCCTCGTTTTGCTGATCGCTTGTGTAAACATCGCGAACCTGCTTTTGTCGCGCGCGTCGTCCCGAGCGCGAGAGATTGCTCTGCGGATCGCATTGGGCGCGGGCCGCAAGAGGATCGTCCGTCAATTGCTGACCGAGAGCGCGGTTCTGGGTTTGCTGGGAGGCATCGCGGGAATAGTTCTCGCGTATTGGGGAGTTCACGCTCTCAGTTCCCTTTTGCCGGCGGATTTGCCGCGCGCGCAAACGATCCGCGTGGATGGCTGGGTGCTAGGTTTCGCGCTGGCGCTTTCCTTTGTGGCGAGCTTCATTTTCGGGTTGGCGCCATCGCTTTTTGCCGCGGATTCCAGCTTGCAGAAGGGCCTCAAAGAGTCCGCGGGGCGTTCGGGTGAAAGCGGCGGGCAGCGGCGCGCGCGTGGTTTTTTGGCTGTGGCGGAAATTGCGCTGGCGATGGTGCTGCTCGTGGCGGCGGGCTTGCTGATGCGCAGCTTCACGATGCTCACGTCTGTGAATCCTGGCTTCAACGCCGAGCACGTAGTGAAAGCCGATATCTCGCTGCCTCAATTTCAGTATTCGACACCGCAACAATGGAGCGCTTTTTCCGACGCACTGCTGGAACGAATTCACGCGGAGCCCGGCTTGCAGGATTCGGCAATGGCGGCCCCACTACCGCTCGACGAAGGCAATGTGAATTTAGGCTTTGAGATCGTCGGGAATCCGCCTTTGCCACCGAACACGGCGGTCACAGCAGACTTCACGTCTGTAAGCCCCGACTATTTCCGGGTGATGGAGATCCCCTTGCTACGCGGACGATTGTTCAACGAGCAGGATTCGCCTTCCGCGCCGCGGGTGGCGCTCATCAGCGAAACCTTCGCCCGGCGCTTTTTTCCCAACCAGGACGTCTTAGGCAAACAACTCAAGTTTGGTTTTCCGCCGGACGGCGACGTTGCCCGCGAGATCGTCGGCGTGGTGGGTGATGTGCGCGATATCTCGCTGAGCGAAGCCCCGGGCCCGATGATGTATGTGCCGTTTGCACAGGCGCCTTTCTGGGGCGGTCAGCTTGTCGTTAGGAGTTCATTGAGTTCAGCGAGCGCGGCGGTTTCAATCCGCAAAGTCACTCACGATATTGACAAAGACTTGCCGGTCACCGACATCGCTACTTTGCCGGAAACGCTCGACGCTTCGGTTGCGCAGCCGCGATTCCGGACTTTGCTGATCGGATTATTCGGGCTGATCGCGCTTCTGCTCGCGGCTGTGGGAATTTTCGGAGTGATTTCCTATTCCGTTTCGCGGCGCACGCATGAAATTGGCATTCGTCTGGCGCTCGGCGCGACTCCCGCAAGCGTTTTGCGGCTGATCCTGGGCGAATCCGCAAAGTTGGTGTTGTTGGGCCTGGCAGTGGGTATTCCCGTTGCGCTGGGGCTCGCCCGCTTTCTTTCAAGTTTGTTATTTGAAGTTCATCCCGCCGATCCGCTCACGTTCTTCGGCGTTGCGGTCCTCCTAACCGCGGTTGCCCTCATCGCCTGTTACGTTCCCGCGCGGCGTGCGATGCGCGTGGATCCCATGGTGGCGTTGCGGTACGAGTAGTTCGCAGCGAACGTCCAGAACATGCCGAGCACCTCCGCTTAGAAGTGTCCCCTGTTCTTACTGTCTGGCCCGAGGTCCGGACTCGGCTTCTTATTTTTGCAGGTTCAGCGGCCGAATTAGTTTGAAGCTTAGCTCCGTCCCGGCTGGGTACTCAATTCGCTGGTTGAAGGTGATAGTGGTGGTTTCGATCCGGCGGACCGTTCCGTTCACTGTCACGGAGCTCAGCGCCAACTGGGGACTGTAGTCGCTTTCCTTGGTCACCATTCCTTGTACGACCGCGCCGACAGGAGTCATCGTGACGCCGTTGACTTCGACGGATTCGGCAAGCGTTGCAGAGAACGCGCCACCCCCGATGCCCGCCAGTCTTTCTCCGACAGGCTGTGTCAAACGAACTGTTAGCGTGGTCTCGCCGGGCACAACGATGCTCTGTCCCGACGCAGAGGTTTGGCCTGTATGCGTTGGCGCGTGAGCTTTCGCCGCTCGGTTTGGTGCCGCTACGGCATTGGCCGCAAGCGGCGCGACGCCCTGCTTCGGCACCATGACGGCTATGAGGTAATGGCCGTCTTTGACGCCCACCGGATAATAGTTGGTGTTGTGAGCGCCTTTGGTAGGCGCAGGATACTCCACGACCAGCTCCAGAACGACCGGCAAGTCGAATCCGTAGGTGACGCCATCCTTTGCATACTGGCTTGGCCGATCCTTGGGATGTTCGCTGGTCAGCTTGATGTCTCTGATTTTATCTTCGAAGTCGTATGCGTACCGCTCGGTAATATCTTTTATCTCTGGAGTAACTCCATCCCAGCAATACAGCTTGCGCATGGCCTCCACGTCGCGGGCGTCATGCGCTCGGCGGTACGCGGCAATGAAGTCCGACTGTGAAGGGCCGGCGTTATCTTGCGGCGCTGGTCGCGCTTGAGAATAACCGGCAAGCGCAGTAAGTGCCGCGACCGACACGCAGAGTAATCGGGGAAGTTTCATCGCGTCTCCGAATCGTGTTCTTAATCGTCTAAGCAATAAAATCCAGTAACGGTGAACAAAAACGAATCGCGCCGCCGAACCATACACAGACTGCCACGGCTGTTTGGCAAAGCTGCGCCTTTCTTGGTGAGGTTCGACCACGCGGCCCATAGCAATTCCCATTTCGGGCAGTATAATCCCGGCACTTTTGCGGCTGTCAGGGGTTGGCGCACGTCCTCGCGCTCTCTTGAGGAGACTTCCATGAAGAAGTTTTTCCCTTTTTTCCTGCTTGCGTGTCTAATACCGTCCTTTTCGGCTCGCGTGGCGTTTGCGCAGGTTGCCGCTGTTACCAGCGCCACGCCCAACATTCTTGTCGATAACGACAAAGTGCAATGTCCTACCGCCATGTTCACCAAGATTCAAGACGCTGTGACCGCAGCGAAGCCTGGCGATGTAATCCGCGTGTGCGCCGGTACTTATCACGAGCAGGTCGTCATGGACAAGGACTTGGTCATCGAAGCGGACAATGGCGTGGTGGTGAAACCGGTGGCCGTGGTGGCGAATGCCACCGGGCCCTCGGGAAATTCAATCGCTGCGATTATCTTTGTAGAGAATGCAACGAACATTCAGTTACAAGGCTTTATCGTGGACGGTTCGGCGAACCACCTCATCAAATCGCGTCTCAAGAGAGCCGAAGAAGAACAGACCAGATGGTTAGCGGCTCTGGAGAGAATAGCAGGCCATGAATAAAAGAATCGCGGTCGAGGAAGGGAGCGGCAATGTGTTCGCGGACATCGGTCTGCCTAACCCGGAAGAGCGTCTCGTGAAGGCTATCTTGCGATCCCTATAGCCGAAGCCATTCGCGCGGCGATTCACCCAAAATCGCGCCGCCCACATACTGCAGATCGATCAACCGAAAATCTCGCGTCTTCCGCGTGGCCAGCTATCCGGTTTTTCCACCGAGCGGCTCATGTGCTTTTTGACCATGCTTGGCCGAGACGTTGAGATCATCGTGAAGCGCCCGCCGCGATCAGGGCGCCAGGGCCGCATTCGCGTCTCAGCTACGGCTTAACCTCACCGACCCCTAGCTAATTTTCGCACCGGATGATTGTGCTGCGGCACGACGGAACCCTCGATCAAATGCAGATCTTGAGCTTGCTGGTGCCGTCACGGATTTGCCGTGCATCGGCGCCGCTGTAACCTAAGATCAAGCCGCGCCGGGCGGGCGGTTTCAAATAGCAGGATGACAGAGGCATAGCCGAAATCCCGACGGCAGCGGCCTTCTTTGAAACCGCCACATCGTCAACACCCGGCGGCAACATCGCCACCAGGTGCATGCCGGCTTCGGCGCCGGTCACCTCGAGCTTGCCGCCCATTTGATTTTGAATCGCTTCCACGAGCGCCGCGCGCCGCTCCATGTAGAGCATCCGCATCCGGCGAATGTGCCGCGCGAAATGTCCGTCGCGAATGAAATCAGTCATCACCGCCTGATACAGCGTGGCTGAAAATTGGTCGGTGGCGTCGCGCGCGGCGGAGAAGGCTTGGACTAGATCTTTGGGAACGACCACGTAGCCCAGACGCAGCGCCGGAAACATTACCTTGCTGAAAGTGCCCACGTAAACCACGCGCGCGCTCGTGTCCAAGCCCTGGAGCGAAGAAATCGGCCGAGCGCCAAACCTGAATTCACTGTCGTAGTCGTCTTCGATAATCCACGCACCGCTGCGTTCGGCCCAGTTGAGCAACAACATTCGCCGTGAGGCGCTCATGGTCATGCCCATCGGATACTGGTGTGATGGCGTGATGTAAGCGGCCCGCGCGCCGCGAGCACGGCGAATTCCTTCCGCAACGTTGAGGCCTTCATGATCCACGGGCACGGGTGCGAGCTGCGCGCCGGCCATCAGCAATGCCTGGCGTGCTCCGGGATATCCCGGCTCTTCGAACCACACGCGCTCGTCGGGATCCAAGAGAACTTGCGCGGCGAGTTGGATGCCCTGCTGCGATCCGGTGGTGACTAGCACCTGCGAGGGGTCACAGCGCACGGCGCGAACCGCGCCCAAATATTCGGCGATCGCTTCACGGAGCGGCGCGTAACCTTTCGCGTCGCCATAAGCCATCGCCTGCCTGGTTGGTCTTCGCGCATGCCGATTCACCAGTTTGGACCAAATCTCGGTGGGAAAATGCTCGAGGGCGGGCAGACTCATGCGGAAGGCTACCAACTCATTCGACCAAGTCTGCGGCGGCACGCGCAGCAAGTCCACGCGGCGCGAAATCCGCCGCTGAGGATTGCTCCTGCTGGATTCGTGTCGCGATGCGTCCCCTATTTTCGTCCCAGCCGGCTTTAACGCGTCGTCCGGGATCGACCTGGCCACGCATGTGCCTGCGCCGACGAAAGTTTCAAGGTAACCTTCCGCGTGCAACTGTTGGTATGCGCTGGAAACGGGAATGCGCGACACCCGCAATTCCGCCGCGAGGCTTCTGGTGGAAGGCACGCGTTGTCCTGGACGCAATTGGCCATTAAGGATGGCGTGGCGAAACCATTCGGAGAGCTGGCCGTACATCGGGACGTCGCTTTTGGAATCGAGCGCGATGGGCGGCAGAAAACTGGGAGAAATTCGTTTCATCGAGATGCGCCTGAAGTGGCCATATCGTATCACGACAAAGTGGATATTGTGACAAGCCACTCCCGAGGTTAAGTTTTTCTCGCAGGACGATGACAGCCAAAAATGCTGGGAGGATGCAATCGTGATGACAGCGAGGAAGATTTGGATTTGCTGCCTATTGTGCGGGTCGGGACTTCTCTTCCCCGTCAGCCAGATTTCCGCGAAATCGAATGCGAAAGGTTCCGCCAAGACTAGAGAGTCTTCCACCTTCAAGGCGCAACAGGAGAAACCAAACCCCGCGACCCCAACCGCCACTGAACACGACGGCCGGCGCGACTTCGATTTCGAAGCCGGCACGTGGAATATCCACCTCAAGCGCCTGGTGTATCCGCTGACAGACTCGAATACCTGGGTTGAATTTGACGGCAAGTCGGTGACGCGCAAAATCTGGGATGGCGCCGAGATCGAACAGTTTGAAACCAACAGCCCTGCCGCCGGACACATCGAAGGCCTAACGCTGCGTTTATACAATCCCGAATCTCACCAGTGGCGGCTCTATTGGGCCAGCAGCAAGACCGGCATCCTGGATCCGCCCAACGTCGGCGAATTCAGAAATGGACGCGGTGAGTTTTTGTGCCAGGACACATTTAACGGCAAGACTCTTCTTGTGCGGATGGTCTGGTCGGATATCACTCCGACCTCGGCTCACTCGGAACAGTCCTTCTCGACCGATGGTGGAAAGACCTGGCAAGTCAATTGGATTACAGATCAGACGCGCGTAAGCGATGAAGC
>DATEVZ010000229.1:0-9028 GCA_035258265.1 Candidatus Acidiferrales bacterium
GACACGGAAAATCCCTCGGCGTTCATGGCCGCTTCGATGCAGGGCGTAATCGAAAAGCTGCGCGCGCAGGAAAAGGAACTGGCGCGGCTGCATTTGCTGGCGCAGGAACGCGCGCAAGAATCCGAGCGGCTCACCGAAGAAGTCACGCGCAACATGCCAACCGGCCTGCTGCTAGTGAACGCGATGGGTGCGATCAGCTCGACGAACCCAGCGGCCGAAGAAGCCCTGGGCATCAAGCCGCTGCGCTATCGATCGTACAAGGAAGTCCTCGGCGCTGATTCCGATCTCACCAGGATGCTGACTGCCTGCATCCGCGACGGCAAAACGTTTCAACGCGGCGAAATCGAGCACATGACCTCGGACGGCGCCGTGCGTAATCTCGGAGTGACCATTTCGCCCATCTATCGCACCGCACGCGCTTCCACAAAAGCTTCCGCCGACGCCGCTCTGCCGCAGCCGCAGGAATTGAAAGTCAGCGGTGCGCTGTGCCTGATGAGCGACCTCACCGAATTGACCGCGCTACAGAAACAAATCCGCTGGAAGGAAAATCTCGCGGCGCTGGGCGAGATGTCCGCCGGCATCGCGCACGAATTCAAAAACTCGCTAGCTACGATTTCCGGCTACGCGCAGATGATTCGCAGCGAAGCAAAGCCTGGGGACGTCCGCGAGTCTTCCGAACGAATCCTGGACCAAACTCGCGCGCTGACCCACGTGGTGACGGAGTTCCTGCGCTTCGCGAAACCTTTGGAAATCTGCTACGAAACCGTGCCGATGCAAACCGTGGTGGAAAAGGTGGCCGAAGAACTACGCGAGACAATTCCGGTCTGCACTGTCGTGATTGAGGGCGCGTTTCAGGAATTGCCGGGCGATGAGGCTCTGCTGCGGCAGGCCTTGCTTAATTTGGCGCGCAACGGCGCGGAAGCCGCGAAAACCGTCAGCAAGTCTCCTAACGTGACGATGTCGGGAACCATCGAGGAACTTGGCGGGCGCAAGTGGCAGCGCATCTGTGTCGCCGATGATGGTCCCGGAATTCCGGAAGCCGACCTTCCCAAAATCTTTCTGCCGTTCTACACCACCAAGTCGGAAGGGACCGGGCTGGGCCTGGCGGTGGTCCAAAAAGTGGCGCTGCAGCACGGCGGCACCATCGAGGCCCGCAACCGCGCAGGCGGCGGAGCCGAGTTTCTGCTGTGGTTACCTTTGCGGCAGGACCCCCTACCATCGACGATTGCCACCCAGGCAGCACGCATCTAAACTGGTAGCAGGCCCGTCCAGAGCTTCTAGGAGGCGTAAGCCATGCGTAGAGACCTATTGTGCGCGGCAGTCGCGGCATTTCTCTTGATCCCCGCGAGCGCGCTGGCACAGCAGCAGAACCAGGATCAGCAGGGTCAAACGTCTGGACAAACGTCACAGCAGGCGTCGTCGCAGACGGCTGCGCAGTCTTCCTCCCAATCCGCCGCGCCCACTCAAACTGCGCCGGTCGATCCCCTGGTGGCTGCGGCTCGCAAGGCGCGCGAACAGAAAAAAGATCAGCCGAAACCGGCGCGAGTTTTCGATAACGACAATATTCCCACCCACGGCGGGGTCTCAGCCGTGGGCAGCACGCCGGAGGGTGAATCCACCGAGGGCGGCGCAGCGGCGGAACCTGGCGGCGATCAGGCCGCGGGCAAGACCGCCGCTCCTGCTTCTGGAAACGACGAGAAGGCTTGGCGGGAGCGGTTCGCAAGGCTCCGAAAAAAAATGGAACAGGATCAGGCGGACCTTGAAATTATGCAGCGCGAGCTCGGGGTCCTCGATGTGCAGTATTACAACGATCCGATGAAGGGCATGCAGCAGGGATACACGCGCAGCGACATCAACGAGAAGACCGCCAAGATCGACGAAAAAAAGAAACAGATCGAAGCGGACCAGCAAGCTCTTTCGGACGCGGAAGACGAACTGCGCCGGAGCGGCGGAGACATCGGCTGGGCGCGCTAGAATTTTTTCTTCATGGAACCTATCCTCCTTGTCGAAGATAAAGCCGAACTGCGGGCGATGCTCCGCAAGGCGCTGGAACGCGCGGGTTATTTGGTGGAAGAGGCCGCCGACGCGAATTCTGCCACCGAAAAAGTCCGGGGACGGCGCTATCTTCTCGTTCTCTCCGATTTAAAACTTCCCGGCGGTTCCGGTCTAGACGTTCTGCGCGAATCGCGCCGCGTGGAAGCCACCCTGCCCGTGATTTTGATGACGGCCTACGGATCTGTCGAAGAGGCCGTGACCGCGATGAAGGAAGGCGCCTTCGATTTCATTCAGAAGCCCGTGGATCTGGATCATTTGAAATTGCTGCTCGAGCGCGCCGCGCAACAGCAGGAATTGCTGCGCGAAAATTTGTTGCTGCGCGAAGAATACGCGGTGCGCTACGGCTTTCCGCGAATCGTCGGCGAACACCCCTCGATGAAAGATGCCAGCCAAATGACCCAGCGCGTGGCGGCCACGGATTCCACGGTGTTATTGCTCGGCGAAAGCGGAACGGGCAAGGAAGTTTTCGCGCGTGCGATTCATCACCTGAGCCCGCGGTCCAGTCATCCGTTCGTGGCGCTGAATTGCGCGGCAATTCCCGAGGGATTGGTCGAGAACGAGCTTTTCGGGCACGAGCGCGGCGCGTACACCGGCGCGGGTGCGCGGAAAATCGGGAAACTGGAACTCGCGCACCGCGGGACTCTATTCCTGGACGAAATTGGCGAACTGCCTCTCGCGATTCAGAGCAAGCTGTTGCGCGTGCTGGAAGAAAAGCGCTTCGAGCGCGTCGGCGGAACGCAGGAAATCGAAGTGAATGTGCGCATTTTGACGGCGACGAACAAGGACTTGCGCGCGGCCGTGGCGGAGAAGTCGTTTCGCGAAGACCTCTATTTCCGAATTTCCGCCGTGCCGATCACGATCCCGGCACTGCGCGATCGCGGCGACGACGTGCTGCTGCTTGCCGAATATTTCCTCGAGAAATTCCGCCGCGAGTTCCGCAAGCCGGATTTGCAATTGAGTGAGGACACGCGAGAACGGCTCTTGACCTATTCCTGGCCGGGAAACGTGCGCGAATTGCAGAATGCGATCGAGCGCGCCGCAATTCTGGCGAACGGGCCGGAGATCACCGAAAGCGCGCTGCAATTGCCCGCGCTCAAGCCCTCCGCGGAGCAGTTGCCGGGCGGGATGCTGGAAGAAGAATTCTTGTGGGAAGGACCGCTCGAAGAGGTCTCGCAGCGAGCCGTCCAGCACGTCGAGCGGTTCAAGATTCAGGACGCGCTGCGCGACTCCAAATGGAATAAGACGCGAGCAGCTGAAAAGCTCGGCGTATCCTACAAGACCCTGCTGCACAAAATTCGCATCCTGGGCCTCGAAAATTAACGCGACAGCCTAAGCCCACCAAGGCTTCGCAGCACGATTCACGTTACGGCCGTCGTGCGGTGTGCAAGACTACGCTGCGCACATGCCACGACTGGACATCGACGTGGGTGAATCCAATTTTGTGCATTAGCGCACTCAGCTCGCGCGGCGATGGAAATTTTGCTACTGAGCCAGGGAGATAGCTGTAGGCTTCGCTGCTGCCGGAAATAGCCGCGCCGATGCGCGGGAGGATTTGCCGGAAGTAGAAACGAAATAGTCCGGCCATGGGCCCTGCACCCGGTTCTGAAAACTCCAAAATTCCCACCTGTCCGCCGGGTTTCAAGACACGCGCAATTTCGCGCAAACCATTTTCATAGTTCACCAGATTGCGAAACCCAAACGCCGTGGTAACGAGATCGAAACTCGCGTCACCGAATGGAAGCTGTAGCGCATCGGCCGTGGCAAAGACGGCGGAACGAGACTGCTGCGCTGCTTTCTTGCGTGCGCGATTGAGCATGGGCTGCGCGAAGTCGCTACCGATGAGCGGAAACCGGTAAGCGCCGGAATCGCGGAGTTCGCGGATGCGCACGCGTTCCAGCGCAAAGGTCAGGTCGCCCGTGCCGCAGCACAAATCCAGAACGCGCGCGTCTGTGCGCCGCAGGATGCGGTGAAATTTCTGGGCCGCGCGAAGCCGCCAGTAACGGTCCAACGAAAACGATAGAAAGTGATTCAGGAAATCGTAGCGCGGCGCAATCCGGCTGAACATATCGCGCACGCGCGCGGAGGCTTCCCTTTCGTTGAACGTCCCAGCAGGCCGCGTGCCCGGCAGCTTCGGCGGCCTTTCAGTGAAAGTTGTTATGCGCATAGATTGCAGGGTCAGAATTTCGCCATTGCGGAAATGGCTGGGAGTTCCGCAAAAGTGCGCTGGACGAGCGGCCAGGGCAAGCCGACGCCCCATTCAACTTTGCCAATGCGGCGAGGCAACACCCAGAGGACTCGCCCGCTACGGGCCTTTTTATCACCTGCGAGGATAGGACGCAATTGCGCGGCGCGAATTCCCGCGAGGGAGGGCAAAGGACCCACGCTCGCAACCAAACGGATCATACGCGTCGCTTGGGATTCGCGAAGGCGTCCCGTTGCCAAGCCGAACAGCGTAGCTGCCAGCATGCCCCAGCCGATTGCTTCTCCGTGCATAAATCGGCGGTAACGCGTGGCGGCCTCCAGCGCATGCCCCAGAGTGTGCCCGAAATTCAGGATGTGACGCAGGCCGCCTTCGCGTTCGTCTTTCGCCACCACGTGCGCTTTGATGCGAATGCAGCGCGCTATCACCCAGGAAAGCGCAGCGGCGTCGCGCCGCAATAGTGCCAACATGCGGCGCTCCAGAAATTCAAAAAGCTCGGGATCTGCGATGACGCCGTATTTGACGACCTCATAGAGCCCCGAGCGATATTCGCGGTGCGGAAGCGTCCGCAGAACTTGGGGATCGGCAATGACCAGTTTCGGCGGATAGAACGCGCCAACCAGATTCTTGCCTTCGGGAAGATTCACGCCCGTCTTGCCGCCGATCGAGCTGTCCACTTGCGCCACCAGCGTCGTCGGAATCTGAACCAGCCGAACACCACGCAAATAAGTGGCTGCGACGAACCCCACAACGTCTCCAACAACTCCGCCACCGAGCGCAACTATCGTCGCGCCGCGATCCGCGCCCGCGCGAGTCAGCTGCCGCGAGATTTGCTCGATGGTGGCGAGGTCCTTGGCGGACTCGCTATCGTCAAATAGGATGGCGGTCACGCGATGGCGCCCGCGTAGCGCGCGTGTGAGTGGCCGGCCCCAGTGAGTCCACACGTGCGGCGAGGAAAGCACAAAAAGTCCAGTTGGATCGCCCAGACGTGAAACAAGAGACGCCGAGCGAGCAAGAAGTCGCGGCGCGCAGTGCACTACGTAAGGACCGCTCGAAGAAGAGATAGCAATAGCCGGCATGATTCAGTGAAACTTCTTTTGCAGTTCGTCCACGGATTCCAGAATTACGTGTCCTACAATCGCGACGCTGCGCGGGCTGACTTTGTCGAGCGTGTCCTGCGTAGTGTGCCAGTAGCCTGCGTTTATATAATCGTTGAGGTCAATAATGTCCAACGCAGGAACCCCGCGCTCGAGAAAGGGGTCGTGATCGTCCTGGGTCTGTGTTTCTTGCGAAACGAAAATATCTTTATATCCGAGCCGCGCGGCAGTTTTCCAAACCAAGTCGTTGAGCCACTTCGGCGAATTCGATTGACGCTGAATCGAGAGGTTGTACTGCCCGATCATGTCCGCGAGAATCACGGCCTTCACACGCTTCAGGTCGCCGGAAAGGGCCATGCGCGCGGCCAATTCGCGGCTGCCGTAAGTGTGGTCATTATCCTGATTCCAGTTCACGAAGGCTTCTTCGCCATCGAGGAACGCGATCCACACTGAATTCGGCCCTTTCTTCCCGCAAAGTTGCCGAGCCATTTCAATCATGAGGCCGGTGGAAGACGCGCTATCTTCCGCGCCGACAAAATTCTCAACGCTGCCGAGCGTATCGTAGTGGGTGAGCAGCAGAATGATTCCCTGCCCTGTGCCCGGCGCTTTCGCGATGATGTTCTTCATCTGCACATCGCCTTTGGGCGTGGAAGCGTGAAAATCATCCTGATCTATTTCGCAGCCGAAATTGTTCAATTGCGAAATGATGTAGTCCTGCGAGCGGCGTATCCCCTCGGAAGCCGGGGGACGCGGGCCGAAGCTGACGAGTTTGGCGACGTGCTCGTACGCCTTCGCGCCATCGAAGCCGCCGGTCTGATCCGCGGTAGGAGCGGCTTCAGTTGGTTTGGAGGCAGCAGACTGGTTCGTGGCAGACAGAGCAGTTGGGCTGGACGGAGACGCCGCGGAGGGCTGGCTCGATCCCCCGCACGCCACAATTCCGGCAATCGCCACTAGCGCCGCAACCCCGAGCCACAGTTTCCTGCATGAAATGAACACTTATTGCGCCTCCCCGCCCGCCAGAGTTTGCGACTGTTTTCGCCGGAGCACAACGTAAGAAACCAGCACGCCAATAAAATAAAGCGCGATCATGGGCGCCATGAACACCAGCATGGTCGTGGCGTCTGGAGTGGGTGTCACTACCGCGGCCACAATGGTGATGATCAGCATCGCGTAACGGAAATTCTTCAGCAGGAACTTCGGCGTCACAATACCGAACAGCGAAAGAATGAAAATCAGAACCGGCAGCTCGAAGATCACGCCCAGCCCGACCAGAATAATCAAAATGAGTTCGAAATACTCGTTGTAGCTGATGAGCGGTTTGACGGGCGCGTCGTAGGCGAAGCCGATCAAAAATCTCAGAGTTTGCGGCAACATCACGAAATAGCCGAACGCAATGCCGCAGAGAAACAGAAACATCGAGGAAATAATGAAGCCCGAGACGGCGCGCCGCTCATGCTTGTACAGCCCGGGCGCGACAAAGAGCCACACCTGATAGAGCACGAATGGCATCGCCAGCACGATGCCCAGGTACAGGCCGATGTTAATAACCAGCGTGACGTAACCGGCGGGACTAGTGAAGTAGAGCTTGTCGTCAAAATGCGAAGCCCGCAACGCGTCCTGCATCGGCTTCACCAGGATGACGATGAAATGCTTCGAAACCAGCAGTCCGATGCACGCGCCTAGTGCGATCGCTACAGCGGAATTGATCAAGCGCTTGCGGAGATCTACAAGGTGCTCGAAAAATGACATCTTCCCGCCACTATCTTCTTCGGCGGGCGGTAGAGCAGTGGTATCAGGCTGGGCGGGGTCGGCCATCGGTCACTTTCTCGGGAGCTAAATCAGGATGGTCACCCTGACGGGGATCGTTGTCGCTATCTTGATTGTGAACCTCTGGCTGCGATGGCTCGGAAGCTTGCGGCTCGCGCGAAGCGAAGGAGTTCGGCGCGTCCGTTGCCACCGTGCCTGGAGCGGGCGGAAGCGGGTCGCTCGTTGATTCCGCCGCCAGAGCCGGTGTACCCGTGCCTGGAGCCGCCGCGCCACCGCCGATTGTCTGCGTGGGCGGCTGAGCTTCACGAATGCGCCGCAATTCCGCCTCGCGTTCCAGGTCGCGCATATGTCCCTCGAAGGTGGAACGCAATTCGCCGGTGGCGCGCCGGAATTCGCCCATGATTTTGCCGAGATTGCGCGCCAGTTCGGGCAGCTTCTCGGGTCCGAAGACCATCAGGGCCACCGCGAAAATAATAATCAGGTGTGGGACACTAAACATGGCGTGTCTGGGACGAAGACCGGCCAGGAATTCGACTTTCTGACGGCATCTTCGGCGCCATTTTTGAATCATAGAAGAGGGCCCGAAGCGTGTCAAACCGCCGAAAACTTGTATGCTATAATCGCCTTCTTGGGGCTAAGTGAGGACGCATGGAATCTAAGGGGTCATCTGGGCGCGGAGTCGTAGTGCTGGTGGTGGTACTGGCTGTTTCGGCGATCTTGGGCGGCTTATACGGCCCGTCGGTTCGCGCGACCGCTGCCGGCCAAAACGACATGCAGGATTCGGTCAAGAGCTTTACGCACGTTCTGTCGGTCGTCGAGCGCAATTACGCCGATCCGGTGGACGCCGACAAGGTGATCTACGACGGTGCGATTCCCGGCATGCTCCGCGTGCTCGATCCTCACTCGAATTTCTTCGACCCCAAGCAGTACGCCCTCTTCAAGGAAGAGCAGGAAGGCAAGTACTACGGCGTCGGCATGACTGTACAGCAGCGCGAGAATCAGACCGTAGTGCTCTCCCCCTTCGTGGGCTCGCCCGCCTATAAAGCCGGCATACGTCCGGGCGACATCATCCAGAAAGTGGATGGCAAGTCTTGCGACGGACTGACGACCACCGAAGTAGCGGACATGCTGAAGGGCGCCAAGGGCACCGTGGTGCATATCTCGCTCGGCCGCGAAGGCTGGGATAAGCCGATCGAAGTGACTGTGACGCGCGACGAGATCCCCCGCCCCGGCGTGGAATATTACACGATGGCGAAACCCGGAATTGGCTATGTGCGGGTGACCACCTTCAACGAAACAACCGATAGCGACCTGGCCGAAGCTCTGAAGCAATTGGATGTCTCCAAGCTCGATGGCCTGATCATTGACCTGCGGAATAATGGCGGCGGCCTGCTGAACCAAGCCGTAGGCATGGCAGACATGTTCCTGGACAAGAATGAAATCGTGGTCTCGCATCGCGGTCGCGCCTCACAGGAACGCCGCTATTACGCGGTGCGCGGCAACCAGGGCATCGAAGTCCCCGTGATTGTGCTCATCAACGGGCAGAGCGCGTCGGCGTCGGAAATCGTTTCCGGAGCGATACAAGATCACGATCGCGGGCTGATTGTGGGCGAGACGAGCTTTGGGAAGGGCTTGGTGCAAACGCAATTTCCGTTGAGCCAAGACACAGCGCTGTTGCTCACCACGGCTCGTTACTACACCCCAAGCGGCCGGCTCATTCAGCGCGATTACAAGAACATTTCGCTCTACGACTACCACTACAATCCGCAGCCGCCCAAAAAGCCAGAAGTGAAGCTCACTGATAGCGGCCGCCAAGTGTACGGTGGTGGCGGAATTACGCCGGACGACGTGGTCGCTGCTCCCAAACCAGATGAGTTTCAGCAGATGCTGTATCGCCGCGGCGTCTTCT